>JBBRPC010000190.1:0-7644 GCA_038228615.1 Acidimicrobiia bacterium | reverse complement strand
GCCGCGATCGAGAGCTTCTTGTGATAGCAGAAGTGCGGGATGTAGGTGCCGACCTTGTCGGCGGCATGCATGACCATGCTGCCCTCGGGCACCGAGACTGAACTTGCCGACCTCGAAGAGATTTGTGCCAACATCTTCGGCCGTTCCTTCTGCGCACTCGGAGATGCCGCGGCAACGCCGTACCCCGCCGCGATGAAGTACTTCCGCGACGAATTCGTGCTGGGCACTCACACCGCCGTAAGCGAACTCTTCGACCCGGTCGCGACGACTGTCTTCGCGGGGGCGCTGCGATGACCGTGACCACAAACACGCCGATCCTCGTCGGCACCGTGGATGTGCCCGAAGGTTTCGTGACCGCCACGATTGACGGTGTGGTGATTAGCGTCCCGAAGGGCACGTTGATCATTCGGGCCGCGGAATTGCTCGGTGTCGCAGTGCCGAGGTTCTGCGACCACCCACTGCTCGCCGCAGTCGCTAACTGCCGCATGTGCTTGATAGAAATCGAAGGAATGCCCAAGCCGCAGCCGTCGTGCGCAACGCCGCTCGGCGAAGGCATGGTGGTCAAGACTCAACTCACGTCTGAGATTGCCGACGCCGCGCAGCAGGGCGTGATGGAGTTCCTGCTCATCAATCATCCGTTGGACTGCCCGATTTGCGACAAGGGCGGGGAGTGCCCGCTGCAAAACCAGTCGATGAGCAACGGTCGCGCCGATACTCGCTTCGCAGGCACCAAACGAACCTTCCCGAAGCCCATCAACATTTCCGCCCAGATTCTCCTTGACCGTGAGCGTTGTGTGTCCTGTGCGCGATGCACGCGGTTCGCCGATGAGATCGCGGGTGAACCGTTGATCGCCTTGCTCGAACGTGGATCGCAGCAGCAAGTCGGAACCGCGGACGACCAGCCCTTCGACTCCTACTTCTCCGGAAACACCATCCAGATTTGTCCCGTCGGGGCGTTGACCAGCGCGCGTTACCGCTTCCGGTCTCGGCCATTCGACTTGGTGTCAGCGCCGACTGTGTGTGAGCACTGCGCGTCGGGTTGCGGCCTGCGGACGGATACCCGTCGCTCCACGATCATGCGTCGCCTCGCTTGGGATGAGCCCGAAGTCAACGAAGAGTGGAACTGCGACAAGGGTCGTTTCGCCTTTCCTTACATCAGCGAAGGCCGACTCACCCACCCATTGGTTCGCGACGACGACGGTGAGCTGCGTCCGGCGTCGTGGCCCGAAGCACTCGACGTCGCCGCGCGGGGACTGGCCGCCGCTCGCGGTCGTGCCGCCGTACTCACCGGTGGTCGGTTGACGCGAGAAGACGCTTACGCGTATGCCAAGTTCGCGCGAGTTGTGTTGGCCACCGACGACATTGACTTTCGCGCGCGCCCGCACTCCAGCGAAGAAGCAGCGTTCCTGTCGGCGCTTGTCGCTGGAACCGGTCGAGGCGTCACGTACTCCGACCTGGAAAAGGCGCCGACTGTCTTGCTCGTCGGCTTCGAGCCCGAGGAGGAGTCGCCGATCATCTTCTTGCGGCTTCGCAAGGCGGTACGCCGCGGCGCCGTAAGCGTCCACACGGTCTCGCCGCTCCTGACTGACGGCTCGTCGCGACTCTCAGCCCAGTTGATCCAAACGATCCCTGGCGCGGAGGCCGCCACGCTCGACGCACTCTCGGAAGGCGACCTGGGTGAGGCAATTCGCGCTCCCGGTGCCGTCATCCTGGTCGGCGAGCGGTTGGCCTCGAGCCCTGGTTCTCTTAGTGCGGCAGCGAATTTGGCGGCCACCACCGGTGCTGCTTTGGCCTGGGTCCCACGCCGTGCCGGCGAACGCGGTGCGTTGGACTCGGGCGCGCTCACCGGTGTCTTGCCGGGTGGGCGAGTCCTCACCGACGCGGCCGCTCGCATCGAAACCGCGGCTGTCTGGGGCGTCGACGTCGCAAGCTTGCCCTCACTTGTTGGCCGCAGCGCCGACGACGTCGTTGCTCGAATCAATGATGACCATCATGCGATTGCTGTCGCTGGCGACGAGCCGCCCGAGCACACAATCCGCGCACTGGTTGTCGCAGGTGTGAGTGCCGACGATCAAGGCGACCCGGACGCATTCTTGAGCGCGATCGATGCCGTGCCGTTTGTGGTCTCGCTTGAAACTCGCCATACCGATGTCACTGAGCGCGCCGACGTTGTGTTCCCAGTCGCGACGGTGGCCGAGAAGGCCGGTTCCTTCACGGATTGGGAGGGACGCATCCGCGACTTCAACGCCGTGCTGCATGAGGTGGGGATTCAGAACGACGGACGAGTGCTTGCGATGATCGCCGATGAAATGGACCTCGACTTTGGTCGCGGTGATGTGTCGGCACTTCGCAAGGAGCTCGACTCGTTGGGTCGCGGAAACGGCGTACGCCCGGAAGTACCCAACGTTGCAGCGAGCGCAACTGCGACCGTCGACTCAGCCCACGCCGTACTCGCGACATGGAGACACCTGCTGGATGCTGGCACCTTGCAAGAAGGCGAGCCCTATTTGGCAGCCACCGCGCGTGCCGCGGTTGTTCGGATTTCGGCGGCCAAGGCGGCTGCGTTGCAGGTCAACGATGGAGACGAAGTGGCCGTCTCAACTGAACACGGCTCGATCTCCCTGCCTGCTGTGATCACTGAACTCCCAGACGATGTTGTCTGGTTACCCACAAACTCATTTGGTTCCACTGTGCGTGCGACGTTGCACGCCGATGCCGGTGACGTGGTCGCAGTCTCGCGTGGAGGTGAGCACGCATGAAGTTCGCTGTTGTGACGCCTGCCGCAACACCGGGGGCGACTCCTGCGGTGTCTCCCGCTGTGACTACCCAACTGGCGTCGATCAACGACCCGCTCTGGTTGATCCTGCTCAAGGCCGTCGCGATCTTCGTGTTGCTCGTTTTGTTCGTGCTGTTCTCGGTCTGGGCCGAACGACGCGTGGTCGCGCGAATGCAGAGTCGGCTCGGTCCCAACCGCACCGGACCTTTTGGCCTTCTGCAGAGTCTGATGGACGGCATCAAGTTGGCGTTCAAGCAGGACATCGTGCCGAAACAAGCGCATCGCGCGGTCTACATCCTCGCACCGATCATCTCGGTCGTCCCCGCGTTCATGGCGTTTGCTGTCATTCCGCTCGGCCCCGAGGTCAGTATTTTCGGACAGGCGACGACGCTGCAATTGGCTGACTTCCCGGTCGCAGTCCTCTACGTGCTCGCTGCTGCGTCAGTCGGGATTTACGGAATCGTGCTCGCCGGTTGGTCGTCTGGTTCTACCTACCCACTGCTCGGCGGGCTGCGCTCCTCGGCGCAAATGATTTCCTACGAAATCGCCATGGGCCTGTCGTTCGTCGCGGTGTTCTTGTACGCCTCATCGATGTCCACGTCCCAGATCGTCTCCGCTCAGGAGAGCGTCTGGTACATCGTGTTGTTGCTCCCGTCGTTCATGATCTACGTGACGGCGATGGTCGGCGAAACGAACCGCGCACCGTTTGATTTGCCCGAAGCAGAAGGCGAACTCGTCGGTGGATTCAACACGGAGTACTCCTCGCTGAAGTTTGCCCTCTTCATGCTCTCCGAGTACGTCGCGATGGTGACGGTGTCCGCGCTGGCGACCACGATGTTCCTCGGCGGCTGGCGCGCACCGTGGCCGATCTCGCTGTGGGACAGTGCCAATACGGGTTGGTGGCCGTTCTTGTGGTGGCTTGGCAAGATCTTGGCCTTCCTGTTCGTCTTTGTGTGGTTGCGAGGCACTCTGCCGCGACTGCGTTATGACCAGTTCATGCGTTTCGGTTGGCGTGTATTGATTCCGGTGGCGATCGCGTGGATCGTCGTGGTTGCCGTTGCTCGTACGTTGCGCAACGAAGATGTTGGCGACGTACGCGGTTGGCTCTTCGCCGCCGCTGGGGTACTCGCGGTCATCGTGGTGATTTCCTATGTTCTCGATATCTTAAGTGCGCGCGAAGACGCTGCGGCCCAGGCGATTGAGGCTCGAGAAGCGGCTCGCGGATTCGATCCGTACGAGGGTGGGTTCCCCGTCCCACCATTGCCCGGCCAAGAGTTCGTCGCCACTCGACGTACAGCGACGACACTCGTTGGCGCCGCTGTCGTCGTGACGACACTGTCCGAATCATCTGAGTCCGTCGAGGAGCCCACTGATGGCTGAATTGCCCCAGGTGGTTCGTGGCTTTGGCGTGAGCTTCACGACCATGTTCAAGAAGGGCAACACCCAGCAGTACCCAGAAGAGAGGGACCTGTTCCCACCGAAGCCTCGATTCCATGGACGACACCTGCTCAACCGGCACCCAGATGGTCTCGAAAAGTGCGTGGGCTGCGAGTTGTGTGCATGGGCCTGCCCGGCAGATGCGATCTTCGTCGAAGGCGCGGACAACACCGACGAAGAACGCTTCTCGCCCGGTGAGCGGTACGGCCGGGTCTACCAAATCAACTACTTGCGCTGCATCTTCTGCGGTTTGTGCATCGAAGCGTGCCCGACGCGCGCGCTCACGATGGGCAACGAATACGAACTTGCCGATGACAATCGCGCTGACCTCATCTTTGAGAAGAAGGATCTACTCGCGCCGATGATGCCGGGGATGATCGAGGCTCCGCACGCGATGGTCGAGGGCATGACCGAGCAGGACTATTACCAAGGCAAGGTCACTAAGGCATCACCCGAGCAGGAAGTTGCGCGTGAGCACGCAGAGGCGATCGCACGAGTGACGGAGCAGAAGGGGTGAACCCGTGAGCATTGTTGCCGCGGCCACCTCGCAAGCCGCAGACGCCAGCACGTGGGAGCAGAGCGCCGTCTTTTGGGTGTGCGCGATTCTTTCGGTGCTCGGCGCAATCGGTATGGTCGTGTCACGCAAGGCCGTACACAGCGCGCTTTGGGTTGCCGTGACGATGATCAGTCTGGCCGTGTTGTACGTCGCGTTGCAGGCGCCGTTCTTGGGCATGGTCCAAGTGATTGTCTACACCGGCGCAGTCATGATGTTGTTCCTCTTCGTATTGATGGTCGTCGGCGTGGACTCCTCTGACTCGTTGGTGGAAACCATCAAGGGTCAACGCTGGTTGGCGATCCTGTTTGGTCTTGGTGTCGGCATCTCGCTCATTGCCGCCGAAGGCAACGCCATCGTCGGACCCGCCGTTGGCCTTGACGCGGCCAACACCGTCGACGGTGGAAACATCGAAGCCTTGGCACGGTTGATGTTTGGCCGTTACGTACTCGCCTTCGAAGTGACGTCTGCACTGCTCATCTCGGCAGCTTTGGGAGCCATGGTTTTGGCTCACCGTGATCGCCACACTCCACGCCTGACCCAACCGCAGTTGGCGGACGCGCGCTTCCTCGAGGCCGGACCAAAGGGCAACAAACCTGTCCCCGGTGTTTATGCCCGACACAACGCGGTGGATACCCCCGCCTTGCTTCCTGACGGCTCCATCTCGATCGACTCCGTGCCCGGACCCATGCGGGCCCGTGGAGCGCTGCGTCCCGTTGACCGCGCGAATCTCGACGAGGTTACCGACGTGTTCGAAGGCGAGGCCGTGCTCACCGCAACTCCTCAGCCCGACGACGAAGGGGTGCAGTGATGGATCCCAACGCCTACGTCGTTCTCTCCGCAATCCTCTTCACCATCGGTGCGGTTGGCGTGCTCGTGCGCCGCAACGCCATCGTCATGTTCATGTGCGTTGAAGTGATGCTCAACGCCACCAACCTCGCCTTTGTCGCGTTTGCGCATGCAAACGGCAATCTCGACGGTCAGGCGATCGCGTTCTTTGTAATGGTCGTCGCGGCCGCTGAAGTCGTTGTTGGTCTGGCCATCATCATGACCATTTTCCGCACTCGTCGTTCGGCTTCGGTCGACGAAGAGAACCTCCTGAAGTACTAGAGGGGACATAGATGCCGACCGAGGTGGTGCAGTCGGCCAGCGGGGCATTCTCGTTGGCCTGGCTGTTGGTCGCGTTGCCGCTGTTGGGTGCCGCGATATTGCTGCTTGGCGGTCGCCGTACCGACAAGTGGGGTCATCTCTTCGGCGTGCTGATGTCGGTTTCGGCGTTCGTCGTCGGCTTCGTCATCTTCTTGGCCATGTTTGGCAAGCCCGCCGATCAGCGAACTTATGACCAGCACATCTACGACTGGATCCTCGTCGGCAAGTTCCAGATCCCATTCACGCTGCACCTCGACCAACTCTCGATCACATTCGTTCTGCTAATCACTTTCGTTGGCTCGCTGATCCACATCTACTCGATCGGCTCCATGGCCCACGACCCCGATCGACGCCGATTCTTCGGCTACCTCAACCTCTTCGTCGCCTCCATGTTGCTGCTCGTGCTGGCGAACAACTACTTGCTGTTGTACGTCGGCTGGGAAGGTGTCGGTCTCGCGTCGTACTTGTTGATTGGCTTTTGGTACGCCAGACCGACTGCGGCCGTGGCGGCAAAAAAGGCGTTTGTCGTTAACCGTGTTGGTGACATGGGACTGTCCATCGCGATCATGCTGATGTTCGTGACCTTCGGGTCGGTCACATTCACCAACGTCGACGCCGGCGTCAGCCAAGTCGATTCGACCACGATTACGTGGATTGGTCTCGCCCTGCTGCTCGGCGCGTGTGCGAAGTCGGCGCAGGTGCCGCTGCAGTCGTGGCTGTTCGACGCGATGGAAGGCCCAACACCGGTGTCGGCCCTCATTCACGCGGCCACCATGGTGACGGCTGGTGTCTATCTCATCGTGCGATCGAGTTCCATCTTCGATGCGAGCACCACCGCGAGAAACTTCGTCATCGGTGTGGGCCTGGTGTCATTGCTCTTCGGAGCGGTCATCGGGTGCGCGCGCGACGACATCAAGAAGGCGCTAGCCGGTTCGACGATGAGTCAAATTGGCTACATGGTGTTGGCCGCAGGACTTGGCCCCGCTGGGTACGTGTTTGCGATCTTCCAACTCGTTACGCACGGCTTCTTCAAGGCTGACCTCTTCCTCGGAGCCGGTTCGGTGCTGCACGGGATGAAGGATCGCCAAGACATGCGTCGCTTTGGTGCACTGCGGGTGTTCATGGTGATTACCTTCGCCACGTTCATCGCTGGCTACCTCGCGATCATCGGCGTACCGCCGTTCTCGGCCTTCTACTCCAAAGACGACATCATCCGCGCCGCGGTCACGCAGAACTGGTTCGCAGGTGTCGCCGCATTGATTGGTGCCGGTGTGACCGCCTTCTACATGACCCGCATGGTGATCATGACCTTCTTCGGCAAGGCCCGGTGGGAAGGCGACGAGAACCCGCACGAATCACCATTCGTGATGACGATTCCGATGATGATTCTCGGCGTCGGTGCGGCGATCTCTGGATTCGCGCTAGTCAACATCGGGAGCATCGTGTCGTGGCTCGAGCCGGTGACCGGCTACGTAGAATCCGACCCGCCCATCGCGGAAAGTTTGCTCAAGGTGATCACTCTGGGCCTGGTTGCACTCGGCGTGCTCATCGCCGTTGCCCAGTACGGCCGCCGCGAAGTCCCAGTCGTGGCCCCGACAGCCGTGTCGCCCTTCACCAAGGCCGCGCGCGTTGATCTCTACGGCGACGCGTTCAACGAAGCAGTATTTATGCGCCCCGGCCAGTACCTCACCCGTGTGCTCGTCTTCTTCGACAACAAGATCATCGATGG
>JBBRPC010000189.1:0-7678 GCA_038228615.1 Acidimicrobiia bacterium | reverse complement strand
GATGATGCACTCGTGCGCAACTCGCCCGTTCGCCCCCCGGTACAACACCGGATAGGCATCGTTGAGTCGCTGAGCGATGTAGTTGGCGTTCAGTATCGCAACCTTCGTTGCGAAGGTGAGTCCGGCGCCACCCATCATCGCGATGTACATCCACGGAATCGGCAGAATTCCAGCGGAACCCCACGGAGCAGCCGATATCGCGCCGATGCCAGTCGCAGGGCCGGCGCCGCGAACCAGCGGATGGTTCGGCAAATAGGCGGCGAGATGCGCACGCACCGCGACAGGTCCGATGCCAGGACCCCCGCCACCGTGCGGAATGCAAAACGTCTTGTGCAGATTCAAATGAGACACGTCGGCACCGAACTTGCCTGGTGCGGCAAGGCCAACAAGAGCGTTCAGATTTGCACCGTCGACGTACACCTGACCACCATGTTCGTGCACGAGCTCACAGATGTCGGTGATGTGATCTTCGAACACACCATGTGTCGACGGATAGGTCACCATCAACGCACTCAGTCGCTGTTCGTACGCACAGACACGTTGCTTCAAATCGTCGAAGTCGACGTTGCCAGCTTCGTCGCACTTGACCACGACAACTTCGAATCCGGCCATCACTGCGCTCGCCGCGTTGGTGCCGTGCGCCGAGGCAGGGATCAGACACACATCGCGTTGCGTATCGCCACGTTCCTGGTGGTATTTGCGAATCGCGAGCAGACCAGCAAGCTCACCTTGCGAACCGGCGTTTGGCTGGAGCGAGACCGCGTCGTATCCCGTAATCGCGCACAGCCACGCTTCGAGCTCGCCGATCATGGTTCGATAACCCTCGGCTTGTTCCACGGGTGCGAACGGGTGGATCCCTGCGAACTCCGGCCACGTGATCGGCTGCATTTCAGCTGCGGCGTTGAGTTTCATTGTGCAGCTGCCAAGCGGAATCATCGTGCGATCGAGCGCAAGATCTCGATCTGCCAACGTGCGGAGATACCGCATCATGTTCGTTTCGCTGTGGTATCGGTTGAAGGTGGGGTGCGAACAGAACGCTGTGGTGCGACCGATTTCTGGCGGGATCGCGTCGACAGCGTTCGCAAGCAACGACGTCACGTCGGCATTCGACCCAAAGCATTCGAGCACCGCAGCAACGATTTCGGGTGTCGTCGTTTCGTCGAGCGAGATTCCCAAGGTGTCGCCGTCGACCACGCGCAGGTTGATCCTTCGATCGATGGCGGCGTCGGCAATGCTTCGTGCTCGCGCCGGCACGTTGACAGTGATCGTGTCGAAAAATGCTTCGTGGGCAATACCGAATCCCGCGGCATGAATACCATCCGCAAGCGCCGCCGTGAGGCGATGTACCCGACGCGCGATGCGTTGCAGACCGGCAGGACCGTGATACGCCGCGTACAGCCCAGCGATCACCGCGAGCAGCACCTGTGCCGTGCAGATATTGCTCGTGGCCTTCTCGCGTCGAATGTGTTGCTCACGCGTTTGCAGTGCAAGGCGAAACGCTGTGCGCCCACGAGTATCGATGGAAGCGCCGACCAACCGACCCGGCAATTGACGTTGATTGGCAGTCCTGACGGCCATATACCCAGCGTGTGGACCGCCGTAGCCAAGTGGAACGCCGAACCGCTGTGCCGAGCCCACCACAACATCAGCACCGAGTTCGCCTGGCGGAGTGACGATCGTCAACGCGAGGAGGTCGGCCGCGACGGCGACGCGACAACCCGTCGACTGCAATTCTTTGATGATCGGACCAAGATCGCGAAGCGCGCCGCTTGCGCCTGGATACTGCAACAGCGCACCGAAGACATCGGGATAGTTGGCCACGTCTGACGGGTCACCGATAATCACCTTGATACCGAGCGGTTCAGCGCGCGTGCACACCACGTCGAGCGTTTGCGGCAGCGCATCACGGTCGATGAAAAAGGTGTTGCCACCTTTCGGATTGATCCGTTGCAGGAAGGTCATCGCCTCAGCGGCCGCAGTGGCTTCGTCAAGAAGCGAGGCATTCGCCAATTCCATGCCCGTGAGATCCGCGACGACCGTCTGGAAGTTGACCAGCGCCTCGAGCCGCCCCTGGCTAATTTCGGGCTGATATGGCGTGTACGCGGTGTACCAGGCTGGATTTTCCAAGACGTTGCGCAAGATCACCGGCGGCGTCATCGTGTTGGAGTAGCCGAGGCCGATCAACGACGTGAACACCTCGTTGCGGCCGGCATATTCGCGCAGCCGTGCGAGAGCAGCCTCTTCGCCCAGCGCGGGACCAACGGCCAACGGTTCAGTGGTCGCAATACTCCCAGGAACGGCCAGTGCGACCAACTCATCCACGCTGCCCACTTCGAGGGCTTCGAGCATCGTTGCGATCTCGCTCGCGTTCACGCCCACATGACGACCCAAGAAGCCGTCGAAGAACTCCACGCCAACGTCTGCAGTCGGGGTGCCATCGGGTGTTGCAGCGGCCGTGCTCAATGGAGCCTCCTCGGTAGAACACGCCGGAGCGAGGCAGCGCGCCGCGCCCCACCGTGTCGGTGGGCTCCCCGCTCTGTCTGTTGACCTGAAAGATTCCCCCGTCACGCTGCGCCCCGGCGTTCGAGGCCGGTAGTCGTGTTGGGGTTTCCTCGTCGGTGAGGGTTGACGGTGTCTCCGCACACCGCGCGCCCTGCTCTCCAGAGTTGCCTACCACGGCGGTCCGTTCGCCTGAGAGATTCCGGGGAGGTTGCTCCTTCGGCGCTGCTCGGCCGGGCACGCCCGACATCGCAGCTCTCCCACCGTGGTCGATGGCTTGTCGGTTGAGACGATACTCGTGTGCGAGACTCAAGGCATAATGAATCGAGTACTGATCGTCGACGACCACCGAATGTTCGCCCAGAGCCTCGCAAGGTTGTTCAGCACCGAACCCGATTTTGAGGTAGTGGGAACAGCCTTCAACGGAGCAGAGGGTCTCGTCGCTGCCCGGCAAACGCATCCTGAGATATGTGTGCTCGACTACCAACTACCCGACGGCGATGGCACGTCACTCGTGACGCAGCTACGGGCGATCGTCCCTTCGATGCGTGTGTTGTTGCTCACTGGCGTCAATCGTCCGTCGACGGCACAGGCCGCGGTGAGCGCAGGATGCGACGCGTTCATCACCAAAGACCGCGCCGCGCAAGAACTGATCGACACGTTGCGAAGGATTTCAAACGGACAACATCTCATCGACGCAGATGTCGCCGAGGCGATGCACGAACGGACTGCTGCGATCGAGCAATTCAATCTGACTCCCCGCGAACTCGAAATCCTGCTCCTCCTTGGCACTGGCGCGGCCACAACCGAAGTTGCCGCGCAAATGAAAATTTCGAGCAACACCGTTCGCACGCACGTACACCGCATCCTGACCAAGCTCGGTGCACACTCCAAACTCGAAGCGGTCGCCACCGCCCGCATCGCTGGCGTGCTGTAGCAGGATCTGCCCGAACATACGAACATACGGGCGCCGAACCGAGACCGTTCACCGCTATCCGTATCGGGGTTCCAGCGTCTCACGAACATTGCAGTCGCGGCTGAACGTGAGGAATCGGTCGCACGAACGCATGAGCCAACGATCGTGGGTCACGATCAGCACAGTGCCCTGGAATTGTGCAATCGCGGCTTCGAGCGCATCGGCCGAAGCAAGATCCAGGTTGTCGGTCGGTTCGTCGAGCAACAACATCGTCGCCCCGCTCAGCTCCAACAACAAGATCTGGAAGCGTGCCTGTTGGCCACCAGACAACGTGGAAAATGGTTGTTCCCACGCTCCGTGGAGTTCGTACCGACGCAGGTTCGCCATCGCGGTTCCCCGCACCACACCACGAGCTAACAACAGCTCGAGCAGGCCAACATCACCGAGGGCAAATTGTTCGTGCAATTGGCTGAAATAACCGGGAACCACACGCGATTCCGAGACGCCATTCACCGCTGTGTTCGATCGGCTCACCTGCAAGCAGACGGAGGAAGTGGCTCTTGCCCGTTCCGTTGTAGCCGATGATGCCGAGGCGTTCGCCGAACCACACGTCGGTACTGAACGGCTCCGTCAGGCCGCTGAGTTCGAGGTTGTCGCAGATGAATGCCCGCTTCGCCGTACGGTCACCCGTGAGCCGAATATCGATGTGTTGCTGTTCGACGCGTTCACGCAACGGTTCGCGCTCATGTCGTTCAATTTTTGTCTTCGTCGCACGGACTCTCGACGCGAAGACGTCACTTCGCTGCGCCCGTCTTCGATATTCAGTGAGTTCTGCTTCAAGCTTCTTGCGCTGTTCGCCGTAGCGGCGATGTTCCTCGTCGATCCGGTCGAGACGAGCCTCGCGGGCTTCGTGGTAACTCGAGAACCTCCCGCCGTGGGTCCACGTGTCGCGCCCTTCAAGCGTGATGATTTTGGTCGCGACACGTGCCAGCAACTCGCGATCATGACTGACAATGAGGATCGTCTTACCGCACGCAACGAGGGAGGTTTCGAGCCACTCTTTCGACGGCACGTCGAGGAAATTGTCTGGTTCGTCGAGCAACAAGACATCGCCGTCGCAGCGGAGTAAGAACTCGAGCGCCAAGCGCTTCTGTTCTCCTCCCGACAAGCTCGCCAACGGGCGTTCGACCACCGATTCGTACGGCAAGCGCAGCGCCGCTTCAGTGCAGACGTTGAACTCCACCTCTACGTCCCAGCCGCCAGCGTCTCCCCAGCGTTGGTGAGCACCAGCTAGGCGCATGCCATTTCGATCGCACGCATCAAGCGACATCGCGATCTCCGCATCGCGCAGTTCGCCAGCTGCCGCGCGCACGGCTGGTGCAGTGAGCGAAACGAGAAGGTCGCCAACTGTCGTGTCGTGTTCGGCCGAACCCATTAACTGGCGCATGTAGCGATGCGATCCATCGATTCGAACCGAACCGGCGCTCGCAGAGATTTCACCTGCGATGATGCGCAATAGCGTCGTTTTTCCGGTTCCGTTTGCCCCAATCAGCGCGACGCGTTCGCCGTTCGGGACCCGAAATGCCGCATCGTCGAAGAGCTCGAAGCCGCCCGGGGCATGACGCAATCCCGCGACTTCGACGGCTCCCATATCCCCACGCTATGGCGTCGAGTCAGTCGAGACTACGGGTATTTCGGATCCAACTTTCATACAGTCCGGAGTAGATACCACCAGCATTGACGAGATCGTCGTGGTGGCCTTGCTCAACGAGGTAGCCACCGTCGAACACCAATACAAGATCGGCCGCCTCGGCAGTTGAGAGACGGTGAGCTATCGAGATCGTGGTTCGTCCAGCGGCGACGCGCAGAAGTGCATCGGTGAGCGCCCGTTCTGTCTCTGGGTCGACGGCACTTGTTGCCTCATCCAGAATCAATACGCCTGCATCCGCAAGCTGCGCGCGTGCGAGCGCGACGAGTTGGCGCTCTCCAACCGAGAGGTTGTCGCCGCGTTCACCAACTTCGGTATCGAGCCCAGCAGGCAAGCGAGCTACCCACCAATCGAGATCAAGTTGCGCGAACGCAGCGTCGACGTCGTCGTCGGTCGCGTCCGGGCGGCCGAGGATCACGTTGGCGCGAACCGTCGTGTCGAAAAGAAAGCCGTCCTGGGGGACCAAGCGTACGGCTCTGTGACGTTCCTCCGCGCTGACAAGACGCAGGTCGACGTCGCCGATGGCGATCGTTCCACTTATCGGGTCGGCGAGCCGACACAGCAGCTTCGCGAAGGTCGTTTTTCCTGAGCCAGTTTCGCCAACAATCGCGACCCGCGCTCCGGCAGGAATCGAAACGCTCACGTCGCGCAAGACCCTCTGTCCGCCTCGGTACCCAAATTCCACGTGATGACTGGCAACCGAAAGTGCTCCACTTGGCAACATCTTTGCGTGCTCGAGATCAGGTTCAGGAACATCGATCGGAACATCGAGGACCGCAAGCACCTTTCGCCATCCCGCGATGGCGGTCTGGGTCTGGTCAAGAATTTCGCTGAGTTCGGCAACAGGATTCAGCAGCAACGACGTCAGGAAGAGAAACGCGATCATCTCGCCAACGTCGAGGCCCCAGCCGCGGCCGTAGAACGCTGCGGTTGCCGTCACGCCTGCAATCGCGATAGCGGCAAAGAAATCGCCAAGCGGAAACATCATCGCGAAGTACCGCGCGGCGCGCAGTTGTGATCGATACACATTGTCGATCCGAAGAGCCATTCTGCGACTCGAACGTTGTTGCAATCCGTACGCCCGGATCACCGCCGATCCGGTCACGACCTCGGAGATTTCCGACAGCATCTCCGAGGTATCGGTGCGAACTTGGTCGTATGCCGCGAGCTGACGATGTTGGAGGTGACGGAATATCGGGATCACCGGCAAGAACGCGAGTACCACAACGATCGCGAGCTGCCACGAATACCAAGCCATCACGACGAGCGTGAGCACAATCAACGTGCTGTTCAGAATCCATGACATCGCACCCCACTGCACAAACCGGGCCAACGTCTCGATATCGCTCGTCACACGAGCCACCAGAACGCCCTTGCGAGAATCGGTATGTTCCGCGATCGACAAGCGGTGAATGTGTTCGAACACTCGCACCCGAAGCCCAGCGAGCGCCTCCTCGGCGGCACGAAGAAACCGCACGTACGTAGCGCGTTGCAAGAAGGCGACGCCCACAACAAGTACGGCACCCAACGCTCCAAGTGGATACACGATCAGCGGCCGAAAGCCGTGCGGACCACGTACTCCTTTGTCGAGAATCTGTTGCATCAATACCGGGACTACTAACCGACCGAATGCCGAAAGAAACGCGAATCCCATGCTGACTCGGATGCCGTTGCGCAGTTCCGGGCTGACTTTGAGTCCACGTTTGAGAACGCTGATCGCGCCCTCATCGGCCAAGGCCTCATCATCATCGTCGAGGGCGATGCGAACGCTCGCAAGCGAATGCTCCATTGTCACGAGTTCGTCGATCGCTTGCGGGCCTGCCGAATCGGCCATCGCGTTGAGGGCGGCGGCACCAACGTCGGCCCGAGGGCTCGACCGGGCTTCGGAGTTAGCGTTCGTCATCGTGTGTTCCCAGGAGTGTCTCGCCCTCGTATGCCTGAACCATCGCCGCATAGTCGGGTTCGTTTGCTACGAGGTCGGCGTGTGTACCGGTCGCAGCGATCGCGCCATCACGCAAAAACAACACTCTGTCGGCGAGTGCAATCGTTGAGATCCGATGGGCAACAATCAATGCTGTCGTTTCGAGCTCAGCTTTGAGGCCGTCGAGTATGCGCGCTTCGACCGTGGGATCGACTGCCGACGTGGCATCGTCGAGAATCAACAGACGGGGATTGCGCACCAAGGCGCGTGCCAGCGCAGTGCGTTGCCGTTGGCCACCGGACAATGTGACACCACGTTCGCCCAACACCGTTTGATACCCAAGATCCATGTCGGAAATGAAGCGATCTGCTTGTGCGAGCCGCACCGCTGTCGCGATCGAGGAGAGCGGGACCTCCCCTAGCGTGAGGTTCTCTTCAAGAGTGTCGGCGAACAAGAACGACTCTTGGAATACCAATGCGGCATTGCGCCGCAAATTTTCGCGCGCAATCCGCTGGATCGGTATCCCGCCAATCATGATCGTTCCGGCCTGCGGTTCCAACAGCCCGATCAAGAGCTCGCAGAGCGTCGACTTGCCGGCTCCGGTCGCGCCGACCAGCGCGACGATTTCTCCCGG
>JBBRPC010000188.1:0-7692 GCA_038228615.1 Acidimicrobiia bacterium | reverse complement strand
GGTTATGACTGCGGTGAGCGCTGCGGTACCTACGTTGGGCGAAGTGCGGGTGGGTATCGCCGATGGACGATTTGCGGCCCGGCTCGCCGCGCGATCCAACGCGGTGGTTCCTGCGGGAGCATCAGCTGAGTTCGTTGCACCTTTTCCGGTCGCGGCATTGGGGAACATCGAACTTGCTGGCATATTGCAACGGTTGGGGCTTTTTACCTTGGGAATGTTTGCTGAGCTTCCCGCCGCGGCGGTGCTGGCCAGATTCGGGACCGAGGGCGCACGCTTGCATGCGCTGGCATTTGGTAATGATCCGACGCCGTTGAACCTTGCCGTCGCACCCCCCGATTGTGCTGCAGGCATGGCAATCGAGCCTCCTGCTGGGCGCGTCGATGAGGCAGCGTTTGTAGCCAAGATGCTGGCGGATCGCATCGTGGAGCAACTTTCGGCGCGCGGTTTGGCGTGCACTCGTGTGTTGGTAGAAGCCGAAACTGAACATGGTGAACGGTTGGCGCGCAGTTGGCGTCACGATGATGGTTTTCAACCAGCTGCGCTTGCCGAACGGGTTCGTTGGCAACTCGATGGTTGGCTGCAAGCAAACATGCCAGTAATCGACGCTGGCGATATGCGTGCGTACCAAGACGCGATGACGATGGGGGAGTGCGGCCTCGATAGCACCACAGGTTCGCTGACCTGTTTGCGTCTGGTCCCAGAAGAAGTCGTGGCAATCCCGGCTCGCCAACTCGGTTTTTTTGGCGGTGATCCTGCGGCTGCATTACGCGCCGATCGAGTGCTGTCTCGGTTGCAAGGGATGTTGGGTTACGAGTCGGTTGCCACGATGGTCGTGCAAGGAGGCCGAACTCCACACGAACAGATCGCGTGGGTGCCGTGGGGTGAACCGCGGGTTGGGACGCGACCGTTGGTGGTGCAAGGCGAAGTTGTCAGCTGGCCGGGCGCGATCCCAGGGCCCGCGCCGGCACGCGTATTCGAGCCGGGAGCGTCAGCTTGGCTATTGGATCAGCAGGGCGAAGCAGTGCGGGTGACTGCGCGCGGCGAAGTGATGACGTGGCCACAACGGTTGCAGTGCGACCTGTTGCCAAACGGGGGCGGGACAATCCTGGAATGCGATGGACCGTGGCCCAGCGATGTGCGGTGGTGGGATGGCGTGCAACACCAGCGATGTGTGCGTTGGCGAGTGGTGGTCGAGGCCCCATCGCACACCTCGGCTGCACTTGTGACGGCTGCACTTGTGACGGTAAGCGGAGGGCGCGCAACCGTGAACGCGCTGTACGACTGACCCGCAATGTATGCAGAATTGCATTGTCATTCGAACTTTTCGTTCTTGGATGGGGCGAGTCATCCCGAAGCGCTCGTCGAGGAGGCGGTGCGTTTGGGATTACGCGGGCTGGCCTTGACCGATCACGATGGTTTGTATGGTGTGGTGCGACTGGCAGAAGCCGCGCGGTCTTTGGAACTACCAACCGTGTTCGGTGCGGAACTCACCTTGGGGGCACACAAAGTTCCCAACGGCACAGCTGATCCTCCTGGCGATCACATTTTGGTGTTGGCACGCGGCACGCTGGGTTACGCGCGGCTCGCACGTACGATCAGCCGCGCCCAGTTGCGGGGCCAAAAAGGTGCGCCCAAACTGACGATCGAAGAACTCGCGGCTGAAGCGCAACATGGTGGCGAGGTTTTTATCTTGACTGGATGTCGCAAAGGTGCGGTGCCGCGAGCGCTCATGCAGGATGGTCCGAGCGCCGCGGCCCGTGCGTTGCAGCAACTCATCGAAGCGTTCGGTCGGGATCATGTGTTGGTGGAGTTGTGGGATCACGGCGATCCGCTTGATCGCCACCGCAACGATGCCTTAGCCCAGCTTGCAATGCGGGCCAACGTTGAGGTGATCGCGACGAACAACGTGCATTACGCCACGAGCGCGCAACGTCCGTTGTATTGCGCGCTTGCGGCGGTGCGGGCACGTCGCAGTCTCGATGAAATGGATGGTTGGTTACCTGCGAGTCCGCTTGCGCATCTTCGTGGTGCCAGCGAACAGCTCCGTCGTTTTGCTCGGTGGCCAGGTGCGGTGGAACGCACGGTTGATATCGCTGAGGCATGCGCATTCGATCTCAAGCTCGCGGCACCGAATCTCCCCGACTATCCCGTCCCCGACGGTTATACCGAGATGACGTGGCTGCGCGAACTCGTGCGGAGGGGCGCGGCTGTGTACTACCCACAGAGCCATCCAAATTTTGAACAGGCTCAGCGCCAAATCGTGCACGAAATGGCAGTGGTGGATCAGCTCGGTTTCGCTGGCTACTTTTTGTTGCTCCACGACATCGTGCAGTTCTGTCGTGCGCACGACATTTACTGTCAAGGTCGTGGTAGCAGCGCGAATAGTGCAGTGTGTTACGCGCTGGGTGTGACGAAAGCAGATGCGGTGGCATTGGGTTTGTTGTTCGAACGGTTTCTGTCGCCGGAACGCGATGGCCCGCCAGATATTGATCTCGATATCGAACATCAACGCCGTGAAGAAGTGATCCAGTACGTCTACGACCGCTACGGACGAGAACGGGCCGCGCAAGTGGCGAACGTCATTACGTACCGTCCGCGCAGTGCGCTACGGGAGATGGCGAAGGTCGCCGGGGTAGCGCCAGGACAAGCCGACGCGCTCGGCAAGTGGGTTGATCGTTGGAGCTCATCAGCCGACGCGTTTCAAGAACTCGCCAACGACGATTCGGCGAGTGTCGGCGATACGCGCAAACCGGCGATTCCGAAACTTGCGCTCGATCTGGCCGCGCAGGTGCTTGATTTTCCCCGTCACCTGGGGATCCATTCGGGTGGGATGGTGATGGCTGATCGTCCGCTGATCGAATTTTGTCCGGTGGAATGGGCGCGCATGGAGGGCCGCAGCGTGTTGCAGTGGGATAAGGACGATTGTGCTGCTGCTGGCCTTGTGAAGTTCGACTTGTTGGGTCTTGGGATGCTCACGATGTTGCACATCGCGATCGACATGATTCGCGTGAGCGAAGGGATTGATATTGATCTCGCGACGATCCCCCAAGACTCGAAGGTGTACGACCTGTTGTGTGCAGCAGACACGGTGGGCGTGTTCCAAGTTGAGAGCCGAGCGCAGATGGCAACCCTTCCGCGTTTGCGACCGCGTTGTTTTTATGACCTTGTGATCGAAGTGGCTTTGATTCGGCCAGGTCCGATTCAGGGTGGGTCGGTGCATCCGTATCTACGGCGCCGCAACGGCGAAGAACCGGTGACGTACCCACATCCGTTGTTGGAGAAATGTTTGGAGAAAACATTGGGGGTGCCGCTGTTTCAAGAACAACTCATGCAGATGGCGATTGACGTTGCAGGATTCAGTCCTGCCGAATCTGATCAGCTTCGCCAAGCGATGAGTTCCAAACGTTCGCATGCCCGCATGGCGAGAATGCGTCAACGTCTGATGGACGGGATGGCCGAGCGAGGTATCACTGGAGTCACAGCAGAAGAAATCGCTACAAAGCTAGAAGCGTTTGCAAATTTCGGGTTTCCTGAAAGTCATTCGGTGAGTTTTGCGTATCTTGTCTACGCGAGCAGCTGGATCAAATATCACTATCCCGCAGCCTTCGCAGCAGCGTTATTGAACGCGCAACCGATGGGGTTCTACTCGCCACATTCCATTCTCCGCGATGCACGCCGCCATGGAGTGATGGTGCATGGTCCCGATATTAATGCGTCACTGCGTGACGCAACGTTGCAACTGCGGCCTGCTGATGATCCGATAGGTGAACCATTGCCAGGTCACTACGGTGAGCGCAGCGTGCATGCGATCCGATTGGGGTTACACAGTGTGCGCGGGTTGCACGATGCGTTTCTTGATCATGTTGACGATGAACGCGCCAGGGAGCCGTTTGTCGATATCGAAGATTTTGTACGGCGCAGTGGCGCAACAGTCGACACGATCGAAGTGCTCGCGGCGGCTGGCGCGTTTGAACGGTGTTTCGGGTTAGGTCGGCGCCGTGCGCTGTGGGCTGCAGGTGCGCTGCGCAGTGCCAGACCCATCGTGCGTCACGACGGAACGGTTATTGCGACACTGCCAGGAATCTTGCCAGGGATGGAAGCGCCCCAACTTCCGGGGATGACCGAAACTGAAGAAGTCGCGAGCGATTTATGGTCGATGGGGCTCAGTGCAGGTAAGCATCCGACTGAATTCGTACGGGAAGAGCTGCATCGTCAAGGTGTGGTGACGGCCGCGCAGCTCCGTGTGTTGCCGGATCGCACGGTGGTGGAAGTCGCGGGAGTCGTGACGCATCGTCAACAACCAGAAACGGCCAAAGGCACAGTGTTCATCAACCTTGAAGATGAAACGGGACTGATCAACGTGATCTGTAGCAAAGGGGTATGGAAACGGTTTCGGACTGTGGCTCGGGGCGCGCCTGCGTTGCGAGTACGCGGCATTTTGGAACGCCATCAAGGGGTGACAAATCTGGTGGCTGGTCGGATTACCAGATTGCCGTCGCCGCTCGCCGACGCGATCAAGTCGCGAGACTTTCGTTAGCGGCTACCGGATCACTACCGGATCACGACTCGAGTCGTCGCAGAACGGTTTCCAGCAGTGTCGACTGCTCGCACGAAGTAGCGACCATGACCGGGGACCGTGTACGAGCGAACGTTGCTCCCGAGCATGGCAATGACACGGTCGTTGCGCAGAATTTCATACGAGGGGGCGATGTGTGAATTATCTGATCCGCTCGACCAGGTCACGGTGTAATGGGAAATTGCCTTAAAGATCGACGGTCGTATCGGCGCCGTTGTGTCGCCAGGACAGAACCGCGCGAACCCTCCAAGCCAATCGGTGGTGCGAGCGCCTTGAATGACGTCACCGCCGACCCACAGGCAGCCGGAGCTATCACCGAGCAGTTCCCAGCCACCTTCGCCGGTGCCGGCCATCCTCCATTTCGGATCGAACGAGGGCAAGCGATCAAGGGTGATCGGATCCCACGCACCTACCCAGTTGATTCGGTCGACACGGGCCATGTTCGGATCGAGCCGTGACCAGCCGAGGCAGTGGCACCCGCCGATCAGGAAACCGTTGACCTGTGCCAAGACCTGGATATCGCCGTGGTTGGCCATTGTCTCGCCCCGAAGGTACCCAAGATCAGGTTCGGTGTACTGCGCGAGCCAACGCTGATTCCCACCATGAAAGACATGGCCACCGATCTCTGTGACCGCGAGCTGTTCGACATCGGGAGTATTGAAGTGGGCTGCGCCAAGACCGGGAACGACCGCGCCATCGGTCGTGTTCAGCACCGCGAGCCCCGGCATCGCTGCCATGTTCGCGTTTGTCGTTCCGATCTTCGCGAAAAATCCCGCGAGATACACCCGGCTCGGGTCGGCCGAAGGCGCGAGGTCCATAGGAGTGCGGTCGGCGTAGACGCGCCACGCAACGTCTGGCGTGCCATCGGTCAGGGAGACACGACCAACACCACCGACGGCGACCGCGGTGGCGCCGGGCCCTCCAGTGATCCTGTTGAAACTGCCAGCGACGTAGGCCCAATTTCCTTCGATCGCGACGCTGCGCGCATACGGGCGCGGCGAGCCGAAGCGCGGAATCGTCAACGTGGAACTCCATACCGATGACACCGCACCTGTGATCGGGTCGAGCAGCGCGAGCCCTGCGGTGTTCGGTGCGTTGTTCACGTTTGTGAAGTTGCCTGCCACAAGGAGTTGGCCACCGGGAGTTGCGACCAGATCGAAGACCGCGCCGTCGAGTTGTGGCCGAAATGTTGATCGCCACACGCCGGTGTTCACGTCGAATGCGGCAAGCCACGGTTGGTCACCGAGGCCGCCCGTCGTGTGATGTGCGACGTAGCGGAACTTGCCTCCGACGTACATCGTCGAGCCGATTTGTGCAAGGCCCTGTACCGGGCTTGCGCCCAACGGATCAGGGTCGGTCGCCGGAATTTGAACCTTCGTGACTCCCCAAGACATGAGTTGTGGCGTTGATCCGGGAATCATCGGGAGCGTGCTTGCGGGTGTCCCCCCATTGGGAATCGGAGCGAACCCGACGTTTGCATCTGAGAGGCGAGGGCGCAGCCACACCTGTGTGAACGGGATGGCGAATGGCGCGCCGCTATGCACCGACCATAGGTATGAGTTGGATTTGCTATTGCCAGCGATTCCGCGGCCGTACGCGAATCCCATGCGAGAATTTTGTGCCGCGATTGCTGCGGTATGGATGCGGTGATAGGCGTCGTCGAGTGTCACGTCGAATGTGGACTGGAGACGCCACGATCCGCTTGGCCCAACATGGACCGCAGCTGCGGTATCGAATTGGACGGTTTTCAACGCCTGGCCACTGTCCATTTCCCAGGTGAAGCTCCGCATCGCAGCGGTGTGAAGGCGAACTTCTTGCCATGTCGCACCACTCGCGTCGCGGGCGCGCCGCAACCGAATACCGTCGGTGAAGTATTCGAAGGTGTGTCCGCCGTAGAGCGCATTGACGGTCGCCGACGGCAATGCGGCTGGCGCGAACGCGGCGACGCCAGTCGGGATGCTCCTGACCGCATTTGCGCTGCCCTGGCCACCCCAATCGAATGTCCAACCGGAACGTCCGCGACCGATCAGCACCCACCCGCCTCCAGCGGTGGTCATATCGCAGTAAAACGGTTGCGGAACTTTCAGCTGCGGCGTCAGTAACCAATACGAACCGCTGTGCGAACTGGGAAACGACTGGTGGATCGCAAAGCACGATGGGGCGGCAGTGTCGGCATGTCTGCCATCGTGCACAGTCCATGCTGTCGCCGATGCCTGAGGTTGTGCATCGATGCCAGCAAAAGCAACCAATGCGGCCACAATTCCCGTCGCGATCCACACGCGCATTGGTGTTGCGGTGCTGACGCCAGCGGTCGTAGCCATATCCCTTGATTGTCGAACGTGGAGCCGTGGAAACAAATAGGTCGTGTGACTCATGCAAACGAGCGTTGAACCTGTCGACGGGAGTAGCCTGAGTAATCTGAGAATCCTCTGTCTGAGACCGAGCCCATGATTGACCCTCCGGATAGCCAATGTTGCGCCGCCTTCGCCGCCTCCCGGCGCGTTTTGTCGCGCTCTGGCGCGCTGATGCTCCAGGCATCAGGGCGGGGTTCGGCGCGCTCTTAATCAGCTCTGGCGGCGATCTCCTTGCCGGTATCGCGCTTGTTGGCCTCAATCACAAGCTGAAAGAGCTTGCTGCGCTCTTCGTGTTGATCCCCGCGGCAATCGGCATGCGCGGCAACGTGATGGGTGCGTTGGGCAGCCGGCTGGGTACTTCCATCCACGCGGGAACCTTTCGACTTTCGCGTCGACGTGACACTGAGGTCGGACAGAATCTGACGGCAGCGATAGCGCTTTCGTTGGGCGTGTCGGTTGCCTTGGCGGCATTGGCGCGCGCCATTGCCGTCGCCTTCGGGATGGAGGCGATTTCTTTTCTCGATTTTCTGGTGATCTCCGTCGTCGGTGCTGTGTTGTCGTCGTTCGTGGTGATGGCGCTCACCGTCGCGGTTGCGGCGTTATGCGCCCGTCGTCGGTGGGACCTCGACAACGTGGCTGCTCCGATTGTGACGGCAGCAGGCGACACGGTGACCTTACCGAGTTTGTGGGTAGGAACGCTCTTGGTCGGCTATCACCTCGTGACGCCGATTGTGGGCGTGCTGTGTGCAATCGTGGGTGTCG
>JBBRPC010000187.1:0-7725 GCA_038228615.1 Acidimicrobiia bacterium | reverse complement strand
GCCGCGACGATGATCGCGGTGGGCCTGGTGCCGACGCGCATCGCTCCGCTCGATCGGTGGGACGAGTCGACGAACGCAATCGTCGCCCGACACCGAACGTCGGCACTGACCTGGGTCGCAAACAGCATTAGTTCGGGCGGCAATACGGTACCCATCGTCCTGGTGGCCGCAATCGCATTCGCGACGCTTTGGAAGGTCCATCATCGTTCCTCGGCGATTGCACTTTGGATTGCGCTCCTGCTCGAAATCACGGTCTTTCTTTCCACGACGTTCCTCGTTGACCGCCGCCGTCCCAACGTATTGCGCGTAGGAAGTACACCGACTACAGGTAGCTACCCCTCAGGCCACACCGCGGCAACCACCGTGATCGCCATCACGCTCGCGCTCGCAGTTGCAAGTCTCGACCGTGAGCGCGTATGGCGCATCTTCGGCTGGACGATGGCGCTGATCGCCATCGTTTGCGTCGCAGCGAGTCGGGTGTATCTCGGCATGCATCACTTGACCGACGTCGTAGCCGGGGCCGGTTTTGGTCTCATGTGTGTCCGGGACGGACGATACGCAATCGGCAGCGGCCAACGACAACTCGAGTCCCAGTCCCGGCGATGTCAAAACGGTCATCACCTTCACCGACGGCACGGCCGAGGGTCAGTCCAGCGCGCCGACGTCCCAGAGCCGGATGCCGCCCAGGAGCCCTCCATCATTACCGACCAAGTGCACCTTCGTGGCGAGCACCGGAAGCTTGGCACGCAGATTCGATTCGTCGACTCGCTTCGCGTTCCCGCCCCCGACCAGAATCAGGTCCGGCACGACGAGCGCATCGAGTGCACCGAGGGCCTTACGCACGCGGCGGTTCCAATGTTTCTCGCCGAGCTTCTTTCGGGCGCCGTCACCGACGTAGTCGTTGTAGCTGCCCCACTTGAACGCCCGATGGTGCGCCAGCTCGAGGTGTAAGGCCAGCCTGCCATCGCGGAACACCGCCGATCCGACACCGGTGCCGAGCGTCAGCACGAGCTCGAGGCCAACCCCGGTGATCACGCCAGCACCCTGAACGACCGCGTCATTGGCGATGCGTACCGGTACGACGAAACGCGCCGCTAGCGCACCGGCCAAATCGAAGCAGGCCCACTGCGACACCAGGTCGCCGTCCACCTTCGTACCTGGCCCATTACTAGTAACGAAATGGGGTGCGGTCACGACCCGCCCATCGCGTACTACGCCAGGGAAGCCGACCGACGCCCGCGTGTAGGGCGGAAGATGTTCGACAAGCCCTAGGAGATCTGCGACCAGCCGGTCGGGCGGACACGGATAGAACGTGTCGACCCGCACACGTTCGTGCAACGGCTCGCCGGCCGCGTCCAGCACAGTTGCCTTCAACCCCGTCCCGCCGATGTCAACGACCAGTGTGCACACCGACTTCGCAGTCACCGACTTAGGCATCAATCGTCACCGTAGACGCAACCATCGCCGATGTGCAACGCGTTCATAACCCGCCTACCCGCCCGGATACCCTCGACATGATGGGTCCTTCACCAGACGCTCCACAGAACGCGGAAAGCGATCGCATTCGTTGGGGCGGCGCAACGAAGTTGGCCGTCCAGAACTTTCAAATTTCTGGTTGGCGTTGTGATGATCGACTGATCGCAGCGATTGCACTGATCAAAGCCGAAGCAGCGATGGTGAATAGTCGTTCAGACCCGCCGTTTCTTGACTCAGCTCGAGCGGTCGCGATTCGTGACGCGGCGATGGAAATCGCCAATGGTCAACATATCGATCAGTTTCCTATCGACGTGTTCCAGACAGGTTCTGGAACATCGACGAATATGAACGTCAACGAGGTCATCGCGCAACGCGCGCACGAGTTGTCGGGCCTCGACATTCACCCCAACGATCATGTCAACGCATCGCAGTCATCCAACGACGTGATGCCAAGTGCGATGCGTATTGCGGTCTTGCAAGAAGTCAATGAGACGCTCGTGCCATCGTTTCGACGCCTCGAGCGCTCATTACGGCGCAAGGCACGCGACGCCTCCACTGTCGTGAAGGCAGCGCGCACACATCTGATGGACGCCGTGCCGATAATGATGGGAGCAGAATTCGACGCGTACCACGCCCAAATTGTCTCGGCGCGCGTCGCGACCCAAGCGACCTTAGGAGCGATCGCTCGGTTGCCGCTGGGGGGAACCGCAGCAGGAACAGGACTCAATGCCGCGCCTCGCTTCGGGTCGAACGTCATCCGCCTCTTGTCATCGCGCACCGGAATTGCCTTGCGTTCGGCGCGCCCTGCGCTCGCCGCGCAAGCGTCGCACGATGATCTGCTCTCGCTGAGCGCCGCGATGCGAACTACTTGCATGGGCTTGCTGAAGATCTCGAACGATCTGCGCTGGATGAACAGCGGGCCGAACGCCGGGCTTGGAGAAATTCGACTCTCCGAGCTGCAACCCGGTAGTTCGATTATGCCAGGCAAAGTAAACCCTGTGATCCCTGAAGTCGTCGTTCAGGTATGTGCGCGCGTGATCGGAAACGACACGACCATCGCGTTTTGTTGCGCGCAAGGCAATTTCGAACTGAACGTCACGATCCCGCTCATCGCCCACACGATGCTCGAGTCGATACGTTTGTTGTCAAAGGCAATGTTCACCTTGGCACGCGATTGCATCGAGACAATGGAAATCGATGAACGCCGGTGCCGCCAATATGCCGAGGCGTCACCAGCCATAGCGACCGTGCTCAACCGCCTCTTGGGATACGACGCCACCGCGCTGCTGGTTCACGAGTCCCTCACAACCGGAACGAGCATTGTTGCGTTGGCACATGCGCATCCGAAACTACGGAACGCCAATGTCGGACAACTGCTCAACATCGACACAATGGCGCGCGGTCTCAGCAACGATTCATAACCACACAACTGGCGTTGACCGCGTGTCAGTCTGTGCAGCAAACGCACGCCACAAAAGACTTCGTGAAAGTCTGCGTCATTTGTGGAGTTGGAGTCGTCGGCGCGTCAATCAAATCGACGGTTGATGCGAAACCGTTGAGGGTGTTGCCGAACAACGTGGCTTGCTGCGCCTCCGGACCCCGCCAGATACGTGTGGGCTATCCACCGGCTTGGCATCAGCGCTTGGCACGGCGCCGTGTTCGACAGCACCATTCCGGGAATCGCCGCAGGACGCGCCGGTCAATTTGCGTGGGTGGTTGGCATGGGACGCGGCCCACGCCAACATGAGTTGCGCAACGTCGAGGCAGACATCGTCGTTCCGGATCTCTAGGGGCGATGATCGCATCATGTGAGACACCCACGACGAGCGCGTGTAGCAAATTGTGTTGACGAGAGTGCAGCCGACGAACATCACATTTAGGAATCGATGCGGTGCTCCGAGAGGCGGTCCGCTGGAGATTTGCCGGGGTCGACGGGGTCGTAGGTCCAGTCGGGTTGCTTCAAGTGCTGATGCTCGTCGAGGAATACTTGGCCTTCGACAATATCGACGATGACGAGCCTCCGCGTTCCGTGAAGCGAGATGTGGATGCAATTCTGGGTCTTCAGTACCCGCCGAGCACGAGACCTTGCCGCCAGCCGAGGGCCCGGCCCGCGCGCCGTTGGGGTGGGGGTGGGGCGCTCGGCGCGCGAGCCGGGGGTAGATCCCTGTGAGTCATACCCCGGCCAGCAGTATTCGAAACACACTTGCGCCATTGGAGTGAATCCGAACGCAGCCACAATGGAATCGAACTGTCATTACTTGGAATTCGCACCGGCCTTTGTCGACGACTTCCGCTTGCTCGACTTTCTGCGCGCGGGAGGCAAGGCTGGTATGCCCGCGGCGGTCTTACCTTCGGCAATCGCGTCACCAAGTGCCAGCCACTCATCGCGAGCGAGTTTTTCTTTGAGTTCTGGCAGAAGCTCGTTTTCTTCTTCTTCGACGTGATGTGCAATTCCGCCCTTGAGCATCTCGACAGAAGCGCCGAAGCCGGGCTTGTCGACCATGCTCATCAGCGTGGCGAGCCCGTCGCGGGCCAGGCCGTGCTCGATGTTGGCTTCCTCAAAATCTTCTTCCCCGATCTCGTTTTCGACGAGTGGGTATACGAGGCGCTCCTCAAGTTCCATGTGCGCGGTCAATGCTTTGGCGAGCTTCGCCGCGAGGGCTTCACGCTCGGAGCCTTCGTCAGAATCGGCCAGTTTGGTGAGCATCTGCTTCACCTCGCGATGGTCGGCCTTCAGGATTGTCATGCGGTCGTGCATGTGCGCTCCTTTGGTTGTGTCGGCGCGACGATCATCCTTGGCATCGTCGGCTCATTCGCGGGCGGCTTCCTTGGGTACGTCCTGTTTCATCACGACGCATCCCACGGCGCTTTCCAGGCCTCGGGGGTACTGGGATCGATTCTCGGATCCATCCTCGTATTGTTGCTGGTGCGCGCGACGAGCCACCGCAATACGCACCGCAGCCATTTTTCTTAGAACGCCTCGTTAGGTGCACGCGTCGCAAGTGCTCACCGCTTTCATCGTCCACCCTCAGAACGGAAGTCCAAATGACACCTACAAATACGCACGGTCCAAAAGACACCGATACCAATCGACAAGGGGTTTCGTCGGCAGCGACGCACGCGTTCGAAAACGACGTTGAAGCACACACAGCTGCAGGGGCTGATCGATCCCTCGCTCCCGAGGAAGAATTATCAGACGTCGGACACAACATCGACGTCGATGTTGCAAAACACTTCGAAGAGATGAACAAAATTGGCGCGAGCGTCCAGGGCGAGGGAGCGATCGAGACTCCAAGCGATTAGCGACCCGGCCAGGAAATTTTGTATTGCGTGCTTTCCAACACGCGGCCGTTTCCCGGTGCCACATTTGCAGTGCACTCGATCGCCTACTACCGTCGCTGAAATCAGCTGGCGCGGTCGCCGACGCACTCACGCTGCCTCGCCGGCCGCGCGTGCGAGATTGCTAAAGGTAGGCGAGTCTGTGGCGGCCCAAGAGCTCGGTATTGCATGGCTGATGGACGCTGCGGCAGCCATCGCGCCAGGCGCCTCATCAGAGTTCCTCGTGCCAGCTCGTCGCGTCCTGGGCGCGCAATCTGCCAGATTGTTCGTGGCGGACTACTCACTGCGACGCCTCCAGCAAATCGACGAGCGCGGCACTGTCGGCACGCCCGTAGAGATGGCCGCGACGATGGCCGGGCGCGTGTTCGCGAGCGGAAACGTCGCGATTTCGAATGGTCACCCAACCGTGGTCTCGATCCCACTCGCAGACGGTACGAACCGGATCGGATTGCTCGAACTCGACTATGACGAATGGAGTGGTGCGCTTCCAGTCGGGTGGGAACACGTGATCGCGCTGTTCGTTTTCGTGGTGGTCACCAGAAGCCGTTACGGCGATTTCTGGCTCCGGTCTCGCCGGTCGACGCCGCTCTCCGCGGCAGCCGAAATCCAATGGGACCTTCTCCCGCCCCTGTCATGTTCCAACGACCAAATCGGCGTAGGTGGCATTCTCGAACCCGCCTATGACATCGGCGGAGATTCGTTCGACTACGCGCTCAATGGTACGCAGCTCGATTTCGCGATTGTCGATGCGATCGGCCACGGCATGCCAGCGGTGCTGATGTCAGTGACCGCGATCTCGAGCCTGCGCAGCTCTCGACGGAGTGCCATCGACCTCCGGCAGGCGTACTTCGATGCCGACGGGCTCATCGAGTCGCAGTTCGGGAATTCGAACTACGTCACCGGGCAGTTCGGCTCACTCGACAGCGACACCGGTGTGCTCAGCTGGGTGAACGCCGGACACGTTCTGCCGATGCTGGTCCGGAACAATACCTACGGGGGCGAGTTGAGCTGCGCGCCGTCGAAGCCGCTAGGTCTCGGTGGCAGCGTCGTGGAAATCGCGACCGAGCACCTGCAGGCGGCAGATCGGGTGCTGTTCTACACAGACGGAATTACGGAATCCCGATCGCGCGGCGGGGCCCTGTTCGGGCGTGAACGTCTCGCCGATTTCCTCGTTCGCGCCGCGCTCGAAGAGATTCCGGTCGCAGAGACCGCTCGACGGCTCTCGGCGCAAATTATCGATTACACCGATGGCACGCTGAACGACGACGCAACGCTCCTCCTCGTCGAATACCACGGGTCGGGACACCGCCAGTCGGCTCCGCTCCCCTTCGTGTGACATGTTGGACAATCGCGACACGGGCTTACGATGGCACTGTTGCATTAAGCGTCGTGCCACTGCCTCGAACGCAGCTCGCGTTTAATTTGGATGAATTGCCCTGTCCGAAACCGGATCGATTTCCCGAGTCGCGCACCATATCGGGCTGACTAAGAGGTGCGATGCCTGTCCGTTTTGCGCTAACGCAACAGTGCCCGCGGAACTATAGAAAATTCCGGTGATCGAGGATGCTTTGTTGCCCTTGGAGACTTGACAAGTGTCGGAGGTCAGGCGTCGCTGGGGTCGATTCCTGAGGCGAGGCGTCCGTGGTGCGCCCATGCCGCGAGTTCGGAACAGATCGCCGAGTCGACAGTGGTGTCGTACTCGGTGAGGTCGTTGCCGTTGACACGAGTGCGCCATTCACCGAAGGATCCCGCGCGCAGAAACGCATTGTCGTCTTTCCAGATTTTTCCTGGGTTCGGGATCACCTCAGCCGCTCGCAAGCGCATTCGATCGAGCGATGCCTCGGACGCGAGTCGGGTAGCGCGTTCGTGTGAGATGTCGAAGCCGAGCGCGTCGGCGAGTCGCAGGATCTCGGCTGGGAGGTCAGCGGAATAGTCGGAGTAATGAGCCATCACGACGTTGGCGGCATGACGGCGTTGCCAAGCCGTATCCAGATGGTGTAGGACGACACGGAGGTTCACGGTGCCCGTGTATCCCGTGGTCCGTATGAAGCTCCGGAACCGCTCACTCGGATCGTCGCTCGGCGCCGATCGCGTGGGAAGCGTGGCGAGGTCGTCGTTACCGACCGCTTGTCCGCGCAATTCCAGCACTCGGTCGAAATCCATGTTGTCCAAGTGGTGCTCCATCGAGATCATCACGTCGCGAGGATCGCGTCCGACCACGACGTAGCTGACCCCGTCCACGATGGGCAGGCCATCGAGCGGTGTGTGCGTCTTGATAAAACGCCGATGATGCTGTCCGTCGTAGACGGCACGGACATCGTCAAGGGACCGGACCGACTGATCCAACCAGGGGGAAAGCTGGCTGATCGGCGCCGGGAACTCCGGCCCATCGAAAATCAACAACGCGACCAGCATCTGCGTCCATGTCGTACCGCACTTCGGTGGCGTGCTGATCACGATGTCCGACGGCCGCAGGGCAAAGCCGTCCCAACGAGCGCTGTCCTGCATCAACGACCGATACCGCACTATCACCGACGCATACTCCCAGCACGCCCGAACACCCGTCAACACGCCCGTCGCGCACGCGACACTGCGGAGGCAATCTTTAACCAGTGAACATCTCGCCACAGGCTTCGTGCCGATCTCGACCCTGATACGCGCGTGCACTACCCGCGAGACGTGCCCAGGTACGTGTCGGCGATTCGTCCGGTGTCGTTGGCGAGTTCTGCCGCTGCGCCCTGTTCGGTAATCACGCCCCGAACCATGACAGGCACTGATACTCCTATGTCAATTTGGCGAGGTCTTTGAGGAGGATCGGGTAGAGCTGTCGGGCGAGGTATCGCTTTAGGCAGCGGACGATTTCGCGGTGTGAGAGTCCTTCGGATTTGCGTCGGTCTCTGTAGGCGCGGG
>JBBRPC010000186.1:0-7780 GCA_038228615.1 Acidimicrobiia bacterium | reverse complement strand
GCATCACCGGCAACACAATGCAGACGACATACGACGACACGGCGCGGATCGGTGACCACCGTTGGTGGATCAGCGATACGCGGTCATTCAGCGAGGCGTTCGGCGGGTGGAAACCTACCTACGACATTCCAGCGACCCTGGAGTCCATCTACGCGGAAGGTCGACACCGGTGGTGCGCGTGACCCAAACGTTCGATCGCACCGCGATATTCGGCGTTGATGTCACGCCATGCACGTACGAGTCTGTCGTGCAGGCCGTGCTCGACGCAGCTGAACATCGGGTCGCGTTTGGAGTAGCTGCGCTCGCCACACACGGCTTGATGACCGCCGCGCACGACCCTGAATTTCGCGATGCTGTGCGCCGCTTGGATGTCGTGACCCCCGACGGTCAACCGGTGCGCTGGGCGTTGAATCTGCTGATTTCTGAGCCCCTGAAGGAACGTGTCTACGGCCCGGACCTCACGGATCGCGTCTGCGCCGCTGCCGCGGATGCTGGCGTCGGCATTTTCCTCTTCGGGAGCACCGACGCAACGTGCGCGGCACTCAAGGCGTCGCTCGAGCGGCGCTACCCAACGATCAATATTGTCGACGTTCAATCTGACCGTTTTCGCGACGCGACGCCCGCAGAAGATGGGGCGGATGTCGCGCGGATCAACTCCTCGGGCGCCGGAATTGTGCTGGTTGGTCGAGGCTGTCCGCGCCAGGAACTCTGGGTGGCGAACCATTTGGATGGCATCCCGTGCGCCATGCTCGCGGTCGGTGCGGCGTTCGACTACCTCGCAGGGACGCTGGAACGGCCACCGAGTTGGATGCAACGTGCTGGTCTTGAATGGGTGCATCGGCTCGGGCAGGAACCGCGGCGTCTTTGGAAGCGCTACCTCATTACGAATACCCAATTTCTGATGCGCTTCGCGGTGCTGTGGTGCAACGTTCGTATCCTGCGCCGACGCCTGAGGTAATCCGGTGGGGCGCCTCAGCTGTTGACCCGACGTGTCGCGGATGATCGAATCGCCGCTTCGAAAATGCTTTCGATCATCGTGAGGTTTAGTTCGGGAGTGAAGTTCGCCAGGTAGTGCGCGCGGCCCAACGCTCCGAGTTCGTTCACTTGGTCGGAGGTGAGCGTGCCCAATGTGTGCGCCAGCGCCCCGACGTCACCGGTCGCGACAAGCGCGCCACCAGGACCAACGATCGAGTTGGTGTCGCCGGTGTCGAATCCAATCACCGGAGTGCCGTTGGAGATCGCCTCGATGAGGACCATGCCGAATGGTTCCAGCCATTCGCTGCCGAAAAGCAATGCACGTGCGTCTCTGATGCGGCGCCGCGTCTCCTCGAGGGGGAGAAAGCCCACGAAATCAACGTCGTTCGGGGCGTCGTGCTGCAGCGTTGCCCGCAGCGGACCGTCGCCAATAATCGTCAGCCTTTGGGCTCCGTTGCGAGATTGCCGCCACGCTTCGAGAATGCGCTCGACTCCTTTGCCTGGAGCGATCCTGCCAGCGAACACGAAGGTGTCCGAGTCGCCAGGAAATCCGGTCCGTGGGCCGGGATCGGCGATGAAATGCGGCTTGACGACGACCCGTTCGATCGCGAGCACGCCAGCCTCAACGTGATGGCTGGCGACGAGATCAGTCGGGGCGATGAAGCGGTCGACGCGCTCGTACACGTGCCTGATCCGTGCGGCGGCGATCGTCGTTGCGGCCACAACCGACGCGGCTCGCGAGCCGCGGTAACAGCCATATCGAACGGCATTCGAAGGTGAATGGCCAGCGCAGAGCGTGCAAATGGCACCGTCGCGTAGAAAGGTTCCGTCGGCGCACATGAGGCGGTAGTTGTGCAGCGTCATCACGGTCGCTGTGTCGCGCGACGTTGCGGCGTGTATCGCTGCGGGCGACAATGCGAACCACGTGTTGTGAATGTGCACGACATCCGGCTTGAACCTGTCGATGGCGGCGCCAACCCGATGTGCCTGCCCAACGTTCCAGGGAGCTTGCACAAACGCGCCCATGGAAGCCCGGCCGGAGGGATTTTCTGCTTCGTGGACTTCTACGACGTGGCCTGCCGACGCAAGGAGTGCCGCCTCTGCGTGGACAACCACATCTTCGCCACCCAACTCGCGATGCCGCGCATGCAGGATGAAAATCCGCTGTGGCAACGAAGGCATCGGTTGGAGCGTATCGGCGGCGGGATGTCGCGACGTTTGATCCGGGTGGAATGCCGAATCAAAAACCGCGGTTTGTGAGCAGCGAGATCGGCGTGCGCACGAAAATCTGAAAATCGAGCGACGCCGACAACCCGGCGACATACTCGATGTCGACGCCGACATGTTCATGCATTGGACGTCCTTGACCGCGGGCTGATACCTGCCAGAGCCCGGTGAGGCCGGGCTTGACCATGTGGCGGGAGTGTTCCCACTCGCCGTAGCGCGCGACGATGTCGGGGAGTTCGGGACGCGGCCCAATCATGCTCATGTCGCCACGTACAACGTTCAGCAGCTGTGGGAGTTCGTCGAGGCTCCACTTGCGCAGGAATCGACCGACGCCTGTCAGGCGTGGATCAACAGGACTCTTGTGCGTCTTGCGCCGATCGTCGCCCCCGAATTCCATCGTGAGCTGTTCGGACATAGGTTCGTTTCGCTGACGACGATCCTGATGCATCGTGCGGAACTTGTAGACCCGGAAGCGGCGCCCGTTGCGCCCGACTCGTTCTTGGGTAAAGAAGACGGGTGTACCGACACTGATCATGACCGCAATGGCACACAGGATCATCACTGGCAGCACGATCAGCAGCAGGGCAGTAGCGAACAGCCGGTCGAGGGTTGGCTTCACGAGGCCGACGTACACCCCGGAGGGCGCGCTGACCACGTACAGCGTCCCTGGGTTCGCCCCATCGCCGGTATCAGTCGAAAATGTCTGGTATTGCTCTTCGAAACTTTGTGAGCCCCACATGGCTCGGCCCTTCCATAGGTTCCACCTAGCTCCGCCCAGGTGCGACGCACTGATCATACAGAGTCACGGAGCGTGACGCCAGGATTGTCTCGGCAGTTTTTTGATTCAGCTCAAGTCCAACTTGGACCACTCCGACATCGTAAAGAACATCTGTCGACCGTCGTCGCCTCACTCACGTGTCGCAATGACGCCCAGCGCCACAACGCGAGGATCGGTACTGTTCCGTGCGACGGCGCATACCGCTGGCCATCTCAATAGGAGAACGTTCGTGCGCGACCCAGCCACAATTGGAGCTGCCCCACCCCCCGAACTGGCCTTTCGGCGCAAGGTATCGCTGGTCGGGGCGCTGCGCGACCTCGCGCATTCTTGGGAAATGGTCACGACGCTGACCGAACGCGAGCTTCGGATCCGCTACAAACAGGCCATCCTCGGCGTCGCTTGGGCACTGCTGCAGCCGGTCATCCTCATCCTGACCTTGACCGTGTTCATCGGAAGAGTCGCGCACATCAACACCGGATATCCGGACTATGCGCTGTTCTCGATCTGTGGGCTCATTCCTTGGACGTTCTTTTCGTCAGCGATTGGTCAAGGTGGCCTCTCACTGCTGCAGAACTTGCAGCTCATCAACAAGATCAAATGCCCGCGCGAGGTATTCCCGCTGTCGATCGTGGGCGTGGCTGCCGTCGACACGATCACGTCGATGCTTGCCGTGATCGCGCTGTTCGCTGCCAAAACGACGATGCCGCACGCCCTCGTCTTCCTGTGGGCACTTCCGCTGATTCTCATCGTGATGCTCTACACGATGGGCATCGCGCTCCTGGTGTCATCGCTGATCGTGCATGTCAGAGACATCCGTCATGTATTGCCCGTCGTGATGCAAATGGGTTTGCTTGCCACGCCGGTGATCTGGTCGTTCGAGAAATTGTCGCATCGCGATCAGCTGCTCTACTCAATCGGAAATCCGCTTGGGCCTGTCATCGACGCGTTGCGCAGAACTGCCCTGCGAGGTACTGCGCCGAATGTTGAGATGCTCGGGTGGGCTTCGCTGTCCGCAATCGTGGTGTTCTTCGTCGGGTTCCGCGTCTTTAAGCGATTGGAAGCCAGCTTTGCTGATCTCCTCTGACTCCGACTCCCTCGCCTCGGGTAGCCAAGTGCGACTCGGCGCCGTTCGCAGCGATCGTGTGTGGAAACGTTTCCGCGCCGATCTTCGCAATCCGTTCCTGATCGATCGGTTGGAGTACATCCGCGACCGTATTCGTGGCGACACGAGCGCGAACTACCGATGGGCGTTGCGCGATGTTGAGTTTGCGATTGAGCCAGGTGAAGCCGTCGGGTTGATCGGTGCCAATGGTGCTGGCAAATCGACGATGCTCAAGATGATCGCCCAGGTGATGTACCCGAACGCCGGACGGATCTCGGTCGGTGGTCGTATCGGAGCTCTCATTGAGGTGCGCGCCGGTCTGCATTCCGATCTCACAGGTCGCGAGAACATCTTTCTGTACGGAACGCTGCTCGGACTCAAGCGCAAACGAGTCGCCGAGGTGTTCGACCAGATCGTCGAATTCGCTCAGATCGAGGCGGCCATCGATCGACAAGTCAAATTTTATTCAACCGGCATGCAGCTGCGTCTCGGCTTCGCTGTGGCCGCGTATCTCGAACCCGACGTGCTGCTTGTCGATGAGGTGCTCGCAGTCGGCGACTCCGCATTTCAACAGCGGTGTCTTGAACGCATGCGTCAGGTGCTCGCCGATGGAACAACGCTGCTGTTTGTGAGCCATGACCTTGCAACGATGGAAGCCACCTGTACTCGAGGTCTCTGGCTCCGCGACGGCGCGCTCGTACAGGATGCTCCGATACGCGAGGTGCTCGGCGAGTACCGGGAATGGGTCGAACGGTTCGCCGAACTCGGATCGAACCAGGAGGGTCCCGTCAAGGTGCTGCACACATCGATTGATGGCCCGAACGGCGGGTCTGTACATTCCTACGACGCGATGCACGTGGAATTCACGGTGGACTCAGATGTCACGCGACCGTGCGCGGTGTATATCGGTGTGAGCGAAGGTCCTGCCACGCCGATGTTCGTCGCTCGCGGTGCCGCGCAACTCGCAGCAGGAAGCAACACCATTCGCGCAACGTTGCAACACGTCCCACTCCCGAGTGGCCGTTTCTTCTTGTGGGCATCGATGCACGAACCAGGCGGCGGGATCGCTAAGGACCTAGTGCAATGGCATCCTGCACGCGCGTTCGACGTTGTTGGTCCAGAAGTTGAAGACACACCGCGCGCCGTCGTGCGGCTGTCGCCGGTTCAGGTCGCGAATTCCTGGGAGTTCAGCGCTGGCTGACCGCAACCGACCCGATCGGGCAGCGCGCGGCGAGCGCGCAGACGGCTGTGTCGGTGATCGCACTTGAACAATCCACGACCGACCATTGCGACGCTTCTTGCGGTTCGTTGCGTACCCAAGTGATCGCTGGGTCCTCGTTCGGATCAGCAAACGCGACGGTGAACGCGTCGAGATCGATCGAAAGACCTCCGCCGAGAGCTTTGAGGTATGACTCTTTGCGAGTCCAACACCGAAAGAACGCTGCCTCTTGATCGATCTTTGGAAGCGTACGCAGTTGGGTGACCTCGCTCGGAGCAAAAAATCGTTCCGCGATTTCATCGTCAGCGAACCCAGGACGGATCGTCTCGACATCAATACCAACGTTGAACGGAGCCACTGCGAGCACTGCAAGATTGGCGCTATGGGCGAGGTTGAAGTGAACGCCAAGATGTGGTGAGAGTGATGGCTTGCCCTGTTCATTGTAGGAAAACATCAAGTTGGCGGGTTCGGAATCCACTGCGTCGGCGAGCAAGTGGCGGAGTGTGGCTCGGCCCCGTTCATATCGGTTTCTATCGACATCGAACCGCATCCTGGCCGCGCGGCGGCGTTCATCGTGGCTCAACACGCCGGTGTCTGGAGCTGGATCGTCGAGATCGAACCACCACACGACGACCTCGCCCGACGCAGAAGCGCTGGTCATGCTTCGTTGAGGAGTTGGTCGATTTCTTCCTGTGAGAGGCCTGCAAGCAGTTCGTCCAGTTGCGCGTCGTCGAGGTTGGCCTGTTGAAGTGCGTCGACTTCAAGCGCGAGCAATGCGATTGTTGGGGCCGTGAACAAGCTGTGGAGCGCAAGCTCAACGGCGAAGTTATTCCGCACGCGCGCCACGACCTGGGCGGCGAGCAGTGAATGACCACCGAGTGCAAAAAAGTCGTCGTGTATGCCGATCCGATCTCGATGCAGCACCTCGCCCCAGCACAGTGCGAGACGTCGTTCCGTGTCGTTGCTCGGCTCGACGTAGGTAGTCCCATACGAGGAAGCGTTCGCATCTGGAGCGGCGAGCGCACGACGATCGAGCTTGCCGCTCGGCGTCAGCGGGAGCGAATCGAGCAACATGAACGCTGCCGGGGTCATGTACTCAGGCAATGCCGCGGTGACCGTCGCGCGGAGGGATTCGAGGCTCGGGGTTCCATCGGCCACGACGTACGCCACGAGTCGCCGGTCGCCGGGTACGTCTTCGCGGGCAATGACGGCGACGTTGCGGACTTGCGGGTGGCTCGCAATGACATGTTCGATTTCCCGCGGCTCGATGCGAAAGCCGCGGATCTTCACCTGATCATCGATACGCCCGAGGAATTCAATCGTGCCGTCCGGCAACCATCGTGCTTTGTCGCCGCTTCGATACACGCGGCCTCGTGCGAAAGGGTTATCGATGAAACGTTCGGCAGTCTGTTCGGGTTGCGCGCGGTAGCCAATCGCTACGCCAGCGCCACCAATCCAAAGCTCGCCGGCGACACCCACCGGCAACAGTCCGCCGTGCGGGTCGACGACATAACACTGGCTGTTCGCGATCGGTCGGCCAATCGGGACAGTTGCAGGTCGTGACGTGGGGACAACTTCCGGCACGTCGTAGGTACACGAACCAACGGTTGTCTCGGTGGGGCCGTAGTGGTTGATCACCTTGCACGTGTGCTGCTGCAGAACGTCGTGCACGAGACCCCAAGGCGATGCTTCGCCCCCGAGCACAAGTGTTGTCGTCGGCAGGACTCGCTCGGCGCCGGCAGTCATCAGCGCGCTGAGATGCGATGGGGTCAGTTTGACGATGTCGACGGGCCATCGAGCCACATGTTGGGCAAACAGATTTGGATCCATCGCGACGTCACTCGAAATGAGCTCGACGCAGCCGCCTGCCACGAGGGTCGGAAATATCGCGGTATTCCCGAGGTCCGTACTGATCGCTGTCACCGTTGCGCAATGCAACGGTCTGTCGGATGCAATATTGAGTCGATCTGCAAGCGCATGTGAATAGTTTGCGAGGCTGGCGTGGGTGATCTCAACTCCCTTGGGCAAACCAGTCGACCCGCTCGTATACATGACATAGGCACGATCGTTGGGTTCTGCCCGGTTGACGAAGGTGTCGATGTCGCTTGCCGCCGAAGCGCCTGCGTCGCTGCCAATTGTCTCGATAGCTAAGACCGACACCAACGAAGGGAGGTGCTCGACCAAGCTCGATGATGCAACGACGACCGTCACGGCACATTCTGCGAGCTGATGGGCGAGACGATCGTGGGGGTGCTCATGGTTGAGCGGAACGTATGCCGCACCGGACTTCCAGATGCCGAGCACAGCGACGATCATGTTCGGCGAGCGGTCGGTGCAGAGTCCCACAGCATCGCCGGGCATCACGCCAGCTTCGGCCAATGCCCGAGCAACGCGAGAGGCCGCACGATCTACGGACTGGTATGAACGGCGGTCGGTCCCTGATCCGACCGCTTCGTCGTCCGGGTGTTCGAGCGCAGCG
>JBBRPC010000185.1:0-7819 GCA_038228615.1 Acidimicrobiia bacterium | reverse complement strand
GATCGTCAACCGCAATGAGCGTGGCGCGAACCTGGTGGAGTACTTACTCCTCCTCGCGTTCATCGCAATCATCGTCTTAGTTGCCGTCCAAACTCTGGGTGGCACAGTGTCGTCGAAGTTCTCATCAGCGAACAGCGCTCTCGGCTAGCCGCACACACGCCCTGACGTAGGGCGACGGTCCTTCCAAACAGAAACCGCAGGCCTCCCCGCCTGCGGTTTCTGCGCGTCTATCGCCTGCAAATGTCACATCTAGTCCGGATGGCATATGCCCCAAGACCCGATTTGAACCGACATTAAAGACACACAACATTTCGACGTGCTCATCGCCCCGACGTGCACATCATTTGGTCGACAAAAGGACTCGCAGTAGTGGACCTCTTCATTTTTCGTACCTGGCTCCAGAGCAAGCTCGTCAACCACGACGAGCGTGGAGCGAACTTGGTCGAGTACCTACTGCTCCTCGCGTTCATCGCAATCATTGTGCTCGTCGCGGTCAAGGCGCTTGGCGGCAAAGTCTCGTCGAAGTTCTCTTCAACCAACAGCGCCCTCGGCTAGACGCAATCACCGTCAGGCGAGACACCTGACTTGACATGTGACCTTCTAGGGTAACTATCCCTTGACTGTATAAATGGATAGTGTCATAATGGGTGCATGGCCCCCGTAAATCGCAATCAGCCCGAGCGTGCATCGTCATCCGATTCGCAGATGACGATCATGGACTTCATGCGCGAATGGCCCGACGACGCGACATGCATGGACTACCTCTGGCGTCAACGATTCTCCCCCGATGGTACCCACGCGGCATGTTCGCATTGCTGCGAAATACGGACGTTCAAACACTACGACTGTGCTGGCCGCGCAACGTCGTGGACGTGCACCGGATGCGGTACGCACGTCTCGCCGCTCGTCGGCACGATCTTCGAGAAGTCGTCCACATCGCTTCACCTGTGGTTCTACGCGATGTACCTGATGTCGAGCACTCGGTGCGGGATTTCCGCCAAGCAACTTGAACGAGAACTCGGTGTCACCTACAAGACCGCGTGGCGGATGTTCAACCTGATCCGTACGCAACTCATGACCCAAGACGACGAAACGATGTCGGGCGAAGTCGAAATGGACGAAACCTACGTTGGCGGCAAGCCGCGCGGCAAGGAAGTAGCGGCGATGAGTCGAGCCGGTCTTGGCCGTATGCAAGCAGGACAAGCAGCGGGCCGAGCCAAGAAAACGACAGTATTCGGAATGGTCGAGCGTGGCGGCAAAGTCGCTGCGCATGTCGTCCCGACGAACTGGAAAGCACCAGCGTTCGAGCACATCGAAACGCGTGTCCTGCCTGCCACGACGGTCTACACCGACGAAGCCGCCGCATATACGTCGCTCGAATCGAAGGGCTACCCACACCGTCGTATCCACCACGCGACGAAGGTCTACGTCGATGGTGATATCCACACGAACACGATCGAAGGGTTCTGGTCCCTCGTGAAGAACGGTATCCGTGGCGCACACCACTCCGTATCGGCGAAACACTTGCAGGGCTACCTGAACGAATACGTGTGGCGGTACAACCACCGCGACGATCAAACGTCGATGTTCCGGCTCCTGCTGCTCTGCTCCGCTCCGCCAGCCAACTAACGGGGTCGGCGGCGCGGCGGCTCGTGTTCGACGCTTGCACGCAACGATTGCCGGATGTATTGCGCCATCGTCCGGTCGTCGCGTTGTGCTGCCTGTCTGACCGCTTCGTGTAGGTCCGGCGGTAGCCGAACTAGAAATGGGCGATTGTCGTGTGCTGCTGTCATAGGCCCTCCATCTCGCTGTCATAGTACAGAACAAGTTCAATGATTTGAGGGATATCTGACCATGCGCGATATCGCTACGCAATCGCGCGATCATGGTGGGTGGCGTCATTCGACGCCATAAGCAAGGCCCCGCGGCACCCTCCCCTTTTTGAGCAAAAGAAGGTGAAGCGAGGCCCCGTAAAAAGGAAGAATATCCATGACAAGTAAGAATCCCCACACGGGTCAAAAAATGCCGCAGTCGGGCATCTACAAGCCGGCGAATGGCGGCAAGGAGATTGCTGTAAGCCAAGGCGATCGATTGCCACCGGCGAAGGGCCAGGGAACGGACTACAAGTTGGTCCGTCCAACTAAGTAACAGCGTGGAGGCACGGTGAGGGGCAAAACATGGGTATGTGGGTTGTCCCTCACCGGCCGCGTTTCTTCGGCTTGGCTTTGGTTGGTTCCATGACTTTGGCGAAGTCACCGAGGACCTGTTTGCGTTCCGGTACCGGTATCTGTTTGCCTTTCGGCGTGAACTGCGTCTCGTCCTTCTTCGCCATGATCCTCCAAAGTTAGGCCATGCGACGACCGACGAAACATCAAACAGAGGGAATCTGTCCGCTTTGCAGGGTCGACACGGTGCTGAGCGTTGAGCACGTCATTCCATGGTGGGTTGAATGCCTGATGCACGATCTCGGGCCTTTCTACCCGTCCAAAAATGGTGTGCCCGCGACTGCACCGACGCCGCATATGGACATCACGATCTGTCTCTGCGAAACGTGCAACCATCGTCTCGGAAAGAAATTTGAAGAACCTGCGTCACTCATCATGAAACCCATGATCCGCCCCGGAACAAATCCCCAAACGATGTTCTTGCTTCGCGGGCAGCAAGTAACCATCGCTCGTTGGTTCCTCAAACAGATCATGTTTCGATGCCACATTGGCAACCACGCGTTCCCCCCCGTTTACTGGGATTGGCTCCGCAAGGGCGGCAAACCTGCGCCGCCCCCTGGGACGCATATCTGGCTTTCCCGATATCCAGCGGCGAGCCAGGCGGAACCTGTGCTTCTCGATGCTGCCCTGCCACCGACGATAGAACCTCGGTTTGAATGGGTCAGCCCTCGCGTAACGATCGGTGAAATAGCGGCGTATGTAATCCAGCAGCGCGACGCATTCAATGGCGTCGCCACACACCGAGCAGAAGACCTTGGAGTAGTTACCCGAATCTTCCCGACGCAGAAGACCCCCATCGACTGGTTCTCGCTCCAAGCTGTCGGTAAGGCGGACCTGATGCAAATAGAGAGTTCCTATCTTGTCTTCTGATGGCGCGTGAGTATCGCCTTGCCGAGGGGCCCGAGACCCTATACCCATTTCTACATCCATGGGATAGTTACCCCTTCTAGTCACCTAATATGTCGGCAGTGAGTGACGACGATCGAGTCTTCAAAGCATTGGCGGATTCGACCCGTCGTTTCTTGCTTGACCTGTTGTTCGAACAGGACGGCCTGACGTTGACAGCGCTCGAATCAGGTCTGGAGATGACCCGCTTCGGCGTTATGAAGCACCTGCGCGTTCTCGAAGACGCGGGGCTCGTCGTCTCAAAGAAATCAGGGCGCGAGAAGTTGCATTTTCTCAACCCCGTTCCCATCCGGCTGGTGCACGATCGTTGGATCGACAAGTACAACGAGCGTCAGGTCTCTGCGCTCGCTGATCTCAAACATTCTTTGGAGGAATCCGCATGACTCACACGACCGAAGCCCGAACAACGCAGGTCTTTCGGGTCTATATCAAGGCCACACCTGAGGCGATCTGGGAAGCAATCACATCGCCCGAATGGAATGCGCGGTATGGGTATCCGGGCACCACCGAGTACGACCTCCGTCCTGGCGGTGAATTCCGCGCGCTGATGCCAGCCGAGATGGTGCAGACGATGGGCGTCCCGGAGGTGGGCTGTGATGGCGCGGTGATCGAGTGCGATCCGCCGCGTCGTCTCGTACAAACGTGGCGTTTTGCGTTCGCACCCGAACAAGTGGCGGAAGGCTTCCACGAAGTCACGTGGGAGATCGAGCCAGAGCATGGTGGAATCACGCGCCTGACCGTGACCCACGATGTCACCGACGCTCCGCTTGCTGCAGCGATGATCGAAGGCTCCGCAAAGCTTGGCGAAGGCGGCGGCGGTTGGAACTGGATCCTCTCCGGCCTCAAGACACTGCTCGAAACCGGCGGGCCGATGGCGGAGTAGTAATCCGCGTCCGGCGACAACGCCTGACGATCACACGCGAAGCTGGTCGTTCCTCACAAAGGTGGTCCAACCTTTGTCGCGGTAAACGCGCGTCCAATGTTGTTGGTCGAGGACGAGCAGCTGTGTCAACGAATTGTCGGTAGGCCAAATGATGACCTCGACGTGATATTTCGTCAACAGCCGCGACCAGTCAGGGCGCGCCCGCATAATCGTCACGTAGTCGTTGATGACCTCACGGGGATACATGTCGTACCGGTCATCCATGAACACGCGCTGCGCTGGGAAATGGGCCGCGATCATCCAGCCAGCATTCGCGTCGGTTGTGAGCAGCCGTCGACCGACGAGGCCCTGGTGTTCCAGATATCGGTACGCCGACTTCGAGTAGCCACGTTCGTCGTAGCCGGGTTGCGCGAGTGCTTGCATCGCAAATATGCCAGCGAGCGCGAGAATCATCACCCCGAGAACCCTGCCGACGTTCCCGTTCTCAGGCTCAGGAGGCTCCTCCTGACGCGCAACGCAGCGCGCGACGATCGGAACCATCACCAATGTCGCGATCGCAAGATTCCGCAGCGCCCAAAAGCTGAGCAATAGAAACGGAATTGTCACAATGACATCGCGACGGCTCGGCCGGTTCCCGCGGAGCATGGCGATCAGCGCGACAATCAGCCACAGCGCGAACGCCATTCCCGATGCCGTATGAAAGTTCGGCGACATCCATTCGACGACGTCTTTCAGGACATCGCCGCGGCTCAGGAGTTCGAAGGGAAACAACAATATCCGCACTCCGTATGGGTTGATACAGAGCACACCGATGGATATCGCTGCGGCACGAAGCAGACGCCGTTCGGCACTCGGCATCCAACATGGCGCGCCATCAAGGGCTCGACCGACCAGATGGAGCGCGATATACGCAAAGCCGAGCGCCATCGACCCGTGGACATTTCCCCACAACCACATCACGATGGGTAGCGAGACCTCCGGACGTCTGCCAAGACGAGATTCTGGTGCCTCAACGATCCACACCACCACCGCAAGTGCAAGAAGCCCAAATCCCAACGGACGTTCGGAAAACATTGTCGCAACAACTGTGAAGGCGGCCAGACCAATGACGGTCGCTCGTTTGCGATCTCGTGATTCGTGCAGCGCGATGCGAAAGACAGCGACAGCGATCGCCGCCGAGGTAGCTGCCATCACAACTCGTATTCCAAACGGACCTAGCGCCGACCGATCCAGAAATCCGTACAACGCTTCCGCGAGCCAGGATTGCGCGACAAAGGGTTTCCCTGTGGCGGTAAAGGAGTAAACATCGCTGTGCGGTACTGCCGAGTGATCGAGAATCCAACGCCCGGTCGCGAGGTGGACGAAAAACGAATTGTCGTGCAGCTGACGTAGGCCGATCTTGAACCCACCGAGCGCGAAGCCTGCACTAAAGAGCCACACGAAACTCCCGAAGCGACGTGGTGCGACTCGCCGATTCCCGTCGGCACAACCCGCAGCCCCAGAACCGTCCGCCCCAGAACCGTCCGCCCTAGAACCCTCCGCGGTCGCGCTGGCCCCTTCAACCGGCTGAGCGACCTGTGAGTCGACTGGCAACAGATTCACCATATTGGACCTATCGGTCGAAAACGGTGCGCTACAAGGTATTGACGATAGTGATCATCGCCGGGCCGAGCACGATGACGAACACCGCGGGGAAGATGCAAGTGACCAACGGGAACAGCATCTTGACCGGCGTTTTTTGCGCCTGTTCTTGCGCAGCCAGCCGACGGCGAATGCGCATCTCATCTGCTTGGGCGCGCAGGATTCGTCCGACGGACACACCGAACGTGTCGGCTTGCAGCAGCGCCATAATGAATGAGCGGAGCTCGGGTACGTCGGTACGCTCATCGAGCGCCCGCAATGCGTCGGCGCGTGAGGCGCCAAGACGGGTTTCTTGCAACATGCGCCGAAATTCGTCGGACAAATGGCCGGGTACTGCATTCGCTGTGCGATCGAGTGCTTGTTCGAATCCCAACCCAGCTTCCACCGAAATCACCAATAGGTCGAGCAAATCCGGGAGCCGCCGAGCGATTGCAAGCTGGCGATCTGCGATCATCCGATCGAGCGCAATCTCGGGCAGCATGAACGAACCGACCCAGAGACCTCCGAAGACCAACAAGCCCATCAAACCATCAAGATGCAGGTACATGTACACGAGCGGGAACCACAGAACGCCAGAGAGCAATCCAAGAAACTTCAAAGTGAGGGTGCGGTCGACGGCGTAGCCGACAGGGTTACCCGCCAGCATGATCTTGCGGCCGATGGCATCGACATAGCCCTTCGGGGTGTACTTCTTGATGCGATCCGCGAGCGCGTCGCCAATCGGAGCGAGCACACGCTCACCAAATGGCACCAACATTTCCTTTTCGCGCACAACCGTGACCTGATAGCTGTCGAGCGCGCGCAGCGATCGGCGCGTATCGGATCGATGCCCCACCTCCGCGACCGTTGTCACGGCTGCGAAACCGGCTGCCATTGTGCACGCGGCAATAATCAGAAACAACACGATCTACACCTCGATATTTACGATTTTGCGAAGCCAGATCCATCCCACGATGATCCCGACACATGCCCCGATACTGGCGATGATCCCAATCATTTCTGTGAAGAGCTTGGGGACGTAATCCGGTTGCATCACTTGGAACAGGAGCAAGAAGAAGAACGGCATCGCGGTCAGGACGTACCCGGAGAATCTGCCCTCCGCGGTCAGCGCTTGGATCTCGCGCCGCAATCGCTCGCGCTGGGTCATCGTGTTTGCCACGGTGTCGAGGAGTTCAGCAAGGTTCCCACCGACTTCACGCTGAATGCGCAACGCCATGACCACCCAATGCATGTCTTTGCTGTTCATCCGCTCGGCGCACTCTTCCATCGCATCATCAACGTTGCGACCGAGACGCGCTTCTGTGAAGACCCGCTGCAATTCTCGCTTCGCCGGTTCAGCAGCCTCGTTGGCGATGGCTTCGAAACCCTGCATGAATGAAAACCCTGCGCGCATCGAGCCAGCAAGCAGGTTCAATGAATCCGGAAGCTGATTTTCAAACTTGCGAAGCCGTCCCGAACGTTTGCGCACGAGGAACACGACGGGAACCAGCGCGGCGACAACGAGCGCGATGAGCCCCGAGAACACGCCAAACAGCAACACTGCGATCAGACCGAGCAGCACCGTGAAGACTGGTCCGTAAAACAGCAACTCGGCGGGACGCAGCGGAACGTTCGCCTGTTCAAGGAACAACTCGACTTTGGTGAGCACACCCGCTCGTTCGGCGAACTCGCGCGTCTTGTCGACGGCGTTGGTCACGACCGTGCTTTCGCCACCGTGATCGAACACCTCGGCTTGGCTGAGGGGTCGCGTTGCGGCAGCAACCGGTTCGTATCCTGCGAGTCGCCGTTCAATCGCACCTTGACGTTTGGCGATCACGAAACTCACCGCAATTACCAATGCGCCACCCGCGATAGCGACAAACGCCACGATCACGAACCGTGTTGAGGACGAATCGAACAAGCCAGCGGCGAGCGCGTTCATCGGGCACCGCCCGAGCGGCGTACGAATGGCTCAAGCGCAAACAGCTCCGGCTCGAGACGCACACCTTGATCGGCAAGCCGGTCGGTGAAGCGCGGACGAATTCCGGTGCTTTTCAGGCGGCCGACAAACTTGTTGTCGGAATCGACACCCATACCGAAATCAAAGAGATAGAGGTCCTGCAAGACGATCGTTTCGGCTTCCATCCCCGCGACTTCCGAAACGTGGGTAATGCGCCGGGTGCCG
>JBBRPC010000184.1:0-7916 GCA_038228615.1 Acidimicrobiia bacterium | reverse complement strand
TTTCATGCCCCGACCATGTCGTTCCCCGTCGCAGGTACCCTGATGATTGAGCCCACCGAATCGGAATCACTCGTGGAAATCGACCGGTTCTGTGAAGCCATGCTGTCGATCCGAGCTGAGATCGATCGCGTTGCGGCAGGCGAGTGGCCGGCCGACGACAACCCGTTGTGCAATGCGCCCCACACTGCGGTAGACGTCACGGCCGACGAATGGACGCATCCGTATTCCCGCGCGCTCGCCGCATATCCGGTGGCATCGCTCCACGCATCAAAATATTGGCCGCCTGTGAGCCGAATCGATGGTGCATACGGCGACCGCAACGTGTTCTGTAGCTGTAGTTAGCGAAAGAGGCTGGTGTCGGCATACGCGTCTGTTTTTACAGAACGATGTTCGATGAGCCAACGGTTCGTCGCGGGATCGTGTGTGAATCGGTCGCGGTAGGTGCCCCAGTGATCGAGGCCCTGGTTCGTCACGACTTGGAAGTAGGAGTTTGCCGTCGCGACCGTCGCCGACTCGACTTCAATGAGCGTGTTCGTGACGCAATGTCGAAGCAGCGTGAGTAGCTCGGGGGCCTGAGTCGAACCCGAGACGCCGGAAAAAAATTTCAGGAGTTGGTCGTGGCCGCGATGTACTTCGCCGTCGACGATGTGCAATGTTCCATCGGGCGTAAAGCAACGCACCATGGCGTCGAATTTGGCGCGATCACCAGCGTGGTTGTAGCGAGCGATCGTGTCTCGGATTGCCTCGCGAATGACGAGTTCCTCAACGTTCATGTCGCGAACGCTACGACGCAGCGTGCTATGCCGCCACTCGTTGTCGCAACGCCGACTCGAAAACATCTTGGAATGTTGGGCGACGATGTTGTCGCACTGTCGGGACGCAGTCGTACATGTCGACCCTGTGGAGGTTGTCTGCGTTGGCAATGTCTGTGCGTTCGCGTGGCGCAGCGAGATCCGAGGTCGCGCCCATCGCGTTGCGCAGGGAAGTGAGCGCACTGAGTGTTGCGGCGAATGCGTTGGAGTCGCCGCCGTGATCGGGGTGAGTCGCGAACGCGCGTCGTCGAAAGGCGCGTCGAAGATCATCCTGTGTTGCGTGCTGGCTGACGCCGAGCAGCGCGCGTGCGCGTGTTCCATCCATGGGTCTGACCGTCCGTGGTCTCGACGAGCGTACATGTGCGTCGTCCTGACGCACATGTAACTGATCGGCGGAGCGGGGATATGCCTAAACCGTTGCTCCCGATTTGAGGCGGTCGACCCAATGCAACGACGAACCCGGTGACTCGACTGGCTGACTCGACTGGCTGACTCGACTGGCTGACTCGAGTGGGCTAGGTCACCCGGGCTGGCTCGACTGGGCTACTGGACCTGGTCGATGCCCACCACGGTGCTCTTGAGGTGAGCGTTCCCGAAGTCGACGGCGTCACCAAAGTTGAGGATCGTGCCGTTTTGCTCTGCGACCCAATAGCCAGCGCCTGTTGCCGAGGCGGTCATCGCCATCGACCCGTTGACGTTGCAAAGTCCGCTGCGTGCTGGCGAGCCGTACGTGACGGCATCTCCGGCAGTCGCGATCGTTCCGTTGTCGGCGATGAGCCAAAAACCGCCGCCGGAGTGGGTGGCGACGATGCCGCGCACGTTGCTAGTGGCGCCCGACTTCGTTGGTGCTGCAGGTGCGTCACCGAAGTTGAGGACGCGACCGTCCGAAGCTGCAATCCAGTAGCCGCGACCCGTTGGCGTCGCAGTCATTCCAACCGCGATCGACGAGCCGAGTTTGGTGAATCCAGAGCCGTGGAATCGAGCATCACCGAAGCTGAAGATGCCACCGTCGTCGGCGAAGAGCCAGTAGCCCCTGCCAGTTGGCGTCGGTGTGATCCCAGCGATGGGTGCGTTGAGACGCATCCCGCCGGTCGAACCGAAGAACTTCGCGTCGCCGTACGTGAACACACCACCATCACGTGCGATCAAGTAGTAGCCCTTCGACGTGCTCGTGCGTCGCACGCCGAGCATTGCACCCCACAGGGTCAATTTGGATGTGTCGCCGAGATTCTTCGCCGCGCCGAGCGCCTGCACGGTGCCGAGCTTGTCGACGACCAAGAGGCCCTTCGCGCTTGCAGGCTTCGGTGCAGGAGTTGGGTTCGAGCCCGCGCCGCACCACACGGAGTTGACCGACAGGCCTTGCGCCAGTCGCAGGCTCGCAAACGCGTTGATCGCAGTACCGTCGGGGCGACGGATTTCGAAATGGAGGTGCGGCACCGAATATTCCGCGTCGCCGCTGTCGCCCATGTACGCAATGAATTGTCCGGCTTTGACTTTGGTGCCGACATTGATTCCTGGCGCAAATTGATACAGCGGCGGGTTCAACCCGTCGTCGGTGCCCGGCGTGTCGTTATTGATGTGCATGTACCAATACGACCAACCGGCAGCGTCTTTCAACTGGATGTCGTTACCCGACAATCCTGTTGCATCGGTGCGTTTCCACACGACGGTCGCGTCGGTCGCGGCGAGCAGGTGATCAAGGCGCAGCCCGATGAGATCTTGGCCCATGTGACGGCGTGAGCAGTTGGTGCCGCGACAGGCGCCGAAGGTGTCGACGTACGAAACCTTTTCCTCGACTGGGAATCGGATCGTTCGGTGCTCGGGCATCGCCGGGGCGTTCGCACCGGCGCCAGCTGCCAACGTGAATGCCACGGTGGCGACGGCGAACGCTGCGGCGGAGGCGACGAGCTTGATATCAGGACGATGCGACACAGACAATTCCTCCGGGAGACGCTCTTTGATCGGCGGAATCGTGGTGAGTCTTGACCACCCCGGTGATGTCTTGGCGATGTCTTGTCTGTCGCGGTGGTTGTTGGGTTGGTTGATGTATTGGCTGGGAAGCCGTCGGGGTACAATGGTTACCCGCCGGTAACGTGGGTTGCACCGATGCCGACGAGGCCCAACCTTTCTTGCATGGAGAACGAACGCGATGGCTGATTTTTCCCTCGACCTCAACGAAGACCAACTGACGCTGCAGCAGTGGGTTCACGACTTTTCGAAGAACGTGATTCGACCTGTTGCTTCCGAGTACGACACAAAAGAAGAAACTCCGTGGCCGGTGATTGAAGAGGCTGCGAAAATCGGTTTGTATTCCGCCGACTTCTTCGCGCAGGCATTCGCCGACCCGACCGGCTTGACGCTCGCGGTTGTTTCGGAAGAACTCGCGTGGGGCGACGCTGGTTGCACGCTCGCACTTCTCGGTACCACGCTCGGTGTGTCAGGAATTCTTGGTAACGGCACGCCTGAGCAGATCGGTGAGTGGCTGCCGCAATGTTTCGGAACTCCAGAAAAAATCCAAATGGCAGCGTTCGCAGTGAGCGAACCCGATGCCGGATCTGATGTCTCGTCGCTGCGCACACGCGCCGTCTACGACGAAGCGAAAGATGAATGGGTCATAAACGGAACCAAGACCTGGATCACAAACGGCGGCATTACCAAGGTTCCAACGGTCCATGTTGTTGTTGCTGCCGTTGAACCGGAATTGAAGAGTCGGGGGCACGCGTCATTCGTTGTTGCTCCCGGAACGCCGGGATGCGAGATGGGCCAGAAATTCTCGAAGATGGGGATTCGCGCCTCACACACTGCCGAGGTTGTGTTCACTGATTGTCGTGTTCCTGGATCGTGTCTGCTCGGTGGCAAAGAGAAACTCGATGCTCGGATCGCGCGTGCACGCGAAGGCCAGAGCTCGCGCGTGCAAGCCGCGATGAGTACGTTCGAAGCGTCGCGTCCGTTGGTCGGTGCCCAAGCGCTCGGCATCGCACGCGCCGCGTTTGAATACGCGCTCGACTACGCCAAAGAACGCGAAGCGTTCGGCCGCAAGATCGTGATGAACCAAGGGATCGCGTTCAAACTCGCCGACATGAAGATGCAGATCGACGCAGCGCGTCTCCTCGTGTGGCGTGCCTGTTGGATGGGCCGCACGGGCAAGCAGTTCGTGTCGGGTGAAGGCTCCATGAGCAAGCTGTACGCCGGCGAAGTCGCGGTGCGCGTGACCGATGAAGCGATTCAGATCATGGGCGGAGCGGGCTACGTCAAAGAACACCCCGTCGAGCAGTGGCACCGCGATTCGAAGATCTACACAATCTTCGAGGGCACCTCGGAAATCCAACGTCTGGTCATCGCCCGCGCCATCTCTGGCCTGCACATTCCGTAATCCCGGCCTCGGCGGAATCCCGATTGTGCCTTGTTGTTCGCGCGCGACCTTGCCGATCTAGTCGGCGATTGAACCGCCGCCGCGTTGACACATCTCGGCGATTGCAGGGTGGGCGAGCGCGAGGTCGGGCAGTTCCGCAACTGAGATCCAGCGCGTGTCGTCGTGTTCGTCTGGTGCCTGGTTTGTTGGTTCGCCCGTCCATCGGTCGATTACCCAGATCGACAGCGAAAGGTTCTCGGCTTCGACGTTGACCACAGTGTCGGGTTCCGCGCTGGGCTGGGCGATACGAATTCCGAGTTCCTCGAAGAGTTCTCGAACGAGCGCGTCTCCAGGGTCCTCTCCGCGTTCGACATGTCCGCCCGGAAGATCCCACACGTTGGGATACCACCGTCGATCTGGATGTCGATGACAAAAGAAGAACTCCGAGCCCCGCCGAAGCAAGCCGGCGACTACATAGTGATGCTCGACGTCGTCGTGGGTTGCGTCTGCGACTGTGAGCGCACGCTCAGTTCGGTGCTGTTGTTCGAGCCGGTCGATCATCGCGTTGAATTTTACCAAAATTGTTGGCCCTTTCTCTTGCAATCGAACGTATGTTCGTGTAGCATTAATTCAATGAATACGGGCATGATTGACGATCTGGCAGCAGCGATCGCTTGGCTCATGACCGAAGATGTTGTGGGTGGGGTCGGCGTGAATCTTGGTGACGGGATCATCGAGTTAGAACGTCTGGCGGCGATGCTCGATGCGGAACGCTCGCGGCGGCTCGTTGCCTTTGACCGGTCGGCGGAATGGTCTGTTGATGGTTCGCGTTCCGCGGCGTCTTGGATCGCGAAGCGCACGAACGCGAATAAGAGTGAAGTCGCGCGTCGGATTCATGTCGCGCGGATGGTTGATGCATGCGCGTTGACCCAATCGGTGTGGGCTGCTGGGCTCGTCACGACATCGCACGTTGACGTCATCGCGAAAACGCGGGCGGGTGCGCGTGCCGATGACCATTTTGCAGAGTTCGAACCTGAACTCACCAAATGTGCGCTGAACCACAGCCCGAAAGATGTTGCGTTGAAAGCGCGGGAATGGCGCGACGCGCTCGATGCGTTCTTGGATCGTGATGGTGCAAACGGTCCGAGTCACGAGGATCATCAGCAACGGCACGCGCATTTCTCGCGAACCTTGTATGGGGTCGGATACCTCGACGCACGCTTTGATGTGGAGTCCGCCGAAATTATTGAGGCAGCGTTGGGCCGCGCCTACGAACGTGGCCACGTTGAGAAGGATCCGCGTACTCCTGCCCAGCAGCGTGCTGATGCGCTCCTGACGATCTGCCGGGCGTATCTCGCCGGGGTCCCAGCTACAGGGAACCGCCCTCACGCACTGTTTGTTCTGGATGTGAACACGATCAGCGGCAATGCGGTTGGTGGATGTCATAGCGCGAACGGCTATCCGGTGACTGCTGAGGCGGCACGACGTATTGCGTGTAACGCGAATATCAACCTCATGCTCGTCGACGGGTTCGTACCGCTCGCGATGGGCCGTACTGCGCGGATCTTCACACCACATCAGTATCGGGCCATGGTCGTACGCGATGGTGGCTGTCGGATGTGCGGAGCGGAAGTCGATCGGTGCGAAGCCCACCACATGGATGAATGGGTCAAAGATCGAGGTTCCACAGATTTGGACCGTGGGGTACTGATCTGTCGCGGGCATTGTCACAATCTCTTGCATGAAGGCCGTTGGACGATCGAAGGCCATGCGAACGCGACGGTCAGGTTCAAGAATCCACAAGGGATCATCATGTGCGAATCTGCACCGAACGTCCCCGACCATCGATGGCGGACCAAACACGCCAAACGCGCCGACCAACTCGACAACTACGCCGCCTGACATGGGTGGCATGGACAACAGCGCCGTTCACCGGCCATAGTGTTGCGAAACTGACACGTGTCGCGCAGGGATCGCGCGCCCTCAAAGGAGACGTAGATGCGGAATCAACGAGTCTTGACTGGCGCGGCTCTCGCTGCGGCGCTGATATTGGCCGGGTGTTCTTCGAACGCTTCGGCCACATCGCAGCCGAAAAAGATCACCGCCAAAGGGGGTGGCTCTGTCCCGACCGCCGCGGCCGGCGCTCACGTTGCAGGCGCTCACGACATGGCGAACATGGGTGGTCAGGCTGCGGTCGATGATCGAGGATTCTCGAAGCTCGAAAACGGTATGCAGCACGGTCACATGTTCCAGCAGCCGATCACAAAGGCCCAGCGCGTGTTGCTCGCGCATCAACTCGTGTTAGCGCGCCAAGTCGCGCTCAAATACCCGACCGTCAAAGATGCGCTTGCTGCGGGTCTGCATCGCGCTGGCCCATTCTCACCGGGCCTCGGCGCGCATTACATCGATTACAGCAGCGCCGGTGGCAACAGCGGCGGCCCGATGACCGATAAGGACATCGAACATCCGCTCGCGTGGATCTACGACGGCACCCATCCCAATTCGCGGATCGCTGGGTTGTTCTACACAACGACAAGCACGAATCCGGCCGGTTTTGCTGGCCCGAATGATGTGTGGCACGTGCACCACGACATTTGCCTCGTGCAAAGCGGCGGCAGCTTCGACACGCCGCTCGGTGCGGATCACTCTGCAACGCAAGCCGAATGCGACGTCGTGCATGGTCATCTGCTCAAGCAAACGTCGTTGCTGCTGCACGTGTGGGTCGTTCCGGGTTATGAAAGCCCAGAAGGTGTCTTCTCGCATCTCAGCGCGACGGTTACCTGCGATGACGGCACGTACAACACGATCGCGGATGTCACCAAGATCGGCACCAAGCAGACGACTTGCCTCGACGGCACCGAGGGCTAACGAGTTGTGAATGCGGTGTGGGACGGATCGCTCAGCCCCCACCCGCAGTCAGGATTTTCGTTCCGAGGGTCCCGCAATTGGCGGTGACCCACTTCGTGTAGTCGGCCACGGCGGTCTTCCATGCTGCTGAGGTCGTGATCGCGGCCACTTCCTGACTCAACGCCGCGCGATCCGCTGAGCTCAGTGAACGGTCGAGCATCTTGGCTGCCTTCTCGGACGCGGAATTCACCGTCGCCAACGCATCGTGGATGTCGCTTGGCGCGGCGGCGAGAATCGCCTTGTTCTCGGCCGCGATCTGTTCCATCGCAGTCGTGGTGTTCCCGGAGCGCAGCCCAGCCTGGAACGCAGCGAGGTGGTCGACTCCAGCGGCAAGGCGATTGCAGAAGGCGTTGGCGCTGTTACCACCCTGGGGCGGTGGCGTCGCGCCCGTGGTGGGCGCAGTCGTATTGCCCGAAGCCACGGTGCCCGATGCCACTGTGTTTGAGGCGACGGTGCTCGACGGATTCGAAGTTGAGGCCTTGGACGAGCTCGAGGAACTACATCCTGCCACTGCGAACAGCACGAGCAGGGGGAGGCGTGACGACGTGTGCAAAGGATTTCATCGGGAAATTTTAGCACCCTCGGGCCATTGATGACCGCGATCGAGGCACCGCCCGCGCCGCTCGGTACAGCGTGCGCCGCGCTGGTACGGTCGGCGGCCTGGCGCGACTCGCGCGACCTCGCTAGCCCCATAAGGAAGCAACTATGAGCACCCAACCGTTGGAACAAGCAATCTCGATCGGGCGTGGCGTCTTGGCCAATGTCAAGCCAGATCAACTCGATGATGCGACTCCGTGCGCCGATTGGAAAGTCAGTGACCTCATCAATCACATGGTTGGTGCGCA
>JBBRPC010000183.1:0-7922 GCA_038228615.1 Acidimicrobiia bacterium | reverse complement strand
GCGAGTACACCAGCCTGAAATGGACGCGGTGGCGAAGCCAGCACAGGAGCGAGGCACGAGCGAAATGTGTGGCGAGTCACTCGCCACGTCGGGCGGAGCAGGCGAGTAGATCCGCGTCGACCGTTTCGATGAAGTCGAGCACGGTTCTGTTGAAGGTGTTCGGCGTTTCCGCCATGATGCCGTGGGCAGCACCAGATACCAGCACAAGCTTCGATCCGGCAATGTATTCGTGCAGTTCTTCGGCGTCGCCGACGGGCGTCAGCGAGTCTTGGGTTCCAGTGATCACCAATGTCGGCTGAGTGATGCGGTGTAATTCGTCGCGCATCGCATCGCTCATCGACAAGATCGCACGCACTTGTTTGACGAATGAGTCGGGCTTTGTTTGCAAGACAAGACGTCCGAGGATATTGATGAACATTCCGAAGCGGCGCTGCAGCCGCGGACCGATCAACCAGTGCATCCCTTCGGAGCTGACCAACGCGCCCATCCCGTGAGATTCGACGTCGGAAGCCCATTCGTCGAGCAGTTCACGGCGCCATTGATGATGGCGACACGCGGTGCACGCCAAGACCAGCGAACGGACACGGTCGCCGTGGCGCACGGCGAGGATCTGCGCGATGACGCCACCCATCGACGCTCCCACGATGTGCGCCGTCTGGATTCCGCATGCATCCATGCAAGCGATCGCATCGGCTGCCATCGACTCGAGGTCGTATTCGCCGGATGGCCGGTCGGTCTCACCAACCCCCCGGTTGTCGAACGTGAGCACACGATGGTTTCGACCGAACCGAGGCTTTTGCAATGCCCAGCCCCTTGCGTCGACGCCGAGCCCTTGAATCATGACGACGGGCGTGCCGTCGAGCTTGCCGTTCAGTTCGTAGTGAATCCGCGTGCCATCGGCCGCAACCGCAAACGCCATTCGCTCAGGCTACCGAGCGAGACATCAACGGGGTACCAATCGCTGCCACTCCACGATCTCGCGAAATACGGCGCGGTCGGCACAACGAGACGCCGACGTGGCGACTAGCGAAGGTTATCGACGGCCGTTCGGACCGTCTCCGAGAGTTCAGCAGCGCCGAGCGGGTCGCCAAGGGCGAGTGAATCGTCGGTCACGATTGGTGTTCCGATTTTCACGCGCCAGCCAGCCAACGGGGCTCCAAATGGTCCGCCTGGTCGCACCGCGACTGGAAGCACGATCGACTTCATGACTGTTTGCATCAATTCGAGCGGCGGAGCACCGGAGCGGGGGCTCAGCCAGGCTGGCGCCATTGGGATCGCGACGAGATGCCCGGCGGCGAGCGCGGCATTGATATCGGCAGCCGTCGCAGCGATCGCTCCAAATCGACGCAGCGCATTGCCAACGCCGAACAGTCCCGGCGCTCCAACAACGCGCACCCGGCGTCCGGTTTCGTTCATGATCGCAACAGTCAACGCCGTGGGTTCGAATACTCCGTACCCGCGGTTCATCACGAGCACCGCTGGACCATTCGAGGGCACGCTCTCGGCACCGAACGTTTCGACGCGCATCGAGAACCGAAAAATTGGTGCAGCAAGATCACACAGCTGCGGATCCAATCCAAACGGATCGAGTACGGCGTGTCCGCCAACGCGGCGGCGCATCGCGCGCAACGGCGAATCGGGACGCCCAACTCGATCTGATGGATCGTGCTTCGCCGCGACGCCACCGACAATCTCAACCGCGTTCATGCGACAGATTCCCGCACGGTGTCGAGCGGAACGATTTCGGCCCATTCATAGAGTTCTTGCAACACGGCCTGTGTGGAACGGAGTTGGCCGAGCCCAAGCGTCGCGGTTGCGTGGGCACCAGAGCCGGTACGACCGAACCGAAGCAATTCCACAACGTGAGGCGCGATCGCCGCTCCGGTGAACTCCACAACCTGGCTGGCGGCACCCCACAACGGCGCGATGAGTGGCAATGGAATGCGCCCGCCAAGACGGGCGGCTTGCCACGGACTCGCTGCACCGGGGCCGACAATGTTGACAGGCCCATCGACCCGCACAAAAAGGGCAGCGACCATCGCTGCGCAGGCATCCTCTGGGTGCACCAACGAAAATGGCGGATCGCTCCACGCGGCGACAGGAACAACAGGGAGACGCAATAGTCGTCCGAGCGGGCTCGGCACGTGCGATCCAACGACAGGCGCATAACGCAACGCACCAACAGGAATCCCATGTCGACGCGCGACACCAGCAGCTGCGCCCTCGACCTTCAACAACGAGGTGCCGTAGGGCGTGACAGGTGCGGGAGGAACCGACTCGTCGGGCACCGACGCACGGTTCCGGCGCGGCCCGTAGATTTCCAAACCACTGCGGACCACGACGTACTCCAGCGCGCCAGCTCGCGCTGCAGCCGACAGGGCCACCATCGAAGCAAGTTCAGTCCGCTGCGCAGCTTGCGCCGGGCTCAACCGCGACGCAGGCTCATATACGCCGAAGTGCGCCACATGCGTCGGTGCGAAATCGAGCACGAAATCACGGAGCTTTTCGCGGTTGCGAGGATCGATGCGTCGGAACTCGGCGCGCCGCAACCGCCTCCGAGGGGGCACAAAATCGCAACCAACAATGTCGCGGACTTCCGGTCGCGCTTCGAGGAGCTGCGCGACGCGGGTGCCGAGTTCACCACCCATGCCGGTCACAAGAACACGCATCAGATCCTCCTCCCGGTCAACGTTACTGCGGATGTTCCTGGCTGATCACCCGATGTTCACTGGACGGCTTCGGGCCGCATGTGCGGGAATAACAGAACTTCTCGGATGGACGTGACCCCGGCAATCAACATGACAATACGGTCGATGCCGATACCGAGACCACCGCAGGGAGGCAATCCGTATTCCAATGCTCGCACGTAGTCCTCGTCCATCCCCTGCGCCTCAGTGTCGCCAAGTTGTTTGAGGCGCACCTGAGCTTCGAAACGCCGCCGCTGATCGATTGGATCGTTGAGTTCGCTGAACGCGTTCGCGACCTCGCGCCCACCGATGATGAGCTCAAAGCGTTCGGTCAGTTCTGCGTCGTCCCTGTGAACTCGGGCTAGCGGAGAGACCTCTCGCGGATAGTCCATCACGAAGGTCGGATCCCACAACGCGTGTTCCGTGGTCTTTTCGTAGACCTCAAGTAACAGTTTGCCTGCGCCCCACGCGCGATCCCACGGAATTTCGAAACGGTCGCACACTTCACGCGCTTCTTCAATCGGCATCGAAGGATGCATCGCGACGCCAGCGTGTTCCTGCACGAGATCGATCATCGTGGCTCGACGAAACGGCGACGCGAGGCTCAGGGGCTTGCCATCCCATTCGATTTCAGTCGTGCCGATCGCCGCGTTTGCAGCCGCGGCAATCAGATCTTCGGTGAGCTTGGCGATGTCGTGATAATCCACGAACGCTTCGTACAGCTCCAACATTGTGAACTCAGTGTTGTGTCGGGTCGAAAGTCCTTCATTGCGAAAAACTCGAGCGATTTCAAACACTTTCTCGAAGCCGGCAACGATGAGTCGTTTGAGATACAGCTCTGGAGCGATACGCAAGTACAGATCCATGTCGAGGACGTTGTGATGCGTTTCGAACGGGCGCGCCGTCGCCCCTCCAGCGATCGGATGCAACACCGGCGTCTCGACCTCGCGGTAACCCAATCCGAGAAGGTGCTCTCGCATGGCGCGGATCGTCGCGAAGCGAATTTCGAAGACCAGGCGCGCGTCGTCGTTGGCGATTAAATCAACATAACGTTGGCGATACCGCGTATCGATGTCGCCCAAACCGTGCCACTTGTCTGGCATCGGTCGCAACGATTTCGCCAACAATTGCGCGCTCGAGACTTTCACAGAAAGTTCGCCCTTGCGGGTGCGCATAACCACGCCTTCGACACCAATCCAGTCGCCGAGATCGAAGTCGGCGAACGAAGCGAACCCGGTGTCGCCAATAATCGCCTTCGACACGAACAACTGAATCGATCCGTCTCCGTCGCGTATTGAAGCGAAGATCAGCTTGCCCTGATTGCGCTGCAACAGCATGCGGCCAGCCACACGCACAAGCAATTCAGTCTCAGCGCCATCCTCTAGCTCGCTGAACTGATCACGCAAGGCAGCGCACGTCGTTGTTCGTTCGAACCGAACCGGATAGGGGTCTTCTCCTGCTGCGCGCATCGCCTCGATCTTGTCGAGACGCGCCCGAAATTCGTCGGCGGCGCTGCCAGAAAGATCCACTACTGATTCCTCTCGAAAATGATGCGTAGGCCGTACAGCGTGAGCCAAGGTTCGTAGCGCCGGACGCTGTGCGTATGCGGCCCAATCAGCTCGGCCAAACCGCCCGTTCCTATCACCGCAGCCGCGCCTATCTCGGCGTGAAATCGATCGACGAGTGCGTCGACTTGCCCTGAGAATCCATAGATCACTCCCGATTGAATCGATTCAACCGTTGATTTCCCAATCACATTGTTCGGCTCAACTAACTCAACTCGACGCAACCCGGCAGCACGGCCGAAGAGCGCGTCGAGTGAAATTTCGATACCAGGCACAATCGCCCCGCCGAGATATTCGCCCTTGGCACTAATGGCTTCGACTGTGGTCGCGGTCCCGAAATCAACCACGATCACCGGGCCGCCTACGAGGTCGTAGGCCCCGACGGCATTCGCTATTCGGTCAGCACCGACTTCCTTCGGGTTGTCGTACAGGATCGGCATACCTGTGCGCACGCCGGGCTAAAGCACCAGTGCGGGATATCCAAAATACCGGTCCGTCATCTCTCGCAACGCGGCCGTCACCATCGGAACACCCGATGACACAGCGACACCCGTGATCGCGTCGCCGAATGAGAACCCATGAAAACCCAAGAACTGTTGGATCATCAACGCGAGTTCGTCGCTCGTGCGGTCGCTATTCGTCGCGATTCGCCAATGGTCCGCGAGCTGTTCGCCGTCGAACAAACCTACGACCGTGTGGGTGTTTCCGGCGTCGATCGCGAGGAGCATCAGTTCTCCCTCACGGGAAGTCGAGCCCGATGTCGAGGACGCGGGCCGAGTGCGTGAGCGCTCCAACCGAAATGAAGTCAACTCCAGTCTCGGCAATCGCCCCAACAGTTTCCAACGAAACGCCGCCCGACACTTCGAGTGGGACCGCATGATTTACAAACCGAACTGCTTCGACAATCTCATCGAGACTCATATTGTCAAGCATGATGCGATCTGCATGCGCCGCGATCGCTTCCGCGACTTGCGCCAACGACTCACATTCCACTTCGACCATGCGGCCCGGCCAACGCAGACGCGCTCGTTCAACACATCGCGTGATGCCGAGCACTGCAAGATGGTTATCTTTCAATAACACAGCATCGGAAAGCGAGTCGCGATGGTTGATTCCACCACCGGCACGGACCGCAGCCTTTTGCAACGCTCGTAAGCCGGGCAAGGTCTTACGAGTATCCAGGATCCGAGCCTTACCGCGCGCGGCACGCACGTACCTACGACTCAACGATGCCACGCCAGACAAATGGCCCATGAAATTCAACGCCACGCGTTCGCCGGTCAACACCGAATTGGTGTGACCGGTCACGGTACCGATCACCGAGCCGAGTTCGATCTCACCGCCATCGAGAATATTCCACGCCACCTCGAGCGTCGCGTCGAGTTGAGCAAACGTCTCTGTCGCGCATGCCGTCCCGGCGAGTACACCCGATTGGCGAGCAACGAACGAAGCTTGCACCTCGGAGTCGTCGATCACCGCGCTCAGTGTCGTGATATCGCCGACAATCCCGAGATCCTCTGCGAGTGCAATTGTCACTGCTGATCGCACCGCGTGGGGAGGCGGATCAAATTCCTGCGACGCCGTTGTCATCGACGCAACTTCGCTTTCACTTTGGCGAACGATACAAATTCAGGTTCCAGATCGCCAGCGATCACATACCGACCCAACTGGCGATCCGAACTCTTAGGAAAATCGTCGCGCGTATGACATCCACGCGATTCCTCGCGAGCGAGCGCCCCGGCAGTGATCGCGCGAGCAACCCGCAACAGGTTCAACGACTCGTATGTTCGCGGGTCGCGCGCTGGAAGCGCCTCGATCACGGTCTGGAGGTCGTTCAGCGTCACCTCGGCATCGTGCAGCGGTGCTGCCGAGCGAAGGACCCCCGCATCACTCGACATCACTCGTTGAATCGCCGAGCGCAACTGGTCGGGATCCACAGGCTGGGTATTCGGTAACAGTTGAGGTTCGACGGCTCGACTGCCGATCGACGCGCACGACAACACTCCCCTCATCGCGCCGGTGGATTCGGCATCGACCTTGCCGCGACCCAATGCATTTACAACCCGACAACCGAACACGAGCCCGTCGAGTAAAGAGTTCGACGCCAAACGGTTCGCACCATGCACCCCGCTACACGCCGTCTCGCCACATGCCCACAAATGTGGCAACGTGGTCGCGCCGTCGAGGTCGGTGACCACACCGCCGCACAGATAATGGGCCGCGGGCGCAACCGGGAGCCAGTCGATCGTCGGATCGAGATCGTTCGCCGCACACGCACCCCAAATCGTGGGGAACCGCTGGTCGAAATTGTCGATCATCGTCGCATCGAGCCACACATGATCAGCCTTGCTCGAGCGGAGCTCTCGTGCGATCGCAAGCGAGACAACGTCTCGCGGCGCAAGATCAGCCATCTCATGGAGACCGATCATGAACGGCGTCCCGTTGTCGTTTCGGAGCTTGGCACCTTCGCCACGCAGCGCCTCCGAGATCAGCGGACGCGGCATCATTGGCACGTGCAACGCCGTGGGATGAAATTGTTCGAATTCAAGATCAGCGCACGCAACTCCTGCCCGCAACGCAAGAGCAACACCATCGCCAGTTGAGAGCAACGGGTTCGTTGTCACACCGAAACATTGCCCGGCACCTCCCGTCGCCAGCACCGTGTCGGTGGCGCGCACGTTGACCGCCTCGCCATTCGGGTCGAGTGCCAACACGCCAGCACAACGCCCGTGCTCGACGAGAAGATCGATCGCCGTCCAACGTTCGCGCACCTCGATGTCGGCGCGATACAACGCGTCGACGAGCGCTCGTTCAATTTCCGCTCCTGTCGCGTCGCCACCTGCGTGCACCACTCGGGCCAAGGTGTGGCCGCCCTCACGAGCTAACCGCCACTCGCCGGCTTCGTCTCCCTCATCGAAACGCGCACCGATCGCGGCAAGCTCCCGAACGCGATCCGGACCCTCTCGCACCAATACACCCACCGCGTCGCCATCGCACAAACCGGCTCCGGCCAGCAACGTGTCGGCGAGGTGCAGGTCGGGTGAATCTGGCGAATCGAAGGCTGCAGCTACCCCGCCCTGTGCGTATCGCGTCGCAGTATTGGCAAGTTCGGTCTTCGTCAGGACGAGCACCGATCGTCCGAGACGTGCCGCACTTAACGCGGTCGTGAGCCCCGCGACCCCGCTACCCAGCACGAGCACATCGAACATTGTGGCGGAGCCTACTTGTCCCTTGCGCCGAGTCCGTCCGGCGCTTCGAGTGCCCAGCCTGTTCCGCAGTCGACCTTCACCGCTGCACCGTCGATGAGCACGACAACGTTGTCAATCAGCCGCGTCGATCCGCAAAACACAGCGACCGCGATCAAGACCTCATCGTCGAGCCGTGCCAACGGAGCAATCGTCGCTGCGTCGCGCAGCTCCGCATAGTCGAGTCGTAGGAGCGGTTCGGACGCAATGTGTTCAATGACAAGCGCTCGGACGACGGCGGCACCACGTTCGCCATCTACGATTGCCTTGGCGCCGATCCGCAGCGCTTCGAAAATTTTAGGTGCAACACGACGCTGCGCAGTCTCGAGATATGCGTTCCGACTCGACTTCGCCAGACCGTCTGGCTCGCGTACGAGCGGGCACCCAACAACCTCGACTGGAATGTTCAAATCCCGGGCCATTCT
>JBBRPC010000182.1:0-7981 GCA_038228615.1 Acidimicrobiia bacterium | reverse complement strand
GACGCAACGCGACAATCGGCCAGAGCGAGCCCACCAACATGATCGCAAAAGAAGCCGCGCCGACAAGCACCAACGGCGCTTTTTCTTCTGCAAAACCCTGGGTAATGGCGTACAGCCCCAACCCACCCCAGACGACGGCAGCAAGTGTGAACTCACCAGGGCCAGAACGCAATCGGCGAACTGAAGGTGCCGCGAGATCGGGCTCACGACCTGTGGGTTCGAGCCCGTCGAGGGTGATACGCGTCGCCATTGCTTCGGCGCTTGCTATGGGCGCGGGACTGGGGTCGACGCCAACGCCTCTGCCACAACCTGCGCACCGTGATCGATACTTGCATTGCCGCTGAGGCTCAAGCGATGAGACAGCGAGGCCGCCGCGATTGCTTGCACGTCGTCGGGCGACACGTAGCCGCGACCCTGCACCACCGCGTGGGCTTGTGCTGCTCGCAGGAGACTCTTGGTGGCCCGAGGCGATGCGCCAAGACCGAGCTGGGCATGCGACCGCGTCGCGGCGGCGAGATCCAGCACGTATTCGGTGATTCCTTCGGCGACGTGCACCGAGCGCACCTGGACGATCGCATGCATCATTTCGCGCGGGGTCGTGGTCGCTACCACTCGTTCGAAAGCATCGGTTCCACCAGTGCCTCGCAGTATGTCGCGCTCAGCAGCTCGGCTCGGAAGACCCATCCGAATGACCATGCCAAAGCGATCAAGTTGAGAATCTGGCAGCGGGAACGTGCCGGCCGAACCGTAGGGATTTTGGGTGGCGATACATATGAACGGCGACGGCAACGGGTGCTGTTCGCCGTCGACAGTTGCGTGGAGTTCTTCCAACGGTTCGAGCAGCGCTGCCTGCGTGCGCGGCGAAGCCCGATTCAACTCGTCGGCGAGCAACACGTTCGCGAACACAGGCCCTGGGCGGAACTGCCAAACCCCTGTGAGCGGGGAATAGACGGTCGTGCCAGTCAGATCCGACGGCAACAGGTCGGGAGTGCATTGCACGCGACGGAACGTTCCGCCGAGCGCCGCTGCCAAACTCTTCGCCAGCAACGTCTTACCGGTGCCAGGCGTATCTTCGATCAGCAAATGACTTCCCGCCAATACCGACACGATCGCTAGGCGAATTGCATCGTCCTTACCGCGCACGACGCGTCCGACTTCTGTCGCTAGGGCTTGAGCGATCTCATGCACCGAACGCGCGTCGTCTCCAACAGATTGCAGTTGCATCAACGATTCTCCATCAACATCTGGCATCTCCCCCTGCATAGGCAGGAGTTGCGTTGCTCGGTTCGCACGCGTGGCATTCCAGCTCGAGGGTCGTGTGCGTGATTCCAAAATTTTCGGTGAGCAACGTCTTGATTTCATTCGAAACCGTTTGTGCGTCGTGGAGCGTCTGTTCTTCGTCGAGTACGACGTGTGCACTGAGCGCTGTTTGTTCCGACGCGAGGCTCCAGAGGTGAACGTGGTGGACCGCAGTCACCGTCGCGACCCCGAGTATTGCCGTAACGATCGCCTCCGACGTCAGATGCGACGGAGTCGCTTCGAGCAACACGTTCGTCGCGTCGCGCAACAACTTCCAGCCGCCGATCACGGTCAGCAGCGCGACGATGATTGAGGCGGTCGGATCGAGCCAGTTCGCCGACCACAGCACAATTCCCACACCAGCCAACAATGCGGCCGCGCTGCCGAGGGCATCGGTCGCCATGTGCAAGTACGCACCCCGCATGTTGAGGTTCGCACCCGCCGAGCGGGCCAACACAACCGCGCTCACGACATTGATGATCAAGCCGATCGAGGCAACCGCAATGACACCGCCGCCCCGTACGTCGGAGGCACTGTGACCAACGCGTCCTACGGCCTCCACGACGATCCAACCCGAGGCGAGTAACAACACGAGCGCATTTACTTGCGCAGCGACGACCTCGGCACGACCGAGCCCATAGGTGTGCCGTTGTGTTGGTGGTCGGGCAGCCAACGCCGCCGCACCAAGGGCGAACGCGAGCGCAACCACATCGCCCAGCATGTGCACACCGTCGGCGAGGAGCGCCAGCGAGTGGAACATCAGACCCGCGCCCACCTCGACGAATAAAAAGATGGCGTTCAAAATGCCGGCGAGCCACAGGGCCGACCGGCGCGTTTGGGCGAGATCCGCGCCATGCACGTGAACGTGCACATGATCGTGAAGCTGTTCGGCTGCAAGCGCGCTCGCAGGCCCGCCTGTACGGCGGCGTTGCAGACCTTTCGCGCTCATCGAACTCTCATCGGCATCCCCAGCGTACGCCCGAAGCGCGTTCTGTCGCTAGCAGTCGACTCGTTTGGCTACTCGAGGCCCTCAGCTGGCATGCCGGTCGCCACAACATCGACGAGTTCACCAAAAAACCAGCTCAGCAGCGAGTAGACCTCAAGGCCCACACGGCGAGGGTCGTCGGTTTCAAGATCGTCGGGCTCGATATCCTCATCGACGTTGAACACCACACCGAGCGCGAGGCGAGCGTCGTTGAGGGTACTCATCCATTCCCCCACCTGTTCGTCGCTCAGCTTGACCTGCCCCGGACGTTTCGCACGCGCGATCGGCTGGAGCACGTCGAGCAATGCATGCGTCCGATCAAGACGGGTTCGTAACAAGTCGGCGTTGGCAATGATGCTGTATTCGCGTTCGCGTTCGTCTTCGGTCGGATCGAGATAGGCACGAGGAAACAGTCGCTGCATCATCGGGCTATCGGTCGGTTGATCGAGGATCCCACGGAGCTCTCCGACGACCTGGATGAGAAAAGCGGCTTCGTCTGGGCGTAGGTGCGCAACCACGTCGCCCGCTCGATTGCGGCTGAACCAATTGGGTCGCAATGCCATCGTCAACGATCCTGCTGCAACGTTGCCCAGAGCCCGTACGCATGGAGTCGAGCAACGTCACCTTCGGACTGTGAACGCGCACCGCTTGCTACAACGGCCTTGCCCTCTTGATGCACCTGGAGCATCAGCTGTTCGGCCTTGGCGCGCGAGTACCCGAAGAGTTTCTGCAGCACATACGTCACGTAGCTCATGAGATTGACGGGGTCGTTCCATACCAGCACAACCCAAGGCGCATCTTCGTCGGTGATGGCGTCGACATCTTCATCGGTCTCGGGCCGTTGAATGGTTTCCGGTGCGCTCACGACACGATTTCACCAGATTCGCCCACTTCACCGCGAACGACTTCGGCGATTCGTGACAAGAGTCCGTTAATAAAACGGCCAGAGTCTTTCGTGGAGTACATCTTCGCTAGCTCCACAGCCTCGTTGATCACTACGCCCGTCGCGAGCTCAGGCTCGTACACAAGTTCGAAGGTGGCGAGACGCAAGAGTGTGCGATCGATGACCGGCATCCGGTCAATCGACCAGTTCTTAGCGTGTTCGTTGAGCAGACTGTCGATATCTTCGCAGTGTTCGTCGATCCCGCGCACCAACATCTGCGCATAGGGATCGGCGGGGAGCGGCAAACCGTCGAGGAGCTCTTGTGCCGTCAGCGCCCGTTGATCGCGTTCATACGCCAGGCTGAGGGCTCGTTCGCGGGCCTCGCGCCTGGTGGACGTATACGCCATTAAGCGCGGCTGAGATATTCGCCGGTGCGAGTGTCGACTTTGATCGTCTCACCGGGACCGACAAAGAGTGGCACCTGGACGGTGAGGCCCGTCTCCAATTTCGCCGGTTTGCGGGCCCCGCTGACGCGATCGCCCTGGAGACCCGGTTCAGTTTCGGTAATCACAAGTTCCACCGCGGCTGGGAGTTCAACCCCAATGATTTCGTCGTTGTACATCCCGAGCACGACTGTGTCGCTTTCTTTGACGTAGTAGACCGATTCGCCGAGGTTCTTGGACGGCACTTGCATCTGGTCGTACGTCTGATTGTCCATGAAGACGATGTCGTCGCCTTCGCGATAGAGGTACTGCATTTCCCGTTTATCGATTTGGGCGAATCCGAGCGTTTCTCCACCGCGAAACGTGCGATCGATCACCTGGCCAGTTCGAGCGTTTTTCAGCTTGGTCCGCACGAACGCTCCACCTTTGCCAGGCTTGACGTGCTGGAACTCCACCACCGTCATGAGTCCCTCGGGGAGGTTGAGGGTGACACCATTTTTCAGGTCGTTGCTCGAAATGCTCACAGGATGAGGCCTTTAGGCGTGTTGGTAAGGGAAACGGCTCCGGTTGGGCCGACCACGACAGTGTCTTCGATGCGGACGCCACCCACGCCAGGCAGATATACGCCCGGTTCGACGGTCACGACGTCGCGGTCGACGACGCTACCACTGGCCGTGTGCGCCACTCTTGGGGCCTCATGGATCTCAATGCCAACCCCGTGGCCCGTGCTGTGCGAGAACAGCTCGCCCCAACCTGCGGCCGCAATGATCTCTCGACACGCTGCGTCGATGGCCGCAAGCTCTGCTCCCGCCCGCACCAGAGCACGACCTGCGGCCTGCGATTCGAACACCACCTCGTAGAGATGTCGTGCATCGGTTCCTGGGTCACCGACGCTGACGGTGCGGGTCATGTCGGAGCAATATCCGTCGACAATGCAACCAAAATCACACACGACCAACTCGTTGCGTTCGATCACACGATCACTCGGACGTGCGTGCGGCATCGCTCCATTGGGGCCCGAGGCAATGATCGGATCGAAGCTGTTTCCGCTTGCGCCACGCTCGCGCATTGCGAACTCGAGTGCGAGTCCGAACTCGCGTTCTGTCACACCGCTTGCGAGTCGCGGGAGCAGCGATTGGAACGCGTCATCGGCAATCGCGCACGCACTCGCGATCCTGTCGATTTCGCCAGCGTCTTTGGCACGTCGCAGATCCTCCACGACCGTTCCGGTCGCGACAATGTCGACGTGTGACGTGAGCTGTGAGAATCGCTCGGCGTAGCTCCGTTGTTGATCCCAAGTGATTCCGTGACCTTCGAGACCGACGACGCGAACATCGGCGCTGACAAGCGCGTCGCTCAACGCGTCGAGTTGCTCAGACGCAGCCATATGGATCGCACGTCGAGCGGTCACACCTGCAGCCTCGAGTTGTTCACCAGACTGTTCGCCGTAACGCCCGTCGGTGATGAACAGCACGTCGCCCTCGGCCGGCACGAACATCATCGCGGCACTCCCCGTGAACCCGCTCAAGTAGCGAATATTCGGGAGGCGACTGACGACCATCGCATCGTAAGGAGACGCTGCAATTCGCTCCCGCAGCTTGGGAAGGCGACTCGCGATTTCGAGAGGAGCCAACGGCACCATATGACTACACCGCGCTTTCGGGCAACATCGCGACAGCAGCGCGCACAGCCAACTCGTATCCAGTACGCCCGAATCCCATAATGACGCCAGTTGCCACCGGTGACACGACCGACCGATGACGCCAAGCTTCGCGACGTTGGGTGTTCGTCAGATGAAGTTCAACAACCGGACCATCGAACGCTGCGAGCGCATCGGCGATCGCGTACGCGTAGTGCGTGAACGCAGCAGGGTTGATGATGATTGCGGCGCAACGCCGCCGCGCATGTTGGATCGCGTCGATCAGATCACCTTCGGTATTGCTCTGAAGGTGTTCCAGGGCGAACCCGGCGTGTTCGGCCGCAGCCCGGGCTGCGTCGACGAGATCCACGAGTGTCGTTGTGCCATAGATCTCAGGTTCACGGTCGCCAAGAAGGTTCAGGTTCGGCCCCGACAGCAAAAGCAATGTCGCCATAGACATCGAAGCTAGTGGACTCCCGCCCTCGAACGTCACCCTTTCGCCAAACGCCCCGCCCGCGTCGGTATAGGTCAGTCGCGCAGACCAACTGCGTTGAAGGCGACATCGAGTGCGAGTCCGTCGGGATCGTCGACGCGTTCGAGGCCCGTCGGCCCTTGCAGCACAAAGCGCAACCCGCCCACGGCCTTTTTGTCGCGTTTCATGAGCGCGATGAGATCGGCTCTTCGCAAATCTGAAGGCAACGACACCGGCAGCCCGAGACCAACCGCTAAGTCGCGGTGTTGTCGAGTTTGTTCGGGCGAGATACGTTCCAGCGCCCCAGCCAATTCACCGGCAAACACGAGGCCCACCGCAACCGCCTCCCCATGTGCGAACGCATGATTTGCTGCCGTTTCGACCGCGTGTGCGAGCGTGTGGCCATAGTTCAAGTGTTCGCGCAATCCGGTGCGCTCATGCTCGTCAGCGCTGACAAATCGCGCCTTCACTGCGGCGGACCGAGTGATCGCGCGTTGCAGCACCTCGTTGTTTCGCGCAAGCAATTCGTCGGTTTCCTTCGCGACGATTTCAAGGAGCTCGGGATCGCCCATCAAGGCGTACTTCAGTACCTCGCCGAGACCGCACCGATATTCACGGTCCGGCAGCGTCGCCAAGGAATTCGGATCGCACAACACAGCGATAGGTTGATGAAACGAGCCGATGAGATTCTTTCCTTGCGGAAGATTGACGGCCGTCTTGCCGCCAATCGACGCATCGACCATCGCAAGGAGTGTTGTCGGTATCTGCACCACCGCGACCCCGCGATAATACGCCGAAGCAGCAAATCCAGCGGTGTCACCGACAACCCCTCCACCGACGGCGAACACCGCGTCGCCGCGCAGCAGGCCAGCGTCGGCCATACTTCGACACAACGCATCGACCGTCGCGAGACTTTTCGCGGCTTCGCCGTCGTGCATCATCAAGGTGCAATGTTCGATACCGCGTGCTTCGAGCGCCGCGCCATAGCCAGCCGCGATTGCTGCGACGTTCGGCTGAGTGACGATCGCAACCTTGCGGACGCCGTGCTGGTGCACGACCGAGACCGCTTCGTTGCGAAGGTCGTCACCTATCACGATGTGATAGGTGCGCGCTCCCAACGCGACTCGTATCGCCCCGCGCCCGCGCGCTCGTCCGTCGGAGCCGGATCCAATCAGCGCATCGGTAGCGACGCTGGCGGGACTCAGACTTGGGCCAGCACTGGCAGTCGCGGTTTGCGCCGGTTCTTGCGCATGCTGTTGTGTGGGTTGTTGGGTCGTTTGTTCGGTCGTTTGTTCGGTCGTTTGTTGGGTCGTTTGTTCGGTCGGATGTGGGGTTGGCGCCGCGCCATTTGCTGGGGCGATGAAATCGCGGTCGTCATCGCGCGCGCCGCCGCCGATCAACGGATCCGAAGCGAGGTGCTCAGGTGGCGCCGGCGGGTTTGAGATCGGCGCCGACTGTTGCGCCGCGGCGGTGTTGTCGAGTTCGTCGCCAGCGCGGCGCAGCTCATCGATCGTCGCGGCGGCGCGCTCGCAGAGCGCGTTGACTTCGTCGCGGTTGAAGCCACGAAACGAGGCGCTCAGTTCCGCGTTTCGTAGCTCGCGTGCACTGATACGAGCCTGAGTATTCGCAGCGACTGGATCGCCGAGCAGCTGTTCAATCACGGCGGCAGCGCGCCGCAGCATCTGCGTTACTTCGTTGGCGTCGTAGCCACGAACCGCCGACTTGAAATGGGCCTTACGGAGGTCGTGTGGTGTTACTGGTCGAGGATCACCGTACATTCTCAACCTCTCGTTCGTATATCTGCACCACTGCATCCGCAGTGGCCGAGCGCGTGAGCGCGGTCGAATCGATGCGTGCATCGGCTGCGGCATCGTAGGCCGGTTCACGCAGGCTGCGCATTCGCGTCAGTTCCACCAACGGATCGACGCTGGCAAGCAGCGGACGGCCGCGGCCGCCATGGACACGTTTGGCAAGCACCTCTGGGGTTGCATCAAGCCACACCACAACGCCCGTCGCGCGTAGCGCTTTGCGATTCGCCGGATCGAGCGCAACTCCGCCGCCACACGCGATCACCGCCGCGATCGGGGTCCGTGCGACATCGGCGACCGCGAGAACCTCACGACGTCGGAATTCGGCTTCGCCAAACGTTGCGAAGATGTCAGCGATCGACATCGCCGACTGGGCTTCTACGACGTCGTCTGTGTCGATGAACTCAAAGCCAAGCAACGACGCGCAGTCGCGACCGACCGTAGATTTGCCG
>JBBRPC010000181.1:0-8035 GCA_038228615.1 Acidimicrobiia bacterium | reverse complement strand
GCTCCTTCGTCGCTCCTGCGCTGACTCAGCCACCGCGCGTGTACCGCCATCGCTCCTTCGTCGCTCCTGCGCTGACTCAGCCACCGCGCGTGTACCGCCATCGCTCCTTCGTCGCTCCTGCGCTGACTCAGCCACCGCGCGTGTACCGCCTTCGCTCCTTCGTCGCTCTTGCGGTACCGTGAACGTCCACGGCATCTGGTCCTGCGCTGCCTCGTTCCGGTTTGTCATTTTGTTCCGCTTGCGTTGATTGCTTGTTCGTCTAAGGCCAGCGCTAACCGGTATTCGGGGACTCGCAACAGTTCCTGATGCGTGCCATCCGCGATGACCCGTCCTTCGCCAAGCAACACCACGCGCGACGCCAACGCGATCGTCTCGACCCGATGGGCGATGATCAGGGTCGTACGGCCACGCATTGCCGTGACAAGGCCGCGCCGAATCGCGGCTTCGGTCGGCGGATCAACTGCGCTCATAGCGTCATCAAGAATCAGCACGCGCGAATTGCGCAAAATCGCCCGAGCAATCGCGAGACGTTGGCGTTGGCCCCCCGACAGGCTGTATCCCTGCGGACCAACAATCGTGTTGTATCCATTGGGCAACGCCTGAATGAACGCATCGGCCTCGCTCAGTTCGGCTGCCCGCTGCAACTCGTCATCGTGCGCGCCAGCATGCCCGATCGCCAAATTTGCTCTGATCGACGCCGTGAACACCACCGTGTCTTCAAACACGACTGAAACTGTCCTGCGCAACGCCTGGAGACCAACGGTGCGAACATCGACGCCATCGAGAAATACCGCGCCCTGGTCGGGGTCATAGAAACGGCACAGCAAGTACGCGAGCGTCGACTTTCCCGAGCCGCTCGCACCGACAAATGCAACGGATTCGCCAGCAGCGATCGACAACGTGAGGTTGTGTATCACGGGAACATCGTCGTGGTAGCCGAACTCCACGCCGCAGAATTCGATTGCGCCGCCGCCCTCGCGCAATCGGACAGGATGGGGTTGTTCCTGCACGTCGCTTTCAGTATCCAACACCTCAGCGATCCGTTCCGCCGCGGCCATCCCCTGGGGCCACATCGCTAACAACTCAGCACCTGCAGCAATCGGAGCGACAAGCAATGCGAGGTACTGCAAGAATGCAAGGAGACCGCCAGCCGTCAGCCGGAGCGTCGCACCGAGCCATCCACCCAAGCCAATAACTACCAACATGGCCAATCCGGGTGTCGCCAACATCGAGGCCTGAAACTTCGCCCGAACCCGAGCGCGTTCAATCCCAGCGCGTTGTACGTCGGTGGCAAGTTCAGCGCCCTGCGCGCCGAAGACGCGCTCGAATCCATGGCCTTTCACAACTCGGATGCCTTGGACCTGCTGCTCGATGAACTGCGCATAAAATCCGAGGCGCGCCTGAACATCTGCCGACGCGGGATACAGCGCCCTGGCGCGACGCAGCGCGACTGTCATCGCGATCACAACAACGCTCGCGACGGCCCCAGCCAAAATCGGCTGCACGAAAAACAACAACGCGACCCCAGCGACAAACATCACGACCGATTGGGTGAACCACGGCAACGGGCTAATCGCTTGTTCGACCATTGTGATATCGGTCGATGCGCGCGCCATGAGCTGCCCGGCGCCGATGCGATCATGGAACGAAAACGACAACCGTTGCACATGAGCGAAAAGACGATCGCGAATGTCGTTGGCGACAAGGGCCGGGTTCTTTGTGGCCTGGTATTTGCGGATCCCGCCGCCAACCGCTCGGAGCGCACCGAGCCCGACAAGAGCAAAGATGTAACCGCGCACATTGTCGGTGTGGTGATGTTGGACGACACCGTCGATCGCTCGCCGAGCAACCAGTGGAATCGTTAACACGACAACGGTGTACAGCGAAGCTCCGCCGAAGGCCGTGCCCAACGTTCGCCGACGCAGCCACAAGTGATGCCGTACGAGGTTGCGGGCCGCTCGGCGGCGGCTCGCTTGATCGGTCACATTGCCGAGGGTATCGGGGAGCGCACCAGTCCTGTCCAATGTTTATGAACGCTCCATCGGCATTGGGTCGGTCAATTCGTCTGCGCGGCGGCGCTGCACTGCCAGTACGTGTGCTTCGCCTCCGTAGACTCTGCGTCTCATGACTTCTCCGACCACCCTCGACCGCGTCTCCGCCGCAATTGCCACGTTCAGCGACGCCGATCTCGACGACGCGATTCGTGCCCTCGGCGAAGGCGAACATCTTGCCTCGCTTGCCCAGGCGTTGAACGCGAAGCGGCCAGCATTGCTGGCACATCCCAACCCGTCACAGCTCATCCGGCCACGGGTGTATTCGGGGCCTCCCGGTCGACGCGTACTCGCCGCGCTTTCGATTGCCGGACCCTGTTCTGACGATTGCATCGACACGCTTGGCGACGCCGCCGAAGAACCAACGCGCGAAGATATGGACGGTGTCCTCGACGGTCTTGTCGAGCGATGGGGAGTTCAAATGGTCACGCTGATGCTCACTGCCTATCCAGCGATGGATGCCCCATGTGGGCCGGTCTTCATCGACATCCTGGAATCCGATGACCGTTTTGCGATCCCAGACTCTGGGTTCGCGACCGCAGCGGAAGCCATCGCCGCGTCGGGCGGATCCCACAGCGAGGGTCCGGCGATCGACGAACGTGGTCTCGCGCGGGCGCGCAACGAACGAGAGGCCCGCATCGCCCAGGCGGCGAAGCAGCTCAAAAAACGACGCAAATAGTTACCACAACGCCCGCACGGGCCGTTATGCCGGAAGCGAACTTTGACCGTTCGTACCCCAGAAGCTTGCGGTCAGGGTGATTTTCTCACTGCGGGGTTCGATCTCTTCATACACTCGCTTGTACCCGGTGCGAAAAATCTTCCATTCGCCATCGAGCTTCACGTACTCGTCGTTGTAGAAGCAGCAACCGCGTACGTCGAGGCCGATATCCGTCATAATCACACGATCATCGAGCGCCCAAATCCCCGTCGCAGTTGTCGCCGACGTGATTGTGATTTCCGGATGATGCATCTTGTGACTCGACAAGAATGTTTCGGCCGCCATCCCTTTTTTGATCCACGCAATGACGTTGTCCCGCCCTTCGTGGTGGTATTTGCCGTTGCTGTAGTTGACCACAACATCGGCGGTGAGGGTCTCGGCGAGTTCGTCCCACAACTTCAAATCCAAACAGCGGGCATATTTGTATTTGAGTCGCTTGATTTGTTCGATCGCAATGAGGTCTTCAAGTGTCATGACGTTGTCCTCCAGAACCAAGTACGGAAAGGGTCGACCATGGAAAGTCGATCCAACGATCAGTGTGCTTCCACACGTAGTCGGCGTGTAACACCGTGTGCGGCTTTTCGTACAACACCGCGGACCGCACTTCGATGCAGGCCGTGTTGCATTTGTCGATGACGAGCTTCAATGTTTCACCAGTGTCGGCGACGTCGTCGGCGATCAACACCTTCCGATTCTTGATGTCGTCAAGGTTCAATATCGGCGGTAACTCGATTGGCACATCGAGGCGCGTGTCAACACCCGTATAGAACTTCACGTTGACCGTCACGATGTTCTTATGTCCCAAAGCGTAGGCGAGCGCACCACCGATCATCAGTCCGCCTCGCGCGATCGCGACAATCCAGTCGGGTTCATACCCGGAGTCGACAACCATCTGACCAAGCTCACGCACCGCCTGACCAAACCCTTCGTAGCTCAGCACCTCGCGTTCGCGCGGCGCGAGCGAAGCATCCTGTACTTGTGACGCAGCGTGTCGCATGTCCTCTCCTACCGTTCGTCGCGCATGAATGGCTGACCAAGTGCAGCTGGCGCACCGAGACGTTTCCGCGCACCGGTACTCGATACCACGATCAGCACAATGATGGTCATCAGGTATGGCAGCGCATCGAGTAAGTCCGGTGCAATGTGAACATCTCGCGCCTGCAACGTGAGCCCAAGACTCGCGAAGGCGCCAAAGAGATAGGCACCCATCATGGCAAGGCTCGGTCGCCAAAAGCCAAAGATCACGAGTGCCAACGCGACCCAGCCTCTCCCCTGGGTCATACCGTCAACCCAGGTCGGAACAATGAGCAGGCTGAAACACACGCCAGCGACTCCCGCCAATGCGCCGCCAAGCATCGTGTTGACATAGCGAATTCGGGCCACGTTGAGTCCGACCGCATCTGCGGTGTCGGGCGATTCGCCGACGGATCGCAGGTGTAGTCCCGCACGGGTTCGAAACAGATAGAACGAAACAACACACACAACGACCCACGACCCATACACCATTGCGTTGTGATGGAAGACAAGGGGTCCGACGATCGGCGCATCCTTGAGCCCAAAGACATCGAGTTCATGAAACTGATGCGGCACCGGTCTGGCGGCCAGCGTCCACGAGTTCGCGAGAAACGACGACAGTCCTGCGCCGCCAGCGAAGATTGTGAGCGAAAGACCCGCGACGATTTGGTTCACCCGCAACGTCACCACGAGAAACGCATGCAGCGCCGCGACGAGCGCCGCAGCCGCGGCGCCAACGACGACTGCCAATGTCAGGACCCAAGGGTTGGGTCCTGATGCGTGAATCGAAACCCACGCCCCCGCCGCCGCGCCGATGAGCATCATTCCTTCGACGCCGAGGTTGAGCACGCCGCTGCGTTCCGTGATGACCTCGCCTACCGACGCAAAGACCAGCGGCGTTCCGTAAAACATCCCGGAAGCTGCAACTTCGACAAACAGGTTGTTGTTGATTGTCATGCGACTGTCTCAATCGAAACCGCCGACCGAGATTTTCCTGATCCTGCAACATTCCGGCGGATCACCGGTCGAAAGCGCGCAGCGGCTTCGCCACCGAGCGCGCAAAACAGCAACAGCCCCTGAAGTGTGCCGACCAAACCCGTCGGAAAGTCTGGTCCCTGCAACGCCAATCCTGCCGTACTCAACCCGCCCATCAACACCGCAACGAACACGACGGCGATCGGGTTGAGCCGGGCGAGTGCCGCAACCACTATCCCGGAATAGCCGTAACCTGCTTGTTGCAGACCCTTCGGGTCGAGCGTGTGGCGAAAGTCGCCAATGTCGCTCGCGCCCCCGATCCCGGCCATCGCTCCCGAGAGCGCGAACACGGCGACGATGGTCCGCTTGGTTTTGATCCCGGCGTATTGCGCTGCAGTAGGAGCGTCGCTGATCACACGAACTTGATATCCAAAACGTGTCGAGCGAAGCACGACCCACACCGCGATGGCGATGCAAATGCCCACAATGATTCCGAACGGGATCGCCGTGGCGCCAACGTGCGGCGTCGGCCAGCTCGCCGCATCCGTCAACGTCTTGCCTTGCGGGAACAACGCACCGGTTCCGGAGAGCTCGCGCCAATACGAGCTCGAATCGAAGATCAGATATTGAATCAGGATTCCTGCGAGATAGTTGAGCATCAACGTTGTGATGATTTCGTTGCACCGGAATCGCACCTTCAGTATCGCCGCAATCGTTGCCCACAGGCCACCACCGATGGCCCCGGCCAACACCATCGCCGTGATCACGACTGGACCAGGTGCCGAGCCCAACGCCAAGCCAATGCCAGACGCAAACATCGCGCCGATAAATAGTTGGCCCTCTCCGCCGATGTTGAAGACTCCCAAGCGGTATGCGATCGCAGCCGTCAGTCCGGTGAACAACAAAGGCGTCGCCGCAACAAGCGTCGTCGCAAACGCGCCCGGATCGGTGAAACCTGTATGCACGATGCGGCGGTACGTTCCAAACGTCGCATGGCCCGTTATGGCGAGCAAGAGTGCACCGAGGAGCAGCGCCACTGCCAGGGCAAACAGTGGAACAATCAACCGCATCCACTTCGACGGATCTGATCGGCGTTCGAATGCGATGCTGGTCATATCGGCGAACCGGCCATCATGAATCCCAGTTCGGCTGCATCTGCGTCTGCACCGTCGACAATCCCGACGATACGGCCCTCGTACATCACAGCAATTCGGTCCGACATGGCGAGAACCTCATCGAGGTCTTCGCTTACCAACACAACGCCGGTTCTCTGCGTCGCGGCATCGATCAAGAACGCGCGCACCGTTTCAATCGCCCCCACATCAAGCCCTCGCGTCGGGGATGCAGCAACGAGAACCTTCGGCTTCGATTCAAACTCGCGTGCAAGCAGCACTTTTTGGATGTTGCCGCCCGAGAGTTTGCGAACTGGCGTGTCGGGTCCTGGCGCTTTGACGTCGTATCGCTGTAGGAGTTCGCGCGTGTGCGCACGCAACCACTTGCGTCGGATGAACGGTGGTCGAGCGACGGGTGCCGTGCGGTACGAACGAAGGGCAATGTTGTCTGCAATCGACAAACTCGGCGCGAGGCCGGTACCAAGCCGATCTTCAGGGACATAGGCGACCCCCGCATTCGAAAACGCCACTGGCTGACCCGACACAAGCACATCACCGTCCACGACAACAGTCCCCGCACTCAACCGACGCGTGCCGCCAAGGACGTCGGCAAGTTCGCGTTGACCGTTGCCAGCGACACCGGCAATCCCAAGGATCTCCCCTGGGAACAGATCGAGATCCAAATCGTGGAGCGCGACACGCCCATCGTCACCCTCCGCACACACGCCACGCAGTTGCACTATCGGACCAGCATCGACGACCACATGCGTTTCAGTTCTACGATCAAATTGCACGTCGCGCCCGACCATCAACGTTGCCAACGACCGCGGATCACTGTTGTTCGTCGCGACCGTCGCGACATTGCACCCATCGCGCAACACCGTCACGCGATCCGAAACCGCAGTCACCTCATGCAATTTGTGAGAAATGAATATGACAGTGCGACCCTCGCCCGCCATGCGCCGCAGCGTCACGAACAGCGCGTCGGCTTCTTGGGGGGTCAATACCGCAGTCGGTTCATCGAGCACGAGAATGCGGGCTTCTCGGATCAGCACCTTGAGCAACTCGACTCGCTGTCGTTCACCTACTGAGAGCTGCCAAATCTTCGCCGCGGGATCAACGGCCATGGCGTATCGCTCTGAGAGTTCCCCGACGTGACGCTCAATGTCGCGGCGCCGAAACCGCGTCCCGCGGTCGCTGGCACTCAGGCCGAGCACGACGTTTTCCGCGACCGTGAAGGTCGGAACAAGCTTGAAATGCTGGTGCACCATTCCAACGCCAGCCGCGATAGCTGCGCGGGGGCTCGACAGCCTGATGCGTTCACCGAACAGCAGAATCTCGCCAGCATCTGGTTGGTAGATGCCAGTCAACATGTTGGTCAGCGTGGATTTTCCCGCACCATTTTCGCCGAGCAATGCATGGACTTCGCCCGAATCAGCCGAGAAATTTACATCGTTATTCGCGACGACATCGCCGAACCGTTTGCAGATGCCCCGCATCTCGACCGCCGGGACTGTGCTGTCTCCGGCGGTCGACGATGCTGCGTTGGCGTTCATCAACCCTTGGGGTTGCCTTGCACACCGCTCACAAACCAGTCCATCGACGCAACTTCAGCTGGCGTCGAACGCTTGCCTGCAGCAAGTTTCACTGCGCCACCTTGATCTTTGATCGGGCCTGTGAAGTGATAGAAGCTGTCGTCTTTGAACCCGGCGAGCTTGGCGCCGATCGCGTCTTTTGTCGCCTGCGTGACGATCTTGCCGAACGGCGCGAGCTGCACAAAATCGTCCTTCGGGCTCCCGTAGTAACTCTGCGACTTCCAAGTACCCGCCATCGCTGCTTCAATGCGACTTTGGTAGTACGGACCCCAGTTGTAGACGGTCGCCGTCAACCAGTTGTCGGGGAAGTTTGCGCTTTGGTCGTTGTCGTAGCCAGACCAGGGAAGCTTCTTTGCCTTCGCCACTTCGCCTGTCGAGGGGCTGTCTTGGCCTTGTCCAAGTACATCTGCACCGGCGCTCACCAAGCTTTCCGCTGCCTGACGTTCCTTGGTCGGGTCGAACCACGTCTTTGTCCATGCAACCTGAACGGTGGCCCCTGGATGTGTTGCTTGTGCACCGAGTGCAAACGAGTTGATTTCACGGATGACTTCGGGGATTGCAAAGGGGGCG
>JBBRPC010000180.1:0-8061 GCA_038228615.1 Acidimicrobiia bacterium | reverse complement strand
TTGCGATTCTGGTCTTCATCGCCCCATTTCAAATCATCAAAGGTCTTGATGTTGAAGAAGCAGCGGTATCGCTTGCCGTTGCGATGTGGCTCGTCCTCAATCGTCGTGCGTTTTCCGTCCGCCATGTTCGAAACACCCTACAAAGTGGATCTGATCTCGATCGTGCGCGTACCGTGGTGGAACAGCATGGCGGCGACACGCTCGCGTATTTCGCGTTACGCGACGACAAGCGATGGTTCTTTCATGGAGACACGGTTGTCGCGTACGGACTCGTGCGTAACACCTGTCTCGTTTCGCCTGATCCGATAGGTCCTCCCGGCCAACGCGCGACTGCGTGGAATGCATTTCGAACGTTTGCACGCGACCAGGGCTGGACCGTCGCAGTAGTCGCAGCGTCGTCGGAATGGTTGCCAACGTACCGAGCAAGTGGGTTTCGCGATCTCTATATCGGTGACGAGGCAATCGTCGATGTTCAAGAGTTCTCGTTGCAAGGTGGCGCGAACAAGAGCTTGCGCCATGGCGTCAACCGAGCCACCAAGCGTGGATACGTAGTGGAGTTCTTCGAACCGGCTCGCATCCCACCCGACCTCGTTGCGGCGTTGCAGATGTTGATGGTGGAAAGCCGGCGCGGCGATATCGAACGCGGTTTTTCGATGACCCTTGGCAGACTCTTCGACGACTCCGACCGCGGACTGTTGCTCGCCGTCGCGTTCGCTCCCGACCGGACCCCGGTCGCGTTCTGTCAGTTCGTCCCTGCCAGCGACATTGGCGGATACTCACTCGACTTGATGCGGCGCAGCGAAACGGACCCAACGAATGGTCTGACAGATCTCGTGGTCGTCGCGACGATCGGTCATCTTCGCCAACTCGGCTATCGAGGCCTCGGGTTGAATTTTGCGACCTTGCGAACTGTGGTATCCGGGGAGGCTCACGACCACCCGATCGTGCGAGCGGAAAAGTGGGCCGTCGAACGCGTTGGTGACTCGATGCAAATCGAATCACTCTGGCGTTACAACGAAAAGTTTCGGCCCGCATGGAGACCTCGCTATGTCGTGATTCAAAGCTACGCCGACCTGCCTGCAGCCATGACGGCGTTTGCAGTGGCGGAATCGTGGTGGGAATTGCCCATCGTCGGCCGATTCATGCGCCGCCGACATCACGACGATGTGTAAGGGCTGCTACACGTCGCGTTTGCTCAGCAAGACGGTTGCGAGCGCGAGGGTTGCGGTGACCCATACGAGCATCACGATCAACCCTCCGCGTGGGGTCAGGAGATCCGGATCGACGCGCACGGTAAACATTGCTTGTCCGGCGTTGAGTGGGAGCCAACGTCCGACGCGCACGTTCCACGGGGCAGGAAGACCTTCCGTCAACAATGGTGCAACGAGCACGATGGCGAACATCGCGGAGATCGCACCAGGTGTTCTTCGAACAATCGTGCCGACAGCAAGACCGAGCAATGCGATGAAGGTGAGATAGGCCCCGGCGCCAGCGACGGCTCGAAGCACTCCGGGATCGCTCAGCGACACGCCGCGGAATTGGGCCGACAACAGCGTGCGTGCAGGCGACGACAGGATCGCTTGGCCACCCAAGAATGCAAGAAACGCCGAAGTCATACCGACAATTAACGCCACGACCCCGAGCACGATTGCCTTGGCGGCGAGCAACGTCCGGCGCTGCGGCACCGCGGCAATTGAAGTGCGGATCATTCCAGTCACATGCTCGGAACTCATGACAAGCACTCCGAGCACGCCGATCGCGAGTTGCGCGAGGAACACCCCTCGCAATGCTCGGTCGGTCGGGTCGAAGCGATCGAAGCCACCACGACGCTCGTTGAGGTCGCGGTGGATGAATAGGAAACAGAACAGCCACCCGAGCCCGACCGTGAGTCCGAGGGTCGCGACGAGCGAAAATACCGTGGACCGGACCGAACGGAGCTTGGTCCATTCGGAACCGATGACACGTCGTAGCAATGATCCTTCGACCGGGGGTTTGGCTGGCGCAGACGGAAGCGGCGCGGGTGTGTGCTAGAGGACTGAAGTCATCGGATCGCCCCCGCAAGCGCTTTGGGCGACGCGGTAGTCGCTCCGTGATACTCCACGCTGTCCTCGGTCATTTCGAAAAAGACGTCTTCGAGAGACGCACGTTGTTCGGTCAGTTCGTGTAGCGGTATGCCTGCGCTGGCCGCAAGGTCGCCTATTTGCGCGGCAGTCAAGCCCCGAACCTCAAACGCCGCGTCGTCTGGGTTGCCAGTCGCTTTGACCGTTGCGCCAGCGCTGCTGAGTTGTGCACTGAGCTCAGTGCTGCGAGGGGATCGGACGCGCACCCAATGCTGGCCGCGCGCCGTGATGTCTTCGACACTTGCGTCGGCGATGAGCTTGCCTCGTCCGACGACAATCAATCGGGTTGCGGTTAACGCCATCTCGTTCATGAGGTGGCTGGAGATGAATACAGTTCTGCCCTCCGCCGCGAGCGATCGCAATAAGTTGCGTATCCACACAATGCCTTCAGGATCGAGCCCATTCACCGGCTCATCGAACATCAAGATCCCTGGGTCGCCGAGCAACGCGCCTGCGATCCCGAGGCGTTGACCCATGCCGAGCGAAAAGGTTCCTGCACGTTTGCGAGCAACGTCACTCAGCCCGACGATCTCGAGAACTTCATCCACGCGTGCTCTACCAATGCCATTGCATTTGGCCAAACATAAAAGATGATCGAAGGCGGTACGGCCACCGTGTAGTGCTTTGGCATCGAGGAGTGCGCCGACCTCATGCAGCGGGAACCGGTGGTTGGCATATCGCCGTCCGTTGACTGAAACGGATCCATCCGTGGGCACGTCGAGGCCCAAGATCATCCGCATCGTCGTTGTTTTTCCCGCGCCGTTCGGTCCAAGAAAACCTGTGACGCAACCAGGTGTGACTTCGAAACTCAGATCGTCGACAGCAACAGTGTCGCCGAATCGCTTGGTGAGGTGCTCGGCCTTGATCATCAGGTCTCTCGTTTGCGAACGATGTCGCCACTCGTGAGGCGACAGCTCACTGTATTTCTGGCACGTGAGGACACCGTAAGAACGACAGCATCTTCAGGCATCTCTCAGTAAGCCACAACGCTGTTGATCGTGAACTCAGGTCTTGAGCTGGTGTTGCGAATTGGGACTTCGTTCAGCCACCGAGCGCGAGTTGGTCGGGGCCAGCAGGTGCGAACCAGAGGATGTCGCCACGTCCATCGCCGTTGAAATCGCCGCTGACGGGAGTGAATGTGCCGTCGATCTTCAACTGCTGGTGAGCTCCGAAGCCGTTGAGCGCGCCGCGCCAGAGCGCGTCGGCGCCCGAACCTGGCGCGTACCAGACGATGTCGGTCTTGCCATCGCCGTTGAAGTCGCCCGCAATCGGAACGTAGGTACCATTCACCTGGACAGCTGGCCCAGCGGTGAACCCAATCGTTGCACCTTGCCACAGCGAGTCGGGTGCCGCGCCTGGTGCATACCAGAAAATGTCGGTCATTCCGTCGCCGTTGAAATCACCTGCGATTGGTGTTGCGACGGCGTTGGCAACGACTGTTGGCGCGTGCTGAAAACCGAACGCGGTTCCGAGCCAGAACGCGTCGTGCGCGGTTCCTGGTCCGTACCAGAAGATGTCATCAACACCGTCGCCATTAAAGTCGCCGACGACAGGCGTGTACGTGCCGTTGACCGCTGCGACCGTGACGTTGGCGAAGCCGGAGTTGGTTCCATTCCAGAAAGCGTCGCTGTTGGTTCCTGGTCCATACCAGAAAATATCGGTCTTGCCGTCGCCGTTGAAATCACCTGGAATTGGCGTGTAATCGCCCGAGATCGAGATGTTCGTCGCGGTGAAGGTCCCGTTGGTTCCGCCGCGCCACAGTCGATCGATAGCCGGTCCTGCCTGATACCACAACACGTCGGCACGACCGTCGCCGTTGAAATCACCTGCGATGGGTTTGTAGTTGCCGTCGATCGTCGGCGTGTGACCAGCGTTGAACGGCGCGCCAGGCGGCGTGATCGCGCTCGAAACAGCAGAGAACGGTCCGTGTCCTGAAGCATTCGTCGCGAATACGGAGACGGTGTACGTGACGCCGTCGGTCAGGCCAGACACGGTGATCGGTGAGGCACTCGCGCTGGTGTAGATATTGCCCGGCGATGTCACCACGGTGTACGAAGCGATAGGCGAGGAGTGCGCAGGCGGGGCCGAAAATGCAACTGATGCAGCACCCTCATGGCCAGTGGCGACGACGTTGGTGGGCGCGCCTGGCACGTTGTTGAGATCGACAACATCGAACACAAAGATCGCGTACGTCAACGGGTCGCCTGGCGGTCGAAAATCGTAGCCATCCGACACGAACAGTTGATTGTTGATCAGCTCCACATCGCGTGGATCGAGGATCCCATACTGCGCGAGTGGAAATGCGTAGCCAGCCTCAGCCGCCGATGTCGTTGTGTCGACGCGGAACATGTGGTTGAGTTTCGTTGTCACCCACATGTGCAAGCCATCGTCGGTGAAATCAATACCGACAATGCTCGTCCCGACGCCGCTGATGTTGAACGGCGCGCCGAGCGCGTTGGTTGCCCAGTCGTATGTCCAAAGGCTGACGTTGTGAGCCATGAACAGCCCGATGCCCGGTTTCCAGTCCATCCCCGTGGGATCAGTTCCTTCGGGGAGAGGCTGGTACGCCTCCACCTGGAATGCACCGTTGACATCTCGGGTGAGTCGGTAGACCGTCGGAAAGTACGGCGCAGTTCCGCAACAGTTTCCGGATGTGACATAGAGCACGTCATGAACCGGGTCGTACGAGATCGACTCAAGATCATCGGCACGCAGCGTGCCGGCGGGCGCGCCACCACCGACCGGCAACGCGTTCAAGAATGCGGTGTGGGGAATTGTGCGGCGGAGTTGTTGGGTCGTTGCGTCGACCTCGTAGGCGCGTCCGGCATTGTCATCGGTGAGCCACAGCGCGTTGTCGCTCGGAACATATGTCGAACCCTCTTCGTCACGCGCCGAGGTCGACGTACCGGCGAACGGTGCTGTGGTAAACGAATGATTGAGTGAGAGGCCAGGCAAAAATGGCGGCGAGGTTCGCGAAGTGGCCGCCCGAGCGCTGACCGAGGGCATCGCAATCCCCATTGCGCCGCACCCGAATGCCAAGGTCGCGATCGTCGCGACCAGTACTGCCTGCCGAGGTCGCCTCACCATATCGCCCACCCTTTTGCCCTAAAGATCCGAATTGCGTAGAACGGTACCTGAAGTCATTGCCGGTTGCAAGCGGTAGAGCGGCGGACGCGGGCGACAGCGCATATATGTCCCGTAACTTCCAGGAATGGTGTGGTGGCGGAATTGCGTGATCGGCGTTGCATGCAGCGCCGGATTGGTGGCGTGTGGAACGGGGTCGGGCTCGCATCATGCGTCGCGCAATCATGGCTCCACGCACCTGGTGCTTGTCGTTGAGGAGAACCATTCCGAAGCTGCGATTGTGCAAGGCAAGGATCTGGTCAACTTCAACGCGCTCATTGATCGCGGCACTCTGCTCACGAACTATTTCGCGACGACGCATCCCTCGTTGCCGAACTATCTCGCGATGATCAGTGGCTCCACATTCGACATCACAACTGATTGTGACACGTGTGCACCATCGGGGCTCACGCTGTTTGATCAGCTTGCGGCCGCTGGCATTTCATGGAAAATCTACGCCCAAGGTCTTCCGGCGCCGTGCGCGAATGTAAATAAAGATGGCGCGTATGTACGGCGCCATGTTCCCGCGTTGTACTTCGATTCGATACGTGGCAACCCGTCGATGTGCAAACACATCGTTGGGTACCCCGAATTCACAGCCGATGCACGCAGCGGCACTCTTCCAAGCTTCGCGATGGTGATCCCCGATCTGCAACACGACATGCACGGAATCGACGAAGCTGATTCGCCGACCTCGCGAGCTGTTGCCGACGCGTTCATTGCGACACTCGATGCAACGTTGCGCGGTTCGCGATCTTGGCGCGGTGATGCTCGACTCGTGATCACGTGGGATGAGGCCGGAAGCTACAACCCACTCCCGCACACTTGCTGCGGTGCAGACGCGCATGGAGGTCGGATCGCGACGATTGTCGTTGGGCCGACCGTGCACAAGGGAATCGACGCGACGCCCTACGACCACTACGCATTGTTGCGTTCCATCGAATCGCATTTCGAACTTGCATACCTCGGCGGCGCAGGGCATCCGCAGAGCCACGACATACCAGCGATCGCTGCACCCTGAACACCCAACAACACGAAGCGCGACGTGTGGCGGGAACCGTTCTACGCTGTCGAACGTGGAACACCCGTTGCGGCGACCGGAACTGCTCGTTTGCTCCTGGCTGGGTCATGTGCTGCCTGGCGCAACCCTCCAGCAGCTCGACGCGCGGCACGCCGCCTTCGTGTGCAACACCGGCGACGGCCGTCGGTTGACGCAGTGTCTACGTTGTCGAGATTGGATTTTGGTGGCCTCGCCGAATACCGAAGCTGGCAACATCGTCGAAGAGGTTGCGGTGCTGAAATATCCCCGCCGCGGCAAAGCGCTGCGCGATGCGATCGTGCTTCGTATCATCGCAATCGACCGGGCGACTCACGCCGTCGTACTCGCCGCTGTCATGGCTGCAGCGCTCGCGCTTCGTTGGAACGTCTCGGCGATACACGGATGGGCGACCGACATGCTGCGCGCGCTTCAGAGCGCGCGCAGCGGCAGCGGCGGTGCCAGCAGCCACGGTTTGCTCTCAGGACTCCTCGGGCGCATCGCCCGCCTGAATCCGCACTCCCTTGGCGTGCTTGCTGCATTTGCTGGCGTCTACGCGGCCGTGTCGATCGCAGAAACGGTGGGGCTCTGGCGAGAACGGCGCTGGGCTGAGTACCTGACCTCGATCGCGACCGCGGGGTTTTTACCCCTCGAAATTGACGAGCTTGCCAAGAAAATTACGGTGGTGCGTATCGGAGCGCTCGTGATCAATGTGGCGATTCTCGTGTATTTGGTGTACTCCAAACACCTCTTCGGAGCACGAGGTCCGCTCGCGCACGAACCTCCGGAACCCCTTGAGCCATTGCCAATCTTGGTGCCATTCGCTGGACCGTAAGGATGCAGATGTTAGAGACAGAAGATCATGGGCGCGTGCGGCTGCTGCGACTGAATCGTCCGGAGGCGAAGAATGCGTTCAACGAAGCGTTGTACGACGCGACCGCCGACGCGCTGTTACTCGCCGCTGGCGATGCGGCCGTTGCAGTTCTGGTGCTCACGGGCACGGGCGACGCGTTCAGCGCAGGCACCGATCTCTTGGAAATGGCAGCGCACTCGACTGGCACGTTCGTAGGCGGCAAACACGGGTTTCTAGGAATGATCGACGCAATGATCGCTTTTCCGAAGCCGTTCATCTGTGCAGTCAATGGTCTCGGGCTCGGGATTGGCGCAACGATGCTGGGTTTTGCAGATCTTGTCGTGATGTCGACGACGGCCAGGCTCAAGTGTCCGTTTTCGAGTCTCGCAGTCGCACCAGAAGCCGCAAGTAGTTTCACATTTCCGCGACTTGTCGGGCGACAACACGCAACCTGGGCATTGATGAGCTCGGAGTGGCTCAGCGCGCAAGAGTGCTTTGACATGGGACTCGTGTGGAGATTGGCCGCACCGACGGATCTGATGCAAGCGACCCTCGACGTGGCACAGACGCTCGCGTCGAAACCAATCTCGTCGTTGGTAGAAATCAAACGAGCAATAGTTGCCCCTCTGCTCGAGGAAATCGCCGAAGCTCGCCTGCGCGAGAATGAAGCGTTTGTGCGCCTGCTGGGCAAGCCGGCGAACATCGAGGCGTTGACGGCGTTCGCTGAAAAACGAGTTCCGAATTTCGAGGGTATCGATGCTCCCATCTAGCGCGATTCGATACGACTATCCAAACGTGATGTCTCGCCTGAGCAGTTTCCAACCCGAAGGCGTACGGAGAAATTCGTCGGCATACGCGCCAACGAGCGCGAGCGTTGGAACGGAATCAGTATTCGTGACGAACTGAAAATACGAACGCGCGGTCGCCCG
>JBBRPC010000179.1:0-8062 GCA_038228615.1 Acidimicrobiia bacterium | reverse complement strand
TGACAATACTGTCAGATCCGGCTACCGTCGCGGGCCCAGAGCATGAGGACCAGAGCTGCAGACCGACCGGTGAGCGAATGGGCGTAGGCAATCAATGGATTTCTCCGTTCCAAATCAAGACCAGCCAAATCAACACCAGCCAAACCGAGACCAGCTCAATGAGACCCAGGTAGACGAAGATCGCGCGTTCGAGAGCGAGCTTGTGGCATTTCTCGAACGCGAGCTGCCAACTTTTTTGCAGACCTGGGAGTCTGGCGCTGATCACCGCGTGAGCCCCGTCTCTGGCCCTCACCCAGCTCGGGGGGTGATGGGGACTATGGAAAAGCGTCAAGCGTGGCAGCACGTGCTGCACGAAGGTCGTTGGGCTGCAATTTTGTGGCCGTCGGAATGGGGTGGCCGCGACGCGACCGTGGCCCAACACGTGATCTACACGCAGGTGATGGCGAAATACCGGACACCGGGCATTTACAACGCCAACGGCATCGTCCAGATAGGACCGGCGATCATCGAGTGGGGCACTCCGGAACAACGCCAACGTTGGCTGCCAGCGATCCTCGACGCGACAGAACATTGGTGCCAGTGTTTCTCGGAGCCGCACGCGGGATCTGATCTTGCGAATCTCCGCGCGACTGCGATTCGCGATGGCGAGCACTATCTCGTGAACGGAACCAAGACCTGGATCTCCAGTGCGCAGATCGCGACGTGGGGGATGTGTCTTTTTCGTACCGACCCCGACGCGCTGGGCCGCGGTCGCAAACATGAGGGCATCACCATGTTTGTGGTCGACATGCGGACGCCAGGTATCACGATCACGCCGATCCGAGAAATTACCGGTGATGCGTTGTTTTGTGAAGTGCAGTTCGACAACGTACGCGTACCAGCGACAGACCGACTTGGCGGCGAGAACGAAGGATGGTTGGTCTCGATGGCCGCGCTCGGCAAGGAGCGTGTCGGCAGCGCAGGCCAGGCGATCTCGATGGCCAACGATCTTCGACAGCTCTTGCAGACGGCAAAGTCGGTGAATCCCGAGGCACTCAACGACCCGCTCATTCGCGACCGTGTCGCGCGATTGCACACCCAGATTGAATTCACGCGGTTGCTGCTGGCTCGCGCGCTTGCGAAAGTGCTCAACGGTGAAAAAGGGTGGCCCGAAGTGCCGCTGGCGAAATTGCAGTGGGGCGATATTTCGCTGTGGCTCGCGGAACTCGCACTGGACGTGCTCGGTCCGGCTGGCCTCATCACCAAAGGCAGTGCTGATGCGATCGACGGTGGTCTGTGGGCTCGCAACTACGTGTGGCAGCGCTACACCACGATCGGCGCCGGCCCGACCGAGGTACAAAAAAACATCATTGCAGATCGCGCGCTCCGGCTCGAGCGTTAGTAGCGGTTGCCGACGATGCCAGCGTTTCCTGACCACCATGTTGGTCGTCCCCGCCTGAGCAACGCGATTCTGGGCCGGAAGTTGTCGTTGATTGAAGCTGGTGGGGGCTATGGGAAATCGGTGCTCATTGGCGAACTCGCACGTGTTCATTCGGGCCCGGTCGTACTCGTCGAGTTGGCAACGCGATCGCACGATGCGCTGTCGTTCGTCGCGGCACTCGCGAGCGCGGTGAGTGCAGCCGGTTTCGGGCTTGCCGAACTTCCGCCGGAGCCCGACGCGGTCATCTCGACGTTGAGCGAGGCATTGCGGGACAGCGACGCGCTTGTCGTGATCGACGATGCGCACATTCTGTCGAGCGAAGCCACCAGCTTGCTTGTCGATTTCGTTCGCCTCCTCGCTGATCACGCGAATGTGGTCATCGGAGCGCGGCGCTTACCGGAAGGCGCTGAACGACTTCGTCCTCTCGCCGGTAGCGCGTCGATCACTGCCCAAGACCTTTCGCTCACGAGTGAGGAGGTTGGCGCGATCGCCGAGTCGCTCGGCGTGCCGCTCGCGGCCGATCAGGTGGCGGCTGTCCGCGACGTGACGGGTGGGTGGCCAGCTGCGTGCGTGCTTGCGCTGCTCAAGTTGCAACGCACGGACAACACCGACCGCGAACTCGCGCGTTTGGCGCAGGTGCCGACTGTATTGCGTTTCCTTCTCGACGAGAGCTTGGCTGCACTCGACGTGCTCGACAGCACAATGCTCGCTGAACTCGCGTTTCTTCCGACGATGAGTGACCAGCTTGTAGCGCTCGCGGGTCGTTCTGGTTTACTCATTCGTGCGAGCGAGGCTGGCGTACCCCTCACACCGCGTGGCGATGGCTGGTTCGAATTCCCGGGCCCTGTGAACGATCAGTTGCGAGAGCGCGGTGTGCTGAGCGGCCAGGTCGCACAATGTGCATCGGATGCCTACCTCGCCGCGGGAGAGCTGGTGGCTGCACTGCATGCCCTGCTCGAAGGCAGGCTGTTCGACGATGTTGCTACAACGTTGAGCAACTGCCCCGCAAAATTGCTGTGGGGGATCGAGCCACTAGAACTCCACGATGTGGTGGACCGGCTTCCTGATGCTTGTTTGCGCGCGCATCCTCGGGTCATGCTGATTCTCGCACGACAATCGGACGCTCCAACGGGCTTTGTCCGCCGAGCGCATGCCTTGCAAGATGCGGTGCGTTTCACCGAACCTGATACGCCCCTCGGTCGCGAAATCCAAGCAGAGGTCGCACGCGATGTTGCACGCGACCTGAGGATCGATGAAGCGCGAACGCTTGCGTTGGCTGTTCTCGATGCGGCAGGCCGCGACGAAATTGCCGCGCGTGCCCGGGCACACGATGTGCTTGGGCAGGTCTATTCGTGGCCAGCCGACGAAATGTCGTTGTTGCAGTCTGCTCACCATTTCGAAGAGGCCGCTCGGCTTTCGCACCAGCTTGGTGAAACGCTCTGGGAGGCATCGGCGCTTCGGATGCTGGGCGACTATGTCCATTTCACTGCCGGGCGTTTCGAAGCAGCGCTCGACGCGATCGACCGCGCCCTCGAACTTGCCGTGATCCGCCCGACGACTCGGCTCAGTTATCTCACGACCAGAGCTGAAATCCGCCACTTCGCTGGCCAACATCGCGAGGCGCTTGAGGATGTCGATGAAGTGTTTGCCACCTCGGCGCGGATGCATGACCACCGGGTATTGGGATACGGATACTGGGAACAGGCGCGCAATCTTGCGTCGCTCGGCGACGCCGACGGCACGCTGGAGGCATTGCGCAATGTCGAACTTCATCGCGGCGATTGGTACACGAATCAGACAGGGGTGTATTTCCTTTCCGATGCCGCTGATTTTTGCGCGCGGCTCGGACTCGATGCCCACGCGCAGCGGTACTTGAAGCGGGCGCAGGACCGCGCCAGCGAGGCTCCTGTCCAGGTGTATCTCGCAACCGCGTACTGCGCGGTGTGGCGTCGCGATTCGCCGGTGGCGAATGAAGCGCTTGAGCTCCTCGAATCCGACCTTGGCGGTGGTGGGTTCGAGACGAAGGATCGCTGGCGATACTTGCTGATACGTGCCTACGCAATGTTGCTGACCGGCGATGAGAGCGCAGGGCGCGTCGCCGCTGAGGCGTTCGACGCGGCGGCGGCGCTCGGTATTGCAGATCTCCCGGTTCGCAACGAACCGATGCTGACGAAGGCGCTCGTGGCGCTGGCAACGGAATCAGGCTCACCAACGGCGGCGGTCATCGACCAACGCGGCGCCCGAGTCGTCGTCCAGACCTTCGGGGTGTTGCGTTGCACCGTGGGTGGCGCAGCGCGTGCAATTCCGACGGGACTACCTGCGCAACTGCTGAGCTGTGTCATCGCGCACGCCGGCCGCGTGCATGCAGAGATTGTCACCGAAGACCTCTGGCCAGACGCCGAACCGGGGAGCGGGCAGACGCAGCTTCGTAAAGTACTGAGTCGACTGAAAAAAGGTGTCGAACGCGAAGGAGAATCGATCGAGCTCGTCGCTCGGGAGGGCGATGCGCTCGTGCTGCATCCGGATGTCGTAGTCGACGCGTTCGAGTTCGAATCCGACGCACGCGCCGCGTTGACGGCCCGAGATCCTGTGCTCGGTCAAGCGGCGCTCGCTCGGTGCCGGGCCGAATTTCTTCCCGCGGATGCATTCGCGGATTGGGCCGTCGGGCCGCGTGAACGTTTGCGGCGCCTGCGGATTCGACTGATTGAAATGCTCGCGAACGACGCTGCGGCGAGGGGCGACTTTCCCAACTCGCTCATGAACTACGACGCGTTGTTGGAACTGGAGCCAGACGACGAGGAGCGGTATGTAGCTCCGGCCAAGTTGCTCGTTGCGATAGGCCGCCCCGCGGCGGCGCTCGGCTACCTGCGTCGAGCCGAACGAGCGGTCGGCGAACTCGGGCTTGTACTTTCTCCTGTCGCACGTGCAGTACAAACCGGCGCGCTCCGTGCCCTCGATGACGAGCCTGATTCGTCGTAATACATCGAGCCCAATGCCGCTCGCTGCACGACGCGAAGCAGGCGCAAATATCAATGACAGTGTTGATCGGCCAGGGTCAACGCGTCGTCGAGAATCGCGATGCCTTGCTTTGCCTCTTCTGGTGTGATGACCAATGGTGGCGTGACGTGTATCCGATTGAAATGGCTGAACGGCCACATTCCTTGGGCTTTGCATGCGTTGACGACCTCGGCCATCGGCGCGGCGTCGGCGCCGACCGCGTTGTACGGCACAAGCATCTCTCGCGTCTCACGGTTGCGTACGAGTTCGATCGCCCAGAAACATCCGAGGCCCCGGATTTCTCCGACGCTGGGATGGCGCTCGGCGAGCGCGTTGAGCTCTGGGCCGAACACCTCCTCGCCCAAACGTCGGGCGTTGTCGATGATGCCTTCTTCTTCGAAGATCTGCATGCTCGCGACTGCCGAAGCGCAAGCGAGTGGATGGCCGCTATAGGTGAGACCACCAGGGAAAACGCGATTGGCGAACGTGTCGGCGATGCGTTGGGAGATGATCACACCACCGAGCGGGACGTAGCCCGAGTTGACGCCCTTTGCAAACGCGATGAGATCCGGCGTCACGTTCCAATGGTCGACCGCGAACCATTCTCCGCAGCGACCGAATCCTGCCATGACCTCATCGCAAATCATCACGATGCCATGGCGATCGCAGAGTTCGCGGACGCCTGCGAGATAGCCGTCCGGCGGAACGAGAATGCCGTTGGTGCCGACGACTGTTTCGAGCATGATGCCAGCGATCGTGGCGGCCCCTTCGAACATGATTGTGTCGGAAAGGTGCTGGAGTGCCCGTGTGCATTCCTCTGCCTCGGTGGTGGCATAGAACGCAGAGCGGTAGAGATATGGCCCGTGAAAATGCACGACACCGCCCATGCCCGGCTCACTTGGCCAGCGGCGCGGATCGCCGGTATACACGATTGCGCCACCTGTAGAACCGTGATAGCTGCGGTACGCGGTCAGGATTTTGTGTCGCCCTGTATGGAGCCGGGCCAGTCGGACAGCGTTCTCGGTTGCCTCAGCCCCACCATTGGTGAAGAACACCATGTTGAGATCGCCGGGCGCGCGTTCCGCGATCATCCTGGCGGCTTCACCGCGTACGTCGTTGGCGAACGCGGGCGCGATGGTGCATAACTTTCCAGCTTGTTCTTGAATTGCAGCAATCAGCTTCGGGTGCTGATGCCCAATATTCAGATTTATCAGCTGACTGGAAAAATCGAGGTAGCGATTCCCGTCGAAATCCCAAAACCAACACCCTTCGCCACCTGCGACAGGGAGCGGGTTAATTTGCTGTTGCGCGCTCCACGAGTGAAAAACGTGGCTGCGATCGTTGCGACGAACGTCGTCTTGTTGACTCATGGTGATTCCTTAACGGTTCTGTGGGAAACCTAGATCGATCGTGGATGTTGACGGATCGGGCCAACGACTTGTCACCACTTTGCCACGTGTGTAGAACTGCAGGCCTTCTGGGCCGTACATATGGGTGTCGCCGAAGAGCGAGGCCTTCCAACCACCGAAGCTGTAATACGCAACCGGAACGGGAATCGGCACGTTGATTCCCACCATTCCCACCTGTACATCGAATTGGAATTGGCGAGCCGCGCCGCCGTCGCGAGTGAAGATGGCAGTGCCATTGCCATAGAGGTTGTCGTTGACTAACTCAAGCGCTTCGTCGTACGACCCGACGCGAACGACGCACAGCACCGGTCCAAATATTTCATCGGTGTAAACCGACATGGTCGTGGTGACGTGATCGATGAGCGAAACGCCAAGAAAGAACCCGTTCCCCGCGACCTTCAGGTCGCGGCCGTCGGCGACGATCGTTGCCCCGTCGCGTGCGGCAGCATCGAGATACGTCGCGACGTTGTCGCGGTGTGCCTTGGTGATGAGCGGACCCATTTCTGCATCGGGATCGGTTCCCGGCCCGATGCGCAATGTTGCGAGGCGCTGATGGATCGCGGCGACGATGGGATCCGCAGCTTCGCCGACCGCAACGACAACCGAGATCGCCATGCAGCGTTCACCTGCGGATCCGTATGCAGCACTCACTGCAGCATCGGCGGCCATCGAGATATCGGCATCGGGCAGTACAACCATATGGTTCTTGGCGCCGCCGAGTGCCTGCACGCGTTTGGCGTTCGCAGTACCCGTCTCATAGACATAGCGCGCGATCGGTGTGGATCCGACGAAACTGACCGCTTGGATCGTTGGGTGTTCCAATATTCGGTCGACGGCGACTTTGTCGCCGTGCACAACGTTGAACACGCCGTGCGGAACGCCGGCTTCGTGGAGGACATCTGCCATGAACAGCGCCGCACTGGGATCCTTCTCTGACGGTTTGAGGATGAAGCTGTTTCCTGCCGCAATGGCGTTGGAGAACATCCACATTGGAACCATCGCTGGGAAGTTGAACGGGGTGATGCCTGCAACGACACCCAGTGGTTGACGCATCGAGAACACATCGACGCCACTGGCGGCTTGTTCGCTGAAGCCACCCTTCAACAGCTGTGGTGCGCCGCACGCGAACTCCACATTTTCGAGGCCGCGCGCGATCTCGCCCATTGCGTCAGGGATGACCTTGCCATGTTCCCTCGTAATGATCTCCGCGAGCTCCTTGCGGCGACTGTCGAAGATCTCGCGGATGCGGAACAGCACCTCGGCTCGACGAGACAACGACGTCGCGCGCCACCCAGGAAATGCGTCGGCCGCGGCTGCGACTGCTGTATCGACTTCTTGGACCGACGCCAGATCGACGTTGGCGATGTGCTCTCCTCTGGCCGGGTCGTAGACAGCGCTCTGGCGGCCGGAGGTGCCACCAACGAGACAGCCGTCGATCCAATGCGAAATCGTTTGCATGACGTCGAGCCTAAATCAATTCGATCGTTGGCCGAATGCTCGTGAAGAATCCTTCTCGATGACTCGTTCAGATGAGCACGACCAACGCGGGATCTACCTTGAATTCGATCGAGCTGAGTGGAGCGCCTTGCGGGCCAACACTCCGTTGACGTTGACCGACGCTGATCTGATCGCCCTGCGCGGCGTCGACGAAGATGTTGCGCTGGTCGAGGTCGCCGATATCTACCTGCCGCTGTCGCGTCTGCTGAATCTCCGTATCGCCGCGACCCACCACCTTCTTGAGACGACGAGCACGTTCCTCGGCGCACTCAAGCCACACGTGCCATTCATCATCGGTGTTGCTGGCAGTGTGGCCGTTGGTAAGAGCACAACGTCGCGTGTCTTGCAGGCGCTGCTTGGCCGTTGGCCGTCGCATCCGCGCGTTGAGGTCATCACGACAGATGGGTTTCTCTTCTCGAATGCGGTATTGAACGAACGCAACATGATGCACCGCAAGGGGTTCCCGGAGAGCTACGACGTACGACATCTCGTTGCTGTCCTGCACGATCTGAAGGCTGGTGTACCTGAAGTCGAAGTTCCGCAGTATTCACACGACACCTATGACGTCGCGGATCGCACGGTGACCGTCAGCACACCAGATATCGTCATCGTCGAAGGCATCAACGTGCTGCAGATTCCACCGACGCGCGATACCGCTGATGATCGCTTCGTCGCCGACTACTTCGACTTTTCGATCTACGATTCGGACAAGCCTCGCTCGAGTTAAGCGGAAATCGAT
>JBBRPC010000178.1:0-8098 GCA_038228615.1 Acidimicrobiia bacterium | reverse complement strand
TCGATCTGAAGCGGTGCAGTGGGCGGCACGGTCTGACAGTGTTGTACAACGTTCGAAAAGGAGGCCCGCGTGGCTGAACCAATGATTGCTGATCACGTCGTCGAGTACCCGGGCGGGTATACCCGCTCGATCGGACCTGTGATTGGTCGCTACCTCACTGGCTTGCGCGACGGCCGTATTTTGGGCGTGAAGTCGAAGACCGCCGGTGTGCTCGTCCCGCCCGTCGAATACGACCCGAACAGCTCGGAGTCGATCGGCGGCTCCGACGACGACTGGGTTGAGGTGGGCCCCGCCGGGACCATCGAGAGCTTCACTTGGGTACGCAACGTACGCCCCACGAAACAGCCGTTTGGCCAACCGTTCGCGTTTGCCTTGATCAAGCCAGACGGCGCTGACACCGCCATGTTGCACGTCGTGGTTGCGAACTCGCCTGATGATTTACGCATTGGCATGCGGGTCATGCCGCACTGGAAGGTTGGGCGGGTCGGTTCTGTGCGCGACATCGAGGCGTGGATCCCGTTGCCTGACGGAGTGGTGCCCCCGACGGCTCCACCGCGACCAGTCTCGACAGAAGCCGACAGCGCCGTGACTGGCATGGTGCAGCCGATCAAGCTCCATTACACGGTGTCGGCTGGAGTCGCCACCGTGAGGAATCTCATGGGGATGGCGCAGGGCAAAATTGCAGGCGGTCGCGCTCCCGGTTCGACCGAGGTGTATTCAGCGTCACGCGGCACCGACCCGAAAACAGGTGAGCCGACGAGCATCGATGTCGATCTCCCTGACACCGGATGCATTACCACGTACTGCGTCGTGAACATCCCTGGGCTGTCGGATCTTGCGCCGCCGGTACCGTTCGTCAGCGCGCACGTGCTGCTCGACGGCGCCGACAACACGATCATGGCATTGATCCGCGGTTGCGAAGCCGAAGAGGTGCACATGGGGATGCGGGTCAAGGCGAAATGGGCCGCCAAATTGAAGCCGAGCCACACCTCGCTTGAATGGTTCGAGCCAACTGGTGAACCCGATGCTCCATACGACCACTACAAGGATTGCATCTAATGACGAGCCTGAGGGAAGTGGGGATTATCTCCTACGCGACGTCCGCGGTCGCGCGTGACGTTGTGCATAACGAAGTTGAGATCATCGTGCCGGTGATCGGTGAGGCAGTTGCAAGGTCGACGATCGCCAAGAAAGACATCGGCTTTGTTTGCTCCGGGAGCCTCGACTATTTATTCGGAGGCCCGTTTGCATTCGTCTCGGGTGTCGACGCCGTCGGCGCGGTCCCGCCGATTCGTGAAAGCCATGTTGAGATGGACGCCGCGTGGGCGCTGTATGAGGCGTGGTGTTATATCCAAACGGGCGAGGTCGACAGCGCGTTGATCTACGGATTTTCCAAGGGCAGCAGTGGCGACCCATACGAACTGATGACAGTTCAGACTGATCCGTACTACACGGTGCCGCTGTGGCCGTCGATGACCGACATGGCAGCCCTGCAAGCGCGGGCGTTCATGCACCGCACTGGGACGAGCGAGCGCGATCTCGCGGAAGTGGCGGCTCGCGCCCAACGCAACGGGATGAGCATCGATTACGCCGTTCGGAGCGCCGCAGATGCCACAGCAGAGCAACTCATGGCGAGCTCCCCGTACGTCAGCGACCCGCTGAGGGAAAGTGACATCTTTCCAGTGTCCGACGGTGCCACGGCGATTGTGATTGCCGCCGATGACGTGGCGCGCAAGCATTGTGCCCGACCGGCTTGGATACGTGGCATCGAACATCGCATCGAAGCGCATTCATTGGGTGTGCGTGACCTCACGCGCTCCGTTTCGACCACACTTGCCGGAAAAAAGGCTGGTGTCGCGAACGGAACGATTGACATTGCAGAGTTGCATGCGCAGTTCAGCCACGAAGAATTGCTGTTGGCGGAGGCGCTCGGAATCGACGGTTCGACGACGTCGATCAATCCGTCGGGTGGTCCGCTGGCGAGCAACGTCTTGATGGCCGCAGGCCTGAATCGGATGGGCGAAGTGGCCAATGCGATCTCAAACGGCGCCGCGAATCGTGGGCTTGCTCACATCACAAGTGGCCCGTGCTTACAACACAACATGGTGTGCGTTTTGGAGGGTGATTGATATGGGTGCGCATCGTGCAGCTGTAGTTGGTGTTGGTCAAACGAAGCATCGTTCATCGCGCAAAGACGTGTCGATGGCTGGTCTCGTACGTGAGGCCGCGATCGAAGCGTTGGAAGACGCGGGTATGACATGGGCAGATATTGATGCCGTCGTGATCGGCAAGGCTCCCGACATGTTCGAGGGTGTGGCGATGCCGGAGTTGTATCTCGCCGACGCACTCGGCGCGGTGGGCAAGCCGATGATGCGCGTACACACGGCAGGGTCTGTCGGCGGCTCCACGGCGATCGTCGCCACAAAGCTCGTCACCTCGGGCATCCATGAGCGGGTGCTCACCGTCGCGTATGAAAAACAAAGCGAAAGCAATGCGACGTGGGGCTTGTCGGTCGCCCAACCATTTTCCGCCGCGTTGGCCGCTGGCGCCGGCGGTTACTTCGCTCCGTTAATCCGCGGCTACATCTACCGCTCGGGAGCGCCGACAAACACAGGTCATATCGTCGCCGTCAAAGACCGCAAGAACGCGTTGCGCAATCCGCGTGCGCATCTCCACATCCCCGATATCTCGTTGGAGATGGTGGAGGCCTCACCGTTGCTGTGGGATCCGATCCGCTATCTCGACACGTGCCCATCGAGTGACGGCGCAATGGCGCTGGTGATCGGATCGGAAAAGGTTGCGGATGCGTCGCCAGGTCCCGTCGCGTGGGTGCACGGGATGGCGATGCGATCGGAACCAACAATGTTCGCTCACCGTGATTCCGTCAATCCGTTGGCTGGCCGCGAGTGTGCGAAAGACTTGTATGCCCAAGCTGGAATCACCAATCCACGTGAAGATTTTGACTGCGCTGAGGTGTACGTCCCGTTTGCATGGTTCGAGCCGATGTGGCTCGAAAACCTCGGGTTCTGTGCAGAGGGTGATGGTTGGAAGCTCACACAGGCTGGAGCTACTGCGGCCGATGGCGACATTCCGTGGAATCCAAGCGGGGGAGTGCTGTCGTCGAATCCCATTGGAGCGTCGGGCATGATTCGCTTTGGCGAAGCCGCCCAGCAGGTGCGTGGTCGCGCCGGCGACTACCAGGTCGAGATGAAGACCGGGCGTGCGCTTGGCCATGCATACGGCGGCGGCTCGCAATTCTTCAGCATGTGGGTCGTTGGTGACAAGAAACCCTAGGTACTAACGATCGACCAGCGTCGCGACTTCATGCAGCGAGGTCACCGTCTCGAATTCGAATCCGTCGTAGACCCGATCTTTATGGTCGCCGTATGGGTCGACGATGAACACCCGGATCCCGGCACGTTGCGCTCCAACGGCGTCGATGCCCGGCATGTCGCCGACATACCAACACTGATCAGCTCGCAGACGCATTGCGATGAGTGCCAGTTCAAAAATACGTGGATCAGGTTTTTCAATCCCGACGGCGCCAGAGTCAATGACGCACTCGACAGCGACGCCAATACCCGGCCCAACTTGCGCGAGTTCGATTTCTCGTAATCGCGTCAACGCTTGGCCGTCGTTGTTGGTGACGAACCCGAGTCGCGTCCCGGCGTCGTGGAGTGCTCGAAGGCCTTCGCGCGCTCCGGGTATTTCGTATTCCCAGAGTCCTCCCGTAGTGAACTCGTCGCCGAGATGGCGCAACACCTCGCGAATAGTCGATTCGCTCTCGACTCCGAGTGCGCCGGCGAAGGTCTTCAAATATGCAGGCCACCACCGGCTCCAAGGCGCCTCGCCCTCGCCTGGATGATCGAACACCGTGGTTGCTCGGTAGTGAGCGCGGGGCACTCCGCTCTGATCAATTGGGTGTTCGGCCCGTTCGCATGCTGCGGCAATGCGCGCAGGGTCGGGGAGGTGGAATACGCCTCCGATGTCGAGCAGGACGGCATCGATGGCAGGCATTGCCGGGCACAGTACCGGTCGAAGGCGATGCGGCAGGGGCCGCGCGGTGCGTTTCGCTGCCAGCCTCGCCGCTCCCCGCGAAAACGACGCTGAGCGACGGCGATCCCGCCGGTAGCCTTTGCCCATGGAATTTCGTCGCATCAACGCGCTCCCTCCCTATGCGTTTGCCCCGATTGAGGCGCTGAAGATGGAGTTCCGGCGAGCTGGCGACGACGTCGTCGACCTCGGGTTTGGCAATCCGGACCTTCCTTCACCTGATACGGCCGTCGAGAAACTGATTGAGGCTGCGCGCAACCCTCGGAATCACCGCTATTCGATGACGCGGGGCATCCCGAAGCTGCGGGAGGCGATTAGCGCGCTGTACCAGCGGCGTTTCGACGTTTCGATCGATCCTGAGACGGAAGCCTGCGCGACGATCGGGGCGAAAGAGGCCTTTTCGCATCTCATGCTCGCCTTGCTTGGTCCCGGCGATACTGCGCTCGTGCCTGCCCCGAGTTACCCGATCCACATCTGGGGGCCGATTCTTGCTGGCGCGGCCGTGCAATACGTTCGAATGGGACCCGGTCAGGATTTCTTCACGAATCTGCATGCGGCGTGGGAACAGGCATGGCCACGACCGCGTGTGCTCGTCACGAGCTTCCCGCATAACCCGACCACGATGTGTGTGGATCTGGATTTCATGGCTGATGTTGTGCAGTTTTGCCGCGATCGCGACATGATTGTTGTGCACGACTTTGCGTATGCCGACCTTGGGTTCGATGGACACGTGCCACCGTCGATCTTGCAAGTTCCCGGCGCCAAAGATGTCGCGGTGGAGATCTACTCACTCACCAAGAGTTTTTCGATGGCGGGTTGGCGACAAGGGTTCTTGGTTGGGAATTCGGAGGTCGTGGGTGCCCTTGCCAAGTTGAAGAGCTACCTCGACTACGGCGCCTTCCAACCGATTCAAATCGCCGCGACCGTCGTGATGAATGAGGAACCCGACTATCCGAAGTATGCCAATTCCGTCTACCTCGCCCGCCGCGACGCGTTGATCGACGGACTCGACCGAATGGGGTGGCATATCGAAGCACCCAAAGGCACGATGTTCGTATGGGCGCCGATTCCCGAACCATATCGGGAAATGTCGAGTCTTGAGTTCGCGACGATGCTCGTCAAAGAAGCCAAAGTCGCGGTGTCGCCTGGCGGCGGGTTCGGGCCAGGTGGCGAGGGGTTCGTGCGCTTTGCGTTGGTCGAGAACGAACAGCGCATTCACCAGGCGGTGCGCGGGATCAAAAAGGCGCTCAGCAAGCTTGAGGTGTGAACCAGCGCGGACGCTTCAGCCAGCCCGCAACCCGCGAAGCGTGAACGCGACGGCTAGGTCGGCAACGGTGTCGACGGGTTCATCACGATCAATCAGAAAGTCGCGTGCGAGCCGCCCGACGACCCCGTGAATCGCGTGTGCAAGCATCACTGGATCAAGATCGGCAATGCTTTTGGCGACCACCGCTTCTGAGATGTGGCGGGTTGTGTCAGCCAGGGCGACGTCGTCGTTGCGGGCGAGCACTGGGGCGAAGACCTCATCTGCGGCCGCGAATTGAATGATCGCGAAGTAATCGCGGTGCTCCTTGAACCAGGCAAGCGACGCTCGGATCCCCATCTCGATGCGGTCGAGCGGGTCGTCAACCCCGCTGATTGCGGCTTGTTGTCGGCGCCGCAGCTCCCGGCTGGAACTCCGCAGAATCTCCGTCATGAGTTCGTCTTTCGACGCAAAATACCAATAAAAGACCCCCTTGCCAACGCCCATCGCTGTCACAATGTCGCTCACCGAGGTGGGGTGGTAGCCGCGTTCGGCGAAGAGCCCGGCTGCGGTGCGGAGTAGTTGCTCGCGACGCTCGCGACCTTTGGGCGTGAGCTTGTCGCGCATTGCCATCAGCCTATTGGCGACTTGACCGGACGGTCAATCGGCGAGGGGGCAATCGGCGAGGGCAATCGTGAGCCGAAAACCGTCACAGTCAGCAAGATCTCATCTGTTGTTTCGTTAACTGAAACGCTGCGGATGCCGATACGTCACCGGGACGGTCGACTATGAGTGAGGCACATCCCTACGACAAAGGACGAGGGAATACCCCACATGGCTGATATACGGAGTTTAATCCGTTCGATGAATCCCGACTATGTACTGCGCAACGCCCGTAAGGAAGTTATCGAGCACGCGCGAATCGTGGCCCAGGTGGATGCGCTGGCTCGACGATTGAATACTCCAGTAGAAACTCTGGATCAGCGGCGCCGCGCCTCGTAATGTGAGGCCGTGCTCTACTGGGTGATCAAAGCCATAGCAACACCACTGTTGCGGCTCACGGTACGTATCAAAATCGAAGGCAAAGAGCACCTGCCCAAACAGGGCCCCGTCATTCTCGCAGCGAACCACCGTTCGTTCCTCGATTCGATGTTCATTCCGCTCATCGTGCATCGGCGCGTCACCTTCGTGGCCAAAGCCGAGTATTTCGACGACAAAAAGACCGCATGGTTTTTCCGGGCGGTCGGGCAGATCCCGATTCGTCGCGAAGGCGGCACTGCGTCGCAAGGCGCACTTGATGCTGCGGCAGACGTGCTCGCTCACGGCGGCGTGTTCGGCATTTATCCAGAGGGCACCCGAACGCGCGACGGACTACTGCATCGTGGTCACACCGGCGTTGCTCGCCTTGCGTTGCGATGCAACGCTCCGATCGTGCCGGTCGGTTTGGTTGGGACTGATCACGTGCAACCCATCAATCGCAAACTGCCTCGGTTTGGCCAGACAGTCATCATTCGTTTCGGTGAACCAATCGACATGGAGCACTACCACCAAGGCGAACACGATCACCTTGCGCTCCGAGCGATCACCGATGAGGTGATGTTCGAACTGCAACAGCTCAGCGGATACGAATACGAAGACACCTACGCGACGAAAAAGGCCGAGCGGCTTCCCACCGAAGACGTCAAACTGGCGAGTTGATTGGGCTAGGCCCAGGTTCTGGAGCGCGCCACAGCCCGCTGCCATTCAGCATGGCGCGCGTTGCGGTCGTCGTCGCTCATCGAAGGAGTGAACGTCGCATCGCTTCGCCACGCGTGTTGCGCGTCGGCTGGCGATGCCCACACGGCTTCGGCGATGCCAGCAAGGTACGCAGCACCCATTGCCGTTGTTTCTTGCACCGCCGTTCGCCGCACGGTCACACCACAGAGATCTGCCTGGAACTGACACATTGAGTCCATCACCGACGCGCCGCCATCAACTCGCAACTCAACGAGTTGCGTTCCACTGGCTGCGGTAATGGCATCGATCACGTCTCGTGTTTGGTACGCCATCGCGTCAATCGTGGCGCGGGCGATGTGCGCCCGCGTGGTGCCGCGGGTGATGCCAACGATCGTGCCTCGTGCGTACGGATCCCAGTATGGCGATCCCAGGCCCGTAAACGCCGGAACGCAGAACACTCCGTCGGTGTCGGGCACGCTCATCGCGAGCGGTTCGGTTTCGGCGGCATTGTCGATGATCTGGAGCCCGTCGCGGAGCCACTGAATGCCAGCACCAGTCACAAAGATTGCGCCTTCCATCGCATACGTGACAGCACCATCGCCGAGTTGCCACGCGACCGTTGTCAACAATCCATCTACCGGGTCTGGGAGCCTCGCCCCAACATTGCTCAACACAAAACTGCCCGTGCCATAAGTATTTTTCGTCATGCCAGGGGAGAAGCATGCCTGTCCGAACAACGCAGCTTGTTGGTCACCAGCGATTCCACTCACAGGAACGGTCAGTCCTGCGGCGTGAGCTGGCACCGTGACCCCAAAGCGCCCGCTCGACGGCAACACGGTCGGTAGGCAGCGAATCGGAACGCCGAGGAGTTCGCACAACTCTGGTGACCAGCGAAGTCCGCCAATGTCGTACAACATTGTTCGGCTGGCGTTGGATGGATCTGTGGCGTGAACTCCGCCGTCGACACCGCCGGTCAGGTTCCACAGCAGCCAGGAGTCGACGGTTCCAAACGCGAGATTCTCGTTGTCGGCGACGCCACCTTCGTGCAGGAGCCACGCGAACTTCGTTCCGGACAAATACGGGTCG
>JBBRPC010000177.1:0-8203 GCA_038228615.1 Acidimicrobiia bacterium | reverse complement strand
TCCCGAAGCTGCGCTTGCCGCGACGATGCATGATGTGCGAGACCTTGAGGCGGTAAAACGAGTTGGATCGATGTTGCGCGTGATCGGAAGTGGAACATGACCGCAGGCGGTAGAAGCTATCCCTGGCCCGGCCTCATCGAGGCGTATCGGTCGCGGCTGCCAGTCTCTGACAACACGCCGGTCATCACGCTGCTCGAAGGCAACACGCCGTTGTTGCCAGCGCCGCGCGTGTCGGAGCGCTCTGGGTGTGAGGTGTATCTCAAAGTCGAAGGCGCCAATCCGACGGGATCATTTAAAGATCGTGGGATGACGGTTGCAATTTCCAAAGCCGTTGAAGAAGGCGCCAAAGTCGTGGTGTGCGCCTCAACTGGAAATACGTCAGCGTCGGCTGCGGCCTACGCGGCGCGGGCAGGTTTGATATGTGCCGTGCTCATCCCCGAAGGCCATGTGGCGTTGGGCAAACTCGCGCAGGCCCTGATTCACGGTGCAAAGACGCTGCAGATCCGTGGCAATTTCGATGACGCGCTCGACCTCGTTCGAGATCTCGGAAATCGCGACGGGGTCACGATCGTGAACTCCATCAACCCGTATCGAATCGAGGGTCAAAAGACCGGAGCATTCGAGATCGTCGACGCGTTTGGCGATGCACCGGACGTGCATTGCATCCCCGTTGGCAATGCCGGCAACATCACCGCGTACTGGAAGGGCTACAGCGAATACGCAGCAGATGGTTTGGCATCCCGAACTCCGAGGATGCTGGGGTGGCAAGCCGCGGGTTCTGCACCGCTGGTGACCGGCGAGCCCGTTGCACATCCGGAAACGATCGCTACGGCAATCCGTATCGGGAACCCGGCGTCGTGGCAGCAAGCCATCGATGCTCGTGACGAGTCGGGCGGCCATATCGGTGCGGTGACCGACCAGGAAATACTTGAGGCGTACCGATTTTTGGCAGCGAACGATGGCGTGTTTGTGGAGCCAGCGTCTGCGGCATCTGTCGCAGGGTTGTTCAAATCCATGTCGTTGGGGCTCGTTGTGCCAGGAGAACGGGTCGTATGCACTGTGACCGGTCACGGTTTGAAGGATCCGAATCGAGCCATCGCAGAGGTTGATGCCGGGTCGACCGTCGATGCCAACGCCGACGACGTACTCGAAGCACTTGGGCTGTGACGAAGTTACGGAATGGAGTCGTCGCGGTTGTGATGCTGTGTGTGCCGATCGCATGCGGTGGCAGTCACGAATTGCAGCACGACATGCGTCTGTCCGGCCAGGTGAACGACGCTGCGAGTGCTGCGTCGCGTTCGAGATTGATTCCTACTCCGACGACGCTCGACCCGGTCGACCGAGGGTCCGGTGGCGACGATGTCAATTCGCCTGTGGTCCCGCAGCCCGAACCGTCGCCGAGTGATCCCAACGCCGATGTTGCCGTTGTACGCATCGGGACGATCCGAATTCCTGCCATCAAGTTGGTGCATCCGATTTACGAAGGCGTCTGGGCCAAGGTGATCAATCAGGGGCCGGGCCATTGGCCAGGTGCCGCGATGCCCGGTGAACTCGGCAACGCGGTGTTCGCGGGGCATCGTGTCAGCCACACTCATCCATTCTTGAACTTGGATCGTTTGCGTGTCGGCGACGCGATCATCTTCGAGATGAAGAATGGGACGTTCACGTATCGCGTGCGCGCGACGTTTGTGGTGTTACCTACCGACATCTGGGTCGTAGATCAACGTACGAATTCCGAGGCGACGTTGATCGCGTGCCATCCCAAGGGCTCTGCCCGTCAACGCATCGTGGTCAAGGCGGATCTTGTCACCTGACAAGCCGCCAAACCGTCGTTTCGTCGTTAATTATCCCGCGTCGATGCGTTGGATGGTGCCTGCCTGCGACAACACGTACAGCTCTCCGTTGTTATCTTGTGCGAAACTTGTGGGTTGATCCACGTGGAGGTGGAGTGAGCCGTTCGCTGGATGTGCGTCCTCGTTCGTCGCGTCGATACCTTCGAGGTCACCCTCACAAAAGTCTGTAAATATATAGATTCCTTGTAGTTGAGGGCTGCGGGTGCCGCGGTACACGTATCCACCCGTGACCGAACAACGTCCGGAATCGTGTGGGTAGTCGAGTACCGGTTCGACAGCGTTCGCTGGGCGTTGACCGCCCTTGTACCCGTGGGTGCCTTCGCGTCGATTCCACCCGAAATTTTCGCCCCGCACTCCAGCGCCGACGTGGTCGATTTCTTCGTAGTTATCTTGGCCGACGTCACCGATCCAAAGATCGTTGGTAGCGCGATCGAATGAGAACCGCCACGGATTGCGCAGCCCCCAGTGCCAAACTTCAGGCCGGGCATCGGGACGATGCAGAAATGGGTTGTCGCCAGGAACGCGATATGGGCTCGTGCCACTCGGGCGCGGATCAATCCGCAAGATTTTGCCTAACAGCGCGCCGAGGTTTTGGCCATTTTTGAATGGGTCGCCGGCGAATCCGCCATCGCCGAGTGCGATGTACAGCATGCCGTCGCGGCCCACAACGAGTTGACCGCCGTTGTGATTCGGAAACGGTTGCCGTTGCAACAGCAGCTGACGTTTTGTGGTGGGGTCGGCAGTGTTGTCGGGCCGCATCGTGTACTCCACGATGCGCGTGTCACCTTTCGGATCGGTGAAATCGATGAAGAGCTTCGAACCATCGAGTGAAAATGCGAGGCCGAGGAGCCCCTGTTCATTCCCCTGAGTAACTGCACTGCGCAGGTCGAGGACGATGGTGCGTGCGGTTGGCCTGTCGAGGTCGATGCTCACGACACGTGCCCGATGTTGTTCTGCGACGTAGAGCCGCGTGTCGTGAGGACGCGCGGCCGCCGCGACCGGACTGTCGAGTTTGGACGCGATGGTGCTGAGTTGCAGTCGGATGTGCCCGATCTCGGTTGCGGTGTGGTGCGCGCCAAGCGGGGGAGCGGCGGATGTTCCCCGTGGGCGTGTTGTCGGTGTGAGCTGGCTCGTGGCGCTGGGATGCGACGGCGTCGCCGTGGTGGGAACCGATGATGGGCCTGAGCTCGAAGACGAACACGCAGTTGCGATGATCATCACAATCGGAGTCATGACCAGTCGTCGCACGCCAGAACCTTAGAAGCAAATAATCCGGACGCGGCGCGTTGTGAGCCGGTACACGATCGGCGTGGAGTCCGTGTTCCTGGCGGCACAAAGCGCCCATTGACCTGGGCGAAGTCTCGATGTCGCCGTAAGAGCTCTGCGAGGGTGTACAGTACAAATCGTTCCCCTCACGGCGCGGTCCCGGAGGCATCAATTTCCGGCCGAACCGATTTCTGAAATTCCTTCGCAATTGCTGCGCGGTGACGATCAGAGAGCGAGCGGAATTGCTCGGCGGTGAATGTTGCCCGGCGAACAACCCTTTCCCATCCGCATACCGTGCCCGCAAGCAGCGAGCCCGACAGCGAGACGGCGACCTCGAACCCTGTCGCCGGGAGTCGACCATGAGCGACAAGACCTTCGAGCGTTCCACGCTTGGCGGCAAAGACCGAGAACAACTGCAGGCGATCGCGACCGCAGTTGGGATACGAGGCATCAGCCGCATGAAAAAGGCTGACCTCGTTGAAGCGATCGTGGGGGCCTCGGTTCCCGCGAGTGGCGCGAAAGGCAATGGGAGCACCAAAAAGAGCCCCAATGCCAACGGATCCGGAAACGGATCTGCGCCCGACACCGGGAGCGACGCGCCACCGCAAGAAAAGAAACGGATCCGATCTGCTCGTGCGTCGGAGCTCGACCCGATGTCGAAGATCGCGGCCGAAGAAGCATCCCTCGTGCGGGGAACCGACACCGACGCCGAACCACTTCCGATCGTTCGGCCGCGACGTTCGACGCCCCAAGCGAGCGATCCGACGACGAATGATGGTGCCACGGTGACACAAGATTCGAGCGCGAACGGTCGAACAGACAATTCCAACGCTCATTCCGCCACCTCGTCAGACACGGCCATCGCGAGCGCGAGCCCTACGAGTCACGAACAACGCAGCCCACAGACGCAAACCTCTGGACGCAACCAAGGTCAAGGCCAAGGCGGGCAACAGGGCGGGCAAGGCCGTCAGCAGAACAATCAGGCTCGACAGCAGAACAACAGCAATCAAGGCCGTCAGCAAAACGCTGGTCAGAATCAGCAGGGCGGCCAACAACGCCAGCCAAGCGACGACTGGCAAGAAGGCGGATCGAAGAGCCGTCGCAATCGGCGTCGTGGTCGCACCCGCGATGGCGTGCGCGAAACGCCGCAGGCCGATATCGATGTGACCCAGTACCAAGGCGAACTCATCGAGATTTCGGGCGTGCTTGATCTGCGTGACGAAGGATATGGATTTTTGCGATCCGCTGGCTTCCAGCCCGGTCGCAACGACTCCTACGTTTCTGCCTCGCAGGTACGGAAGTTCTCGCTCCGCAAAGGTGATCACATCAAAGGCGCCACACGTCCGGCATCGACGACGGAGAAATATCCGGCGATGGTTCGTGTCGATTTGATCAACGCTGTGACACCCGACGAAGCGCGTGAACGCCTGCGTTTCGAAGACCTCACCCCGCTGTTTCCCGACATGCAGTTGCGCCTTGAGCTCCCTGACAATCCGATGGAGCTCACGGGACGCATCATCGATCTTGTGTCGCCAATCGGAAAAGGTCAGCGTGCGCTGGTGGTTTCACCGCCGAAAGCTGGCAAGACGACGATCATGAAACACATCGTGTACGCGATCGAGCGCAACAATCCCGAATGCCACGTGATGGTGTTGCTCGTCGATGAACGGCCAGAAGAAGTCACCGACATGAAGCGGCACGTATTGCGTGCCGAAGTTGTGTCGAGCACGTTCGACCGTCCCTCCGACGAGCATTGTCATGTCGCGGAACTCACCATCGAGCGAGCAAAACGCCTGGTCGAGATGGGCCAAGATGTCGTCATCGTCCTCGACGGCATTACGCGGCTCGCTCGTGCGTACAACCTCGCGGCGCCAGCGACCGGTCGCATCATGTCGGGTGGTATCGACGCCGGTGCGCTGTATCCGCCAAAGAAGTTCTTCGGTGCTGCCCGCAACGTTGAAGAAGGTGGATCGCTGACCATCGTCGCCACTGCCCTAGTTGAGACGAACTCGAAAATGGATGAACACATCTTTGAGGAGTTCAAAGGCACTGGCAATATGGAACTGCGACTCGATCGTCGCCTCTCCGATCGTCGTATCTACCCGTCGATCGATGTCGAAGGCTCAGGAACGCGCCAGGAACAGTTGTTGTTCGAGCGCAATCAGCTGCAACAAGTCTGGAAGCTCCGGCGCGTGCTTGCTGCCCTCGATTCCGATGGTGGCGGGAACGGCACGTCGGGCAAAGGCCTCGAGCTGCTGATCGACAAACTCAAAACCACACGCACTAACGCCGAGTTCCTCAATGAAATCGCGAAAACCGCCAATTGATTTGTGGCTTCTCGCGGTCACCGCGTGGAACTCACCTGCGGAATATCCGAGCGAAGGCGGCGGTTCTTGAGTCGCCAAACCCCATCACTACACTGGAAAACACTTATGAAGACTGAAATTCACCCCAATTACGTGGAGTGCAGCGTGCACTGCTCATGCGGCAACGAGTTCGTGACCCGCTCGACGGAATCGTCGATGCGCGTTGAACTCTGCTCGGAATGCCACCCGTTCTACACAGGGAAGCAAAAGTTGGTCGATACTGGCGGTCGTGTGGAGCGCTTCCAGAAGCGCTACGCGAAGGCGAAGAAGGCCTGACGTTCCAACGAGTTGTCACCCGTAAGTTTCGAAAAGGGCGTCCCTTCCGGGGCGTCCTTTTCTATTCGGGAGCATTCTACGGCAAGAATTGCACTATAAGTGCAAATACTTTACGATCTGTGTTGTGAGCAACCTACAAACTGAGTGGTCCGAAGCCGAGTTAATCGCTACGCATCCGGTCGCAGCCCCGCTGTTCGCCGACGGTCGCCGCTGCCATGGCGGTTTCAACGACGATGGTGACTACGTGTCGCCGCGTACGCTCGGCAGGTGGCCAGCGATCCGCAACTGGCAGGAACAGCACGCGGAACACTTTGAAACTGCCATTGTGGATGCGCCGTTGGCGCAGTGGCCTGAGCCGTACCCGAATGTGTCGCAGTCGAAGTATCTGCTGAGCCAAGGCGTATTCGCTCCTACCGCGGCGTTGTTGACACGCATCGGCACCGTGGAAGGGTTCGGGGGGTTAATTCGCGAGGTGGGGATTGGCGACCTCCAACCACATTTTGTTGATCCGATCGAACACACGGCGCTGAGTCACCTCGAACGAGGCTTGTTTGAGACGCACGCCCGCGACGAGGTTGGGTTCGCCGCAGAAGCTGGCCACAAAGAGATGTGGTTCGCGGCGCGCGATATCGCCTTCGAACATGCGTATTCCGCCGATGACGTCAATGCAATGTTGCGTCGCTTGGGTTTCGCGACTGCCGGTTCGGACGCAGCCTCACATCAAGCGCAAACTGCTGCGCCACCTCAGCCGGAAAGAATCTGTACCGAGATCGATGGTGGACTTGAGGCGATGCTGCGTTTCATGATCGCGCTGATGTTCATTGAAGTATCTGCGTTTCATGTATTCGCATGGGCCGCAGAGGTGCTGAGCGATAGCAACCTTGTTGCGGGGGATGGCGAGGCCGCCCGTCTCGTGAGCTACATCCGGTCCGACGAAACACCGCACGTCGCCTATTTGCAAACGGCGCTCACCGAAGTTCGTGATCGCACGTTGCGAACGTGTTCTGGGGGTGCAATCCCTGGATCCGAAATTATTCAGCGCATGTGGGACGCGGCACTCGCTGAGTCACTCGGTCCACGCCAGCGCACATTGCAAGCCGCGAATCTCGGTGAGGTCGAATTTGCCCTTGCCGCCAATCCGCGTCGCGACGCGATTCTCGAACACTTCCACGCGTTGGCAACCGCGTAGCGTCCTTCCTTAATTGACAGATTCCTAAAAGATGTTGTTCACAAGCAGAAACATTTCCGGAAACATTCCGTTTTCACTCTGAACGCAGTGTGACGTGAACATTTCTTGAAGCTGTACACGAGTCAATGAGGAGGGCGTTTGCCCATGTCGCCCGTATCCCTGTTCTTCGCGGCGTTGAGCGTGTCGCTCCTGGTCCCGGCCCTTTTACGCATGCACCGCCGGAGGAATGGCTCCCGCTTGAGCACCACACAGTGGCGCAAACGGATCCTTGCTGCTGGCGCCGCGTCGACGCTGTTGTTGTGCCTAGGTCTCGGCGGCGTTGCGCTTGCGGAGGGACGGGATCCGACCGGGGTACACACCGGCAATTCCCAGGCTGAAGGCGAAACAGTGCTTCCGAAAGGCACTCCGCCGGCGGACGCGCCGCAGCGTCTTGCGCAACAGATCGCGAAGACGCAGACCTCGCTCAACATGACCTGGCTGATCGTGGGTGGTGTGCTGGTGCTCTTTATGCAAGCGGGTTTCGCGCTTGTTGAGACAGGCTTCACCAGGGCAAAGAATGCCGCCCACACGATGATGATGAATCTCGTCATCTTCGCGCTGGGTGTCGTCGGTTGGTTTGTGTGTGGTTACGCGTTGATGTTCGGCGCGACTTCAAATGCGGCGCTCGGGCTGACGCAAGTATCGAGTCCGATCCATATTGGTTCGTGGAACATTCTCGCCAAAGGTGGATTCTTTCTCGGCGGTGCTGGATACGACGTCTCGGTCCTCGGGTTCTTCTTCTTCCAGCTCGTATTCATGGACGCGACCGCAACGATTCCCACCGGCGCGATGGCTGAGCGTTGGAAGTTTTCGTCGTTTTGTGTCTGGGGCCTGTTTGTGTCTGCGATCCTGTACCCGGTCTACGGCAACTGGGTGTGGGGCGGTGGTTGGTTGTCGCAACTCGGTGTGCTCGGTCCGAAATGGGGCCACGGTGCGCTCGACTTCGCAGGCTCGGGAGTCGTCCATGCAATGGGTGGTGTCGCAGCGTTTTGGGGTGCGAAAATTCTCGGACCACGAATCGGTAAGTACGACAAAGACGGTAAGCCGCGTGCGATCCCAGGCCATCACATCCCGATGGCGTTCCTCGGTGTGTTCATTCTGCTCGTCGGCTGGATGGGCTTTAACGGCGCCTCGACGCTCTCGGCAATGGACTTGCGTTTCCCTGTGGTGATCACGAACACGGTCATCTCCGCGGCATTCGCGACCGTTTCGGC
>JBBRPC010000176.1:0-8243 GCA_038228615.1 Acidimicrobiia bacterium | reverse complement strand
TTTCTGGATTGTTGATTTTCCTGACACGCTTCCTACCGTTGCGCCTCTTCGTACGAGCGTTCATCGGCCTCGCGAACGTTGTGCTTCCTGGCAAAGATTCGGCGCAGAGCGCGTTGGTGACTGAAGCGGAAATTCTGGCCATGGTCGACGTTGCCGCCGACGAGTCATCGATTGAAAATACCGAGAAGGACCTGATTCATTCGGTCCTCGAAATCGGCGATACTCCCGTGAGCGACGTGATGGTGCCGCGCACGCAGATGGAGGCGATCGAAGCACACGAACCTGTCGACGCCGCGGTCGCAACGATGATTAACAGCGGGTTTTCGCGTATCCCGTGTTACGAAGAATCCACCGACGACATCGTGGGTTTGGTGTACCTGAAAGATCTCGTTGCGCAATCGGCAGCTGGAGCTGGCACCGCAGAGGTCCGAGCGAGTCTGCGCGAAGCGGTATTCGTGCCAGAGTCGAAAAAGGTTGCGGAGCTGTTGCGCATGATGCAAGCACGTAAGTTCCATATGGCAATCGTCGTCGATGAGTTCGGCGGTACAGCTGGGATCGTCACCATGGAGGATCTGCTCGAAGAGATCGTCGGTGAGATCGTCGATGAATTCGATTCGCCGCTTGAGGCAATTGAACAGCTCGATGAACGTCGTTGGCGGGTGCCAGGGCGAACACCGATTGGCGATCTTGAAGATGAAGTTGGAGCCGAACTCGGCGACGACTGGGACACTGTCGGTGGACTCGTGTTCAACGCGATCGGTCATGTGCCCGAGCCGGGAGAATGCGTGACCTACGAAGGTTTCGAATTTTGTGCGGAACGAATCGACGGTCGCCGGATCGTGTCGGTGCTGGTGCGCAGGGTCGTCCAACACGAACGTGGTGATGGCGACGGTTCCGACGCCGATGCCGGCGCTGGTCAATCAACTGCGAGCACGCCGTGACCGAACCGGCGGGACCAATGTTCCGGTCGGGGTTTGTGACGCTCTTTGGCCGACCGAACGTTGGAAAGTCCACCCTCGTGAACGCAATGGTGGGGACCAAGGTCACGATTGTGTCGGACAAACCCCAAACGACGCGCACAACTGTGCGCGGCGTGCGCACCCATCCCGATCATCAGATGGTCTTTCTCGACACGCCAGGGGTCCATCGACCGCGCACGCTGCTCGGCGAACGTACCAATCAACGGGCGATCGAATCGCTCGCCGCGACCGACGTTGTATGCCTGCTCGTTGAAGCCAACACCCAAATCGGTCCTGGTGATCGCTTCGTGGCCGACCTCGTGCAACGCTCCGATGCGACCACGCGGATCGTGGTGCTGAACAAGACCGATCTGGCGACCCACGAACAAATCGGTGAGCACCTCGGGTTACTGGGGAGCGGAGCGTTAGGTGAATTTGATGCCTATGTCCCGATTTCGGCGCAGATCGGCGACAATGTCGACGCGTTGGCGGCCGAAATTCTGAGTCATCTGCCCGAAGGGCCCCACTACTACCCAGAAGGCGTGATCAGCGACCAGCCCGAGACCTTTTTGGCAGCGGAACTCGTGCGCGAACAATTGTTGACCGGGGCACGTGAGGAGCTTCCGCATTCGATCACGGTGACGGTCACCGAAATCGAAGAAAGAACCAGTAACGCTGGCGATCCGGTATTGGCGATGCGCGCCGTGATTCGCGTCGAACGCGATTCACAAAAAGGCATCGTGATCGGGAAAAAGGGCGAGAATCTCAAACGCGCGGGTACCGGTGCGCGCCTCGAGCTTGAGCGCCTGCTCGGCGTGAAAGTGCATCTCGAAATGCATGTGCGGGTCGATGCTGATTGGCAGCGGAAGGCGCACGCACTTGATCGACTTGGCTACTAATTCCGCTCTGTCGCGCCGGAGCCATATAGAGTCCCAAACCACGCGAACACGTTCATCACAGCCACGCTCGCGGTCGCAGGCCCGGGCCCGGAGAGGTCTGATGTTGCAAGGAACAATGCGGCGCCCGACGCCAGCGAAACTGACCGCTCTCGTTGTGCTTGGAGCGCTTGCAGTGGCTGGATGCGGTACCAGCACCAATACTCAGTCCACGTTTGATCCGCACGGCAAGATCGCTCGCGACGACTCAAACATCTTCAACGCATTTTTTTGGGTCGCGGCACTCGTCGGCGTGCTGATTATTGCGGCAACGATCTACGTCGCAATCCGGTTTCGGGAACGGCCGGGCAACGAAAACCCCATCCAAACGCATGGCAACACCACCCTTGAGATCAGTTGGACGATCGCGCCGGTACTGATTCTCGCGGTGATGGCAGTGTTCACCGTCAAAATGATTTGGGATCAAGCCGCAAAGCCAAAAGGTGCGATGGAGATCACCGTCACGGGTAAGCAGTGGTGGTGGCAATTCGAATACACCAAGGTCGATGGCCAAACTCGACATGTTGTCACAGCAAACGAACTTCACATTCCAGCAGGTGTTCCGATCTGGCTCACGCTGAAATCCGACAACGTCAATCATTCATTCTGGATCCCTGCGTTGGTCGGCAAGAAAGACACGATCGACGGGCACCAGAACCATATTCAGATGATCGCCGACAAAGCCCTTGAGAACGCGCCAGAGGCGAAGCAGTGGTTCGACGGTCAGTGTGCCCAGTTCTGCGGCTTGAGTCACGCTGATATGCACGTCAAGGCCAAAGTCGACAGCCTGGCGGAATTCAACACGTGGTACGCAAGCCAGCTCACGAGTTGGACACCAGCACAAGTCGCCACATTTAAGAAGTGGGACGACGTCTTTACTTGCTCGAGTTGTCACTACATCCAAGGTCTCGATCCTGCAGTCGACAATGATGTCCAAACCGGCAAGAAGCCGATTCCGATTTCGCGCGGTCCGAACCTGACCCATCTCGCCGACCGTACGTCGTTCGCTGGAGCCAAGTATCCGCTCACCGCCGACAATCTCACGCAATGGATCTGGGACGCGCCAGCGCACTCCGCTGGTGAGTTCGGCAAGCCGATGGAATGTCCCGATTACTTCAATAAGTCGAAGCCCTGCGTCGGCATGGCCGACTTCCGGTATTCGAAAGAACATCCGATGACCGAAAGCCAAGCCAACGACATCGCCAAGTTCCTGATGAGCCTCGGGTCGAAACCGTGACCGCTACGAATCGTTGTTTCGGAGATTCCCAATGACCACGATCGAACAAGCCACCGTCGTGACCCAACGCAGGTCTCGTCTGGCACGACCGACGAAAACGACCGGCTGGACGAGTTGGCTGACCACCGTCGATCACAAAAAGATCGGGATCATGTACGGCGCAACCGCGCTCGTGTTCATGATGGCCGGCGGTATTGAAGCATTGCTGATCCGCCTCCAGCTCTGGCGGCCCAACGGCACGGTGTTGACTGCGGCGACGTACAACCAGCTCTTCACGATGCACGGCACCACGATGGTTTTTCTCGTCGGGATGCCGTTGGCGGTTGCGTTCGGGAACTACCTCCTGCCGCTCATGATCGGCGCGCGGGACGTTGCGTTTCCTCGTGTCAACATGCTCGGGTACTGGGTGTTCCTGTTCGGTGGGATTTTCCTATATTCGAGCTTCATCCTCGGCGGCGCGCCGAACGGTGGGTGGTTTGGCTATACGCCGCTCACGTCCATGCCGATGGTGAAGGGCTTTTTGCCGAGTCACGGCCCCGACTTTTGGGCGATCGGTTTGATCATGCTCGGAATCGGGTCGGTCACGTCCGCGGTCAACTTCATCGTCACGACACTCAACATGCGCGCGCCAGGTATGACGTTGCTGCGGATGCCCGTGTTCGTGTGGATGATGTTCATCATCGCGATGCTCACCCTGTTTGCGCTGCCACCCGTCACCGCGGCGCTGATCCAGGTGTATATGGATCGGAACTTTGGCACGAACTTCTTCAATGCTGCCGCGGGTGGTGATCCGCTGCTCTATCAGCATCTGTTCTGGTTGTTCGGGCATCCGGAGGTGTACATCTTGATCTTGCCCGGCATGGGCATCGTGTCGGAGGTGCTACCGGTCTTTAGTCGCAAACCTCTGTTCGGTCGCAGCGTTGTCATCATGTCGGGCATCGCAATCGGCTTCGTTGGCTGGGGCGTCTGGGCGCACCACATGCTTGCGACTGGTCTTGGACCAGCGACAACGACCGGGTTCGGCATCGCCACGATGGCCATTGCAGTTCCCACGGGCGTCAAGATTTTCAACTGGCTCGGCACGGTCTGGGGAGGTGCAGTTCGACTCACTACCTCAATGCTGTTTTCCTTGGGGTTCATCGCGATGTTTACCCTCGGCGGGCTCTCCGGCGTCATGCATTCGATCGTTCCGTCGAACGCACAGCAGCACGACACGTACTTCGTGGTTGCGCATTTCCATTACGTCTTGTTCGGTGGTTTGATCTTTGCGTTCTTCAGCGGCTTTTACTTCTGGTGGCCGAAGGTGTTCGGACACTTCCTGAGCGAAAAGATGGGCAAGGTCAACTTCTGGCTGCTGTTTGTGGGGTTCAACCTCACGTTCTTCCCGATGCACATTGTCGGTCTCGAAGGCATGCCGCGCCGCACGTACACCTACGCGCCAGGACATGGTTGGGAAATCCTGAACCAACTTGAAACCATTGGCGGATTCATTATTGCGTTGGCCGTATTGATCTTCATGGTGAACGTCATATCGAGTCGTAAACGCAATGATGTCGCGCCATCTGATCCCTGGGACGGTCGCACGCTGGAGTGGAGCATTCCATCGCCAGTACCTGCATACAACTTCCTCGAAGTCCCCGATGTGCATGCGGCCGACGATTTCTGGCACAGGAAATACGCCGAAGACGACGAAGGTCGCCTTGTGCGTTTGCCATCCGGCGGAAGCGATGGCGGTGAGCACGTAGGTGACGGTTCACATATCCACCTTCCGTCGCCCTCGTATTGGCCAATGGTGTTTGCGCTCGGTTTGCCAATCTCGGGATACGGCTTTGTGTTCAAGAACTGGTGGCTTGTTGGGCTTGGCGTCGCGGTGTTGATGTTTGGTCTGACGGCTTGGCTCGTGGAGCCCGATACTGCACAGGACGCACACTGATGACTGCCGTAACTGCCGATCCAGCACTCGCTCCCGGCGATGGCGACGCGGGCAATCCCGTCGACGACCATGGCGATCACGGCGGCAGTGAACACGGCGGCGGTCATGGTCACACCACGAACACTGGCGTGTCCAACACCAAGTTGGCGATCTGGGCGTTCTTGTCGTCGGAGTGTTTGTTTTTCGGAGCGTTCATCGCGTCGTATCTTTTATACCGGGGCCGGGACACGAACTTCGCCAAAGCCGGGCTGATCAGCAAGGCGTTCAACCCGCACGACTTGTTCAATATCCCGTTCACGTCAGCGACGAGCTTCATTCTGTTGATGAGTTCGCTCACGATGGTGCTCGCGCTGGCTGCCATACAACGCGGTGATGAACGACGGTTCCGGATCTGGATTGTCGCAACAGCGCTGTTCGGACTGACCTTCATTTCCGGACAGGTCTTTGAGTTCACGGAGTTCTATCGGGAAGGGCTTCGGCTGAGCAGCGGGACGTTCGGGAGCACGTTCTTTGTGATGACGGGTCTGCACGGCGCACACGTGACCGTCGGGATTTTCTGGTTATTGTCGCTGTATCAGCGATCGCTCCAAGGCAAACTCGGTCCTGAGAAAGCCGAAGCTGTCGAAGTTGCCGGCCTGTACTGGCATTTTGTCGACATCGTGTGGATCGTGATTTTCACTGTCGTCTACCTCGTCCCGTACCACAGTTGATCGCCTGAGGATTGTGTGACTACCACCACTGATCTCGTACCGGCCGACGACCACGGCGCCATCGTTCCTGCGACTCCTGCTGCGCTGGAACCTGCCAGCGGTCATAGCCACCCAGCACCGCGCCAGTATGTGATGGTCGCGGTGGTGCTCGTGGTCATCACTGGCATCGAAGTGGCGATGTCGTATCTCGACGGCCACATGAATTCAACGTTGTTGATCTTCATGTTGCTTGGCGCAGCTGGGGTCAAATTTGTGTTGGTTGTGGCGTGGTTTATGCACCTGAAGACCGACAGCAAGATCCTGCGAAGGTTCTTCATCCTCGGGTTCGTGGGAGCATTGTTGTTGTTCACAATCATCATGCTCGTCCTGCACGGGATGCAGAACTCCTACAACCTCCCGTCGCGCTGACATGCTCGGCGTCGCCCGCGTCGGATTTCCTGCCTGGCAGGCCCATCCTGATGTCTGGGTCATTATTGGCCTGCTCATCGCGGCGTATTACATCGCAATCGTGCGCATTGGCCCGACGCTGGTCTCCCCTGGAACGCCCGTCGTGCAGCGGCGTCATGTTGTCTGCGCCGTCCTTGCGATTGGCGTCATCTGGGTGGCATCCGACTATCCGGTGCACGACCTCGCCGAACGCTATTTGTTCAGCGTCCATATGGTCCAGCACCTGCTCTACACCCTGATTGCGGCGCCGCTTGCGATTCGAGCGTGTCCTGGCTGGCTCGTGCGATACGTGTTGGACCGTACCCACACGATGCGTCTTGTGCAGCGATTCTCTCGATTCTTTCCTGCAGTCGTGCTGTTTAATGTGTTGCTCGTCATCACGCACGTGCCGGCGGTGGTTTCGGCCAGCATTCACAGTGGCCTCCTTCATTTCGCGCTACATGCGGTGCTGCTGTTGACCGGCGTTGTGTTGTGGATGCCGGTCCTGTCACCGATTCCCGAAGTCCCTCGGCTACAGCCGCCGTTGCAGATGATGTATCTCTTTTTGCAATCCGTGCTCCCCACAATTCCAGCGTCGTTTCTCGCCTTCGGCGATCATCCGATTTATCGCGACTATGAGAAATTCGACCGCCTCTGGGGAATCTCTGCCCATTCCGATCAGGTCGTCGCAGGATTGGTGATGAAAACTGGCGCAGGTCTGATCCTGTGGGTCGTGATCGCTATCGTGTTCTTTCGTTGGTTCGCCGCAGAGGAAGCCCCGATGCGCAGATCACCGAGTCTGTCTCAGCCTAAATCCGTCGACCTCGACCGAGAGCTTCTGGGGTTATCGCAACCATGACCGAAGACACAACAATCACAACGCAAGCCGAGCCAGCCGAGGCGCCCGATGCGGCGCACGAGGTTGTCGCAGCAGATGCTGGCGCGCCGGTGGAGCGCGTGAAATGGCATGCCAGGAATAATGCGGGTCAGACGAACTTCGATCGTTACCTGGCACCATTGCTCACGCCATTGATCGCGGTCGCGATCATCATTTTTTACGTGTTGAATCTCTCGCGCGTCTTGCTCTCCGGCAAAAGCACAATTGCAATCATCGTTGCGGTCGTGGTGACTGTCGCGATACTGAGCGCCTCGAGCGGGCTCTCGAACGCGCCGCGGATGCGGTCGCAATCGTTAGCGGTGTTTGCGGCGGTGTCGCTTGTTGTGTTGATGTTTGCAGGCTTTGTTTCAGTCGGTCACGCTCAGGAAAAGAAAGAAGCCGCGGCCGTGGCCTGCACGCCGATCGCTCGGCATCTGAAAATACCCGTTACCAACGCGATCAAACTGCAGCCAGCATTTACGGTCAAAGGTGGCTGCGTGGAAATCGACTACACCGGCCCCGATGGATTCCACACCCTTGAGTTCATCGGACAGACGGTGCCTGCCGGCCCACTCCTGAAGAGCGGAAGCGGACCCGACAGTAAGTTCGCGTTCATGCTCGCGCCAGGTACGTACAAAGTGCATTGCACCGTGTCTGGCCACGAAGCAATGGTGTCGACGATTACCGTCACCGCCTAATCGCGCGTGAAGTAATCGTGCAGAAGCACTGGCGGCGTCGCAACGTTCGATACGGTCGGGTCTTGTGGCGCTCCCCGAAGGCATCGAAGCCAAGCACATCCCAAAACACGTTGCGATCGTCATGGATGGCAACGGTCGGTGGGCCCAACGTCGAGGTTTGAAACGCACCGAAGGCCACGCCGCGGGTGAAGTTGCACTGTTCGACACGATTGACGGCGCGCTCGCGCTCGGCCTCGATTGGATGACGGTCTACGCATTCTCGACCGAGAACTGGCGCCGTCCGCTCGACGAAGTGCGGTTCTTGATGAACTTCAACGAACGGATCTTGTTGGGCCGCCGCGAGGAATTGCATGCCAACGGTGTGCGGGTGCGTTTCATCGGTCGACGAGGGGGCAGGGTTCCCCGTCGGGTGCGCCAACGTATCGAAGAAACCGAAGCGCTCACCGCGGGAAACCGCCGCCTCACGTT
>JBBRPC010000175.1:0-8248 GCA_038228615.1 Acidimicrobiia bacterium | reverse complement strand
CAAACCCCCCGCCGAAACCCCCGCCCGTAGATGCCGGCCCCGCTAAGGGAATCGGGCCCGAATGTGGTGAACGAGCCGTCGTCGCGGTGGCCGCAACTGGCGCTGCCAAGCTCAGGGCGAGGCCGCCGACCGCAAGAAATGGGAGCACCGCGCGTTGCCACTTCCACACGATCAGCATCGCCACGGCCAACACACACGCCAGTGGAATCAGCCAACCGCGAAGTGAGGGGAACCACTGTGGCGACCGCACGAGCAATCTTCGCGTCCACCAAGCGGTGAGGATCAACGTCGCGCCGAACAACCCTCGAGCCAGCCAAGTGTGACGTGCTGTCCACAGCGCGTGGCACCCAATCGCGATCACCGCGCCAATGGCAGGAGCGAGCGCAATTGAGTAGTACTCGTGGATGATGCCTTGGCCGAACGAGAACGCAAGGCCGGTCACGACCAACCAACCACCCCACACGATCAGCGCGGCTCGGGTTCGATCGGTCCGCGCCCGCCGAAGCGAATAGCCGAGGCCGACCACAAGCAGCGCCAACGCGGCCGGCAACAACCACGACACTTGCGTGCCAAATCGGGATCCGAACATCCGCGACCACCCAGTCGGGCCCCATTGACCTGCGCGGCCCGGACCTCCTCCGGCAACAACGCTGCCGGTTTCGTTGCCCGAGAGTCGTCCAAAACCGTTGTAGCCAAACAACACGTTCCAAAATGAGTTGTTCTGTGATCCGCCGACATACGGACGGCTACCTGCTGGAGTCAACATCAGCGCGGCGATCCACCATCCCGAGCTCACGACAAGTCCTGCAGCCATCGCAACGCCCTGCAGCACACGACGACCGAGTTTGCCAGGACCAGTCCAGAGGTACGCCGCAGCGAATGCCGGCAGCACGAGGAACGCCTGGAGCTCCTTCGCCAAGAACGCGAATCCAACAAGCGATCCACACGCAATCATCCATCGGGTGCGGCCGTCTTCGATCGCACGCGTGAGGAAGTAGGCGCTGGCTACCAGGAGCGCGACGAGCAGCGCATCAGGATTGTTGAAGCGAAACATGAGCGCCGCGACCGGCGTGGCGGCCATAATCGCGCCGGCGAGCAGACCTGCGCCCGATCCGAACCAGCGGCGAATTGTGGCGTGGAGCAACGCGACCGCAGCTACTCCCTCGAGTGCCTGCGGCACAAGCATGCTCCACGAGTTCAGTCCGAAGATGCGTGCTGAGATCACCATCGGCCACAGGCTGGCAGGACTCTTATCGACAGTGATGAAATTCGACGCGTCGGTCGAACCAAAAAGAAATGCCTTCCAGCTTCTTGTCCCAGCCTGCACGGCTGCTGCGTAGTAGCTGTTCGCCCAGCCTGAGCTGCCGAGGTCCCAGAGATAGGCCAGCGCAGTTGCGCCGAGCAAGATCCACAACGCCAGCCGCGCCCAAGCTGGATCTTGGGGTCGACCCCGTACGACGCGCGCCAACCGCGACGAGCGCGAGGGCGCTGGTGCTGGCTGGGGCGCTGGCGCTGGCTGGGGCGCTGGTGCTGGCTGGGGCGCTGGCGATTGCTCGTCGGTCACCGGTGTCCAAGTCATGACGGTACGTGCTCCTTCAGAGCGTCGGGTCGACGGATGTTGGCCGGCGGTTCTTGGCCACTAACGCAAGGCGGGCGACCGCAGCAACTGCCCACACGGCGCACAGCACAAGTACTTCGACCACTCGACTCGCACCAGCAGCGCGCGTCGCAGCCAGCACCGCAGTCGCACCGACAAGCGTGCCAACGTACGCAATGAACGCTGGCCTCCAGGTTCGCCGCCCGGCGCGAAACGTATAGCGAGCATTCGCGTACGCATTCAACGCAAAGGTTGCGCTCACCGCGATTGCGTTCGCACCAATAGCGCCAACGGGATCCCTCAGGCTCAGAAACAGTGCCAGGGATACCCCGGTACTCAGCGTACCGATCAGCGCGAAACTCACGATCCGGCGCCCGAAGTCATCGACGAGCGGATCGCGGGCGATGTCGCTGAGATTCACACGTCCACCGCCTCGAGCGAAGCTCGTGGCGACACGAAGCGCACCTCGCACATCGTCGAACGCAGTCTGGGTTATTTGTACGCGGCTGTCGGGGTCGTCGACCCAGTCGACTGGGACCTGATGAATCCGCAACCCATTTCTTTCAGCAATGAGTAACAGTTCGGTGTCGAAGAACCATTCGTTGTCTTGGATCGAGGGAAGTAACCGTTGGGCTACGTCGTGGCGAACCGCTTTAAATCCGCATTGTGCATCGCGAATTTGAGTGGCGAACATGGTCCGCAACATTGCGTTATATGAGCGCGAAATAAATTCCCGTTTTGGGCGACGGGCCACTGAAGATCCAGCCGACAAGCGCGAGCCGATCGCCACATCGGAATGGCCAGATACCAACGGCGCGACGAGCGGAAGCAACGCATCGAGGTCCGTGGAGAGGTCGACATCCATATAGGCAAGTACCGCGCTGTCGCTGTTTGACCATGCAGCGCGCAGCGCGCGTCCGCGACCGCGTTCTTCAAGATGCAACGCGACAACATGTTCGTTGGCAGCTTCCAATCGACAGGCGATATCCCACGTTGCGTCGGTCGAGGCGTTGTCGGCGATCGTCACGCGATACGTGAACGGGAATGTTTCGTTCAGGTAATCAACTAGGCGTTCAACTTGAGTCAATAGCCCGACGGCCTCGTTATAGACAGGAATCACAATGTCGACGACAGGGGCAGCCGACGCGGTTTCAACAGCAGTGTCCACTTGATCTCTCAGTCTGCGCCGGTGCGGTGCAGGCACGGTCATCATCGACTTCATGTCCACATTCTCGGCGCCAAACCTGTGAGTTCGCCGAGAGCGACGTGGGAGATACCAACGAATCCCCAGTGGAGCCACGCATCACTGGACGACAATGTTGTGGAGGGATGAATTGGTCGAGTATCGCCTTTGGTATACACCGCGGCGCGCGATGCTTTGCGGTCTATGCCAACCGCAATCGAGATCCAACAACTCACCAAGACCTATCAGCAGCGCGGCGCGCCGGTCCGGGCGATCGATGGTCTCGACCTCGAAGTACCTGCAGGCGGTGTGTTTGGATTCCTCGGAGCGAACGGCGCAGGGAAAACCACGACGATCCGAGCGTTGGTTGGTCATATGCGTGCTACCAGCGGGACGATCCGCATTTTTGATACCCCAATCCCCACACAGTTGCCGTCGATCATCGATCGTATGGGCGCGCTTGTGGAGTCACCGTTGTTCTTCCCAAACTTTTCGGGCCGCAAGAATCTTTCCCTGCTCGCACGGTCGCGCGGTTTTCCGCAGGCGCGCGTCGACGAAGTCCTCGCAACAGTGGGGCTGACAGAACGCGCCAAGTCGCGATTCGCGTCGTACTCCCTCGGCATGAAACAACGGCTCGGCGTGGCATCGGTGCTGTTGAAAGACCCCGACCTTCTCATCCTGGATGAACCAGCGAATGGTCTCGACCCTCCCGGAATTCTCGAGATGCGTCATCTCATGCGCTCACTTGCGGATCAGGGAAAGACGATCTTTGTATCGAGTCATATCTTGAATGAAATCGAACACACGTGTGACCGCGTCGCAATTATCGCCCGCGGAAAGTTGGTTCGAACGGGGACGGTCGCCGAAATCCTCGCCGCGGGCACGAGTTCAAGATTCACTGTGAAGGTTCCCGGCGGAGCCGACCAACGCGAAGTAGCCGCTCGTTCGTTGCTCGCGGCAGGGTGGAAGGTGTACTCCGACGAACGCGGCGAGATGCTCGTCGACGCATCACCGGAGCGCGCACACGACATCACTGCGCATCTCGCCGGTGAGGGTCTTTGGGTAAGTGAGCTCTCCCCGGTTGGCAGATCGTTAGAAGACGCATTCCTGGAAATCACAAGTCAAGCCGATGGAGCATCGGCATGAGCATGCGATTGCTCGACACAGAGTTGCGACGGTTTTTCTCGCGTCGGATGGTGTTGGGAAGTCTTGTTGCAGCGTTGCTATTGGTGGTGACAATCAACGTGGTGCAATTCATCCGTTCAACGCCTCCGTCGTCAACATTCACTCCGGCGCTGATACCGGGCATCCCCGACGAGTGCCGCGTCGGCGTGTTCAATCACAAACCCGTTGTCGATAAATCGTGTGTCGAACAACGGGAACCGATCTTCAGCGGACCGCAGGATGCTCACGGACAACCGGGAGTCTCGGTGTATTTCGGCGATGGTGACCGCCGTATCCACATATCCAAAACGTTCGGCGGCACGCTGCAAGGTACCGGTATCGCGATGACGCTGCTGTCGATCGTGTTGGCGTCGAGCTTTCTCGCCGCAGATTTCGGCACCTCGATCGGTACACAGCTCATGTACGAACCGCGGCGCAAATTGGTATACCTCGCCAAGACGCTCGCCGTGATGCTCGGCTGCGCGATATGCGTGCTCGTGATCTCAATCGGAGCAGGGCTACTTCAATACCTCGGTTCGGCAATGCGCGGTATTTCGACTGGGCTCGATCGTCATTGGCTGTGGTTCCGACTCGCCGACCTTGGTCGAATCATGTTGGCCTCGGCATTCGCTGCCCCGCTCGGATTGGCCATTGCCGCACTCACAAAACGTACGGTCGCCGCTGTGGGAATTCTGTTTGGCATGATGATCAGCCTCGGTTTCCTACGCCAGACGAGTTGGGGAGCGCCCATCGCAAAGATCTTGCCGATCAACGGAATCATCTCGTTTGCGAGCAATCAGTTCGGTCATGATCTGGGTCGTGGCGCCAAAGCGGATCTGACGTCACTTGGTAGTGCCGCGGTGCTCTGTGTGCTGTGGGCTGTTGGTCTGACTGCGGTCACGCTGGCCTGGTTCAGCAATCGCGAAATTCGTTGAACCCGAACGACCCGACGCAAGCTCGATAGGTTCGCCCGCGTATGGGCCGCTACGACGTCGTGATTGTTGGCTCTGGCCCGGCAGGTGCAGCCGCCGCGATCACAGCAACTCGCCAACGCCTGCGGGCAGTTGTTGTTGATAAGGCTCATTTCCCTCGCGACAAAACATGTGGCGATGGTCTGACAACGAACGCGTTGCGCCTTCTTGAATCCCTCGGAGTGTCGCTCGAAGATCTGCAAGGTCCCGGTGGCTATGTCCACGTCGACGACGCGATGCTCGTCGGGCCCGACGGACGTACCATCGTGCTTCCGCTTCCCCGCCGACGTGGCGAATATGCAGGTGTCGTGAGTCGCATGTGTCTCGACGAGACGTTGCACGATCTTGTCGCGGCGACTTCAGCTGAGCAACGGCTCGGAGTGGCCGTAGACTTTGCGCTTCCCTCGAGCAGCGGCGTCGAGGTACACCTCGATGACGGATCGACCATCGACGCTCGCTATGTCATCGCTGCCGACGGTCACTGGTCAGCGGTCCGACGGTCGCTCCATCCCGAAGCGCCGCGCGATCTCGGCGAATGGCATGCGGCACGTCAATACTTTTCGAACGCTGGCGACGACCGTTTGTGGGTCGTGTTTGAGCCAGATCTCCTCCCCGGCTATGTCTGGGTATTTCCACTTCCTGATGGACGGGCGAACGTCGGTTACGGCGTGTTGCGGAACCAGGGTCGCAGCGGCAAGGACCTCAAAGCCCTCTGGCCCGAACTCCTCGCTCGGCCGACCGTGCAACGCGTTCTCGGACCACATGCAACGCCCGAAGGAGCAGTGCGCGCATGGCCAATCCCCACGCGGTACGCATCTGCATCGTTGGTCGATGCATATTCTGGCGGCAGGGTGCTCTACGTGGGCGACGCGGCAAGCGTGGTCGACCCAATGACCGGTGAGGGAATTGCTCAAGCGATCGAAACTGGAATGCTCGCAAGTCTGGCGATCTCACGCGGCGGCGACGTCGCCGCGAGCTACCGCCGGTCGGTGCACAAAACCCTCGGGCGCGATCTGCAGTTCGCCGGTCTGCTACAGCACGTGCTCGCGCGGCCACGCGGTGCACGCGCGGCGCTGCGGGTCGTCGATGCCAACAATTGGACGCGCCGCAACTTCGCCAGATGGATGTTTGAGGACTACCCCCGCGCCATTGCATTCACCCCCGACCGTTGGCGCCCTAACCCATTTCGCAAGTCCGGCGCCTACCGCGACTCCACACCTATTGTGCAGAGCTGAGGAGGCATCCGTGACGATCGAACACGCAGAGCAACCGGCGATCGCACTCCGAGGTGTGTGCAAGAACTTCGGCCAGGTCGTCGCGGTTGACCACGTCGACCTCGACATCGCGCCAGGCGAATTCTTCGCTCTCCTCGGCCCATCGGGCTCAGGAAAGACCACCTTGTTGCGAATGATCGCCGGATTCGAACTCCCCACGAGCGGAACGATCATGCTCGACGGTACCGACGTCAGTCGGCGCCCACCCTTTGAGCGCGACGTCAATACCGTGTTTCAGGACTATGCCCTGTTTCCTCATATGACCGTTGCGCGCAACATCGAATACGGCCTGCGGGTTGCCAAAGTTCCCAAGCAACAACGGGCCGAGCGGGTTGATGTCGCGTTGCAGGCTGTACGTCTGCATGGGTTCGCCGATCGCAAACCGAGTCAATTGTCGGGTGGTCAACGCCAACGCGTCGCGCTCGCGCGCGCCCTCGTCAATCGGCCGCGAGTGCTGTTGCTTGATGAGCCCCTTGGTGCACTCGACCTCACGCTGCGCGAGGAGATGCAGGTAGAACTCAAAGCGATCCAACGCGACGCTGGCATCACGTTCGTATTCGTGACGCATGACCAAAGCGAAGCATTGACGATGAGTGATCGCATCGCGGTGTTCAATCACGGGCGCATAGAACAAGTCGGGACACCGTCAGAAATGTACGAACGACCCGCGACCGAGTTCGTCGCAAGCTTCGTCGGCACAAGCAACATGATTCGCGACGCCGAAGCAGAATCAATGTTCGGCGAATCTGGTTGTTTTACTGTGCGCCCGGAAACGGTTCGGCTCGTCGCAAATGGCACAGTGCCGACGACTGGCGAAGTCATCCTCGATGCCACGGTGCTCGAGGTCCAATATCTCGGAAGCTTCGTTCGCCTTCGCTGCGCACTTGCCTCCGGCACTCCGTTCGCAGCAGATATTCCACCCGGCCAAACAATGCCGGCTCGCGATACGCACGTGCACCTCGCACTCAACCTCGGCGACGCGCGTCGACTCGCCACCGTATGAACTCCGAAAATCCGATGTTCCAGGTCAGAAACAAGGGAGAACTATGAAGCGTTATGTCGCGAAGTGCACCGCCGGTGGCTTCGCTCTCGTCCTCACGCTCGCCGCATGCGGCAGTGACAAAGCAACCACCACCGCCAGCAATTCACCGACGACCGTCGGAGGTATCAAGGCGATCGGCGCGTCCGAAGGCAGCATCAGCATCCTGGCGTGGCCGGGGTACGCAGAAAACGGCTCGACCGACAAGGCCTACAACTGGGTTGGACCGTTCGAAAAGGCCAGCGGTTGTAAGGCCACCGTCAAGACATTCGGCACCTCAGATGAGGCATACCAACTCTTCCACGCCGGTCAATACGACGTCGTTTCGGCATCAGGCGACTCGTCGCTTCGTTCGATCGCGAACGGCGACGCCGCTCCGGTGAATACCTCGCTCCTGACCAACTACAACGACCTCTGGGTCAAGCTCCGCGGCCAGCGTTGGAACACAGTCGACGGCGTCGTCTACGGAGTGCCCCATGGTTGGGGCGCGAACCTGCTCATGTACAACGCCGATGTCGTCAAACCAGCACCGACAAGCTGGAGCGCCGTATTCGACAAAAACTCGCCGTACAAAGGAAAGGTGACCGCGTACGACTCGCCGATCTATATCGCAGACGCGGCGCTCTACCTCATGAAGACGAAGCCGGATCTCAAAATCACAGATCCATATGCACTGGACGACAATCAGTTCAACGCCGCCGTAGCGCTGCTCAAGGATCAAAAACAAACGGTCGGCGAGTACTGGAGTGACTACCTCAAAGAACAAGAGGCCTTCACAAAGGCAAGCACCGTGATCGGCACGACCTGGCAGGTCATCACCAACCTCGTGCAAGGCGACAAGACGTCACCCAAGGTGAATGCCATCGTTCCGTCCGAAGGATCGACCGCGTGGTCCGACAGTTGGATGGTGTATTCGAAGTCGAAGCACGTCAATTGTGCCTACAAATGGCTGAACTGGATAACGAAGCCAGATATTCAGCTCGAGGTCGCTTCGTACTTCGGTGAGGCTCCTGCCAATCT
>JBBRPC010000174.1:0-8299 GCA_038228615.1 Acidimicrobiia bacterium | reverse complement strand
GTGAACGCCGCAGGTGATGTGTTCTGTCCGGATCCCACGGAACGACGTTTGCGCACTCGGGCGAAAGTGCGACGGAATCGCGCCGCAAAACTTGCTGCCGACGAGGAACGCCTCAACGAGACGGGCATACGTTCACTGCGCGCGAAGCCCGTGTTCACGACGCCCAATGTCTCGCTTCCTTTCGAATTACGCGACGGCGCGTTCGAACCGAACGACATCGACGCGCCAGCCGAAACGCCAGATGCTGCGCCCCGTCGTGGTGGAATTGGCCAACAACATTGTTACGTCTGCAAGCAGAAATACGTTGCGATACATCACTTTTACGACCAGCTGTGCCCAGTCTGCGCGGAATTCAACTACCGCAAGCGCAGTGAGACGGCCGATCTACGCGGTCGCGTTGCGTTGCTGACAGGAGGTCGCGTCAAGATCGGTTATCAGGCCGGCATCAAGTTGCTACGTGCTGGTGCCCACCTGATCGTCACAACTCGTTTTCCACGCGACTCCGCGATGCGCTATGCCCAAGAAGACGACTTCGACGATTGGGCAGATCGCCTCGAAATTTTTGGGCTCGATCTGCGCCACACGCCGAGTGTGGAGGCATTTTGTACGCACATCCTCGCAAGCCGTGCCCGCCTCGATTTTGTGGTCAGCAACGCGTGTCAAACCGTACGTCGTCCGCCGGATTTCTATCGTCACATGATGGAACAAGAATCGGCGTCGCTGCACGCGTTGCCATCCGAACTGCAGGTGCTGTTGGGCGCGTACGAGGGGTTACGCGGCTACGACCTCGTGTCGGATGGTGCGACGATCGCGACCGCAAACTCGAGTGTGCCCACCGGCGTCCGGGCCGACGCGACGGGCGGGGCAAGTATCGCGGGTTTGATGCGCTCCGCCGAACTGTCACAGATCCCTTTGTTGGCCGATGAATCCAGCGCACAATCGCACCTCTTTCCCGACGGCCACCTCGACCAGGACCTGCAACAACTCGACCTTCGCGATCGAAATTCGTGGCGGCTCACCTTGGCCGAAGTGTCGTCGGTAGAACTTCTCGAAACGCAATTGGTCAACGCAGTTGCACCGTTTGTGCTCAACGCACGTCTGAAGCCACTCATGCTCGCCACGCCGGAACGAGATAAACACATCGTGAATGTGTCGGCGGTGGAAGGCCAGTTCTACCGCCGATTCAAAACGACACGCCACCCGCACACCAATATGGCGAAGGCCGCATTGAACATGATGACGCGCACGTCTGCCGCCGATTATCACGCCGACGGCATCCACATGAACAGTGTCGACACAGGATGGGTCAGCGATGAGGACCCCATCGACATCGCGTTGCGCAAACGCAACGAACAGCGATTCCATCCACCGCTCGATATCGTCGATGGTGCCGCACGTATCGTCGATCCGATTATCGACGGTTGCAATACGGGCCGCCATGTCTGGGGCAAATTCTTGAAGGACTACACGCCTACCGACTGGTAGCGGATGGCCCGGGTTATGGAGTCAAACTCCCGGTCGTGAGCGCGGCGACGACCTGTCGCTTCGCAGCGTCGAGGTCGTCGACGACGCGTTCGATCGCCACGGATGCACGCGCGAAGACAAATATCGCTGCATCAACCGGCCGATCGAGCGCCCGTTCGACGGCCAACGCATAGGTCGCGGCCTGAGGTGCGTAACGCCCGACTGCTCGGTCGATGTCGGCATCGGTGGGTGCATGATCCGTTTTGTAATCGACGACGACCATTTGACCATCGGCTTCGAAGAGCAGATCGATATACCCCTCGATGACCACACCGTCGATCGTCGCCCCAACCGGAACCTCTCGCCAGTACCGCCCGGCGACCGCCTGGGTGACCACCGCGCTTGTTCGAACCGAATGAACGAGTGCCGCGATTTCGTGCACCCGGGTTGGAATGTGTTCGGCGGCGGCTTGTTCGGTTGCCAAGTGGTCAACATCAGCTCCCGTGACGAGGTCGCAGAATTGCAATACGCCATGCACGGCCCGACCCAACGCGCTGCCGGCGCGTCCCCGTTGCCACGGTGCTCGATCATCTCCAAGTTGGTCGTCGCGGTCGCCCCCGGCGTCGTTGGTATCTCGCATCCACTGTGCCACGCCAGTCGCGCTGAGCGCGGCTGGGTTCGATGCGCCCTCGAGGATGGCGCGCTGCGTCGCCAGGGCGTCGTCGATTGCTCGTGGAGTGGTGAGTGCAGGAAGCGGTGGGGCAACGGCGTGCGGCGTCGCGGTGTTGTGTTCGGGGTTCGACCCGACGGCGAGTTCGGGGTCGAGTGTGGGGTGGAGATCGGTGTGGCTGAAATGCCGGGACGTTGCAACTTCGAAATGCGGTTCGAGGAGCGCGGCTAAGGATTTCGTGGCGCGCCGTTCGTTGTGATGGCGCGAGATCACGAGATGATCCCGAGCGCGCGTCGCGCCAACATAGAGAAGGCGAGCGCGCTCGGCGGTCTCGTGTTGAGCTTCTCGGGATTTCGCTTCCTCATAACCTCGCGAGGCGACGGGAAGTGCTGCGCGGCCTGCGCGAAAACGCGGGCCGGTCTCGGTAAACAGGACCGGCAGTTGCCGAACGGCCGGTGTCGCGCCGAGGCCAGCAAAAATCACGATCGGAAACTCGAGTCCTTTCGAACCATGCACCGTGAGGACGCGAACAGCATCATCGTCGGGCTCCGGAACCGGCACCTCGACGGCCGACGCGCCCTCGGAGCTTTGCTCCCGTACCCACGCCACAAATCCACCAAGTCCGGACGGACCCGAGACGTCGTCCCAGACCCGCGCGTGATGTAAAAGGAAACGTATCCGACGCCAACGATCGCGCGGACGCCGGTGTATTACCGCGAGCGGTTCGAGATACAAGGTGTCGATGATCGCGGCAACTGTGTCGCTGACCGACCGCCACTGCCGGACAGTGTGCAGCATGCGCAGTGTGGCCATCGCCGCCGCGACAGGGTGATCTGATGGGATGTCGTGGGGTGGTGCACTGCGGTAGTCCCAAGAGCCGTGCGCAATGGACCATTGCGCGAGGGCGCGGTCGCTGCAGGCAAAGCCTGGCGATCGCAACGACGCAACGATCGAGATTGCATCTCCTGGGTCATTGATTGCCTCGAGAATCGACAGGAGATCACGTACTTCGCTAGTGGCAAATACGAGTGAGCGTGATTCGATGCGCGCCGTGATATCTGCCGCGTCGAACGCCCGGTCGATCGCATCGAGTGAACTGCGTGTAGGGAGTAGGAGTGCGATGTCGTTCAGTCGTGCGAGACGGGGGAGTCGCGTACGTTGATCTTGCACCGTCCAGTGACCAACAGCAGCATTGACAATCGCGGCGACGTCGTTCGCTTCGGCGCTGCGTAGATCGGCGGCGGTGTCGGTACTTGATGCGCCAAACGTTGCGACCACCGGACCTGCGCCTGCAAGTTCCGCGCGATTGGCGACGAGTGCCATCGGTCGTGCTTGTACCGATTCGAACGCAGTCGTCGCGAACACCCCTTCGAACGTTGCGTTGACCCAGGCGATGATGCCAGGAACGCTGCGAAAATTCTCGGTCAACGCGACCGATCCGTCGGCGAAGCGAGATTGTGCACGGGCGTAGAGGTCGAGATCAGCTCGCCGAAAACGGTAGATCGATTGTTTCGGATCTCCAACAAAAAAGAGTCGTCCGGGCTCGACGGTCATCTCGCTCCAAGAGTCGGCGATCGTGTCATCGTCGGCGCGGTCGGTCGCGAGCAGCATGGCGAGTTCGATTTGGAGTGGGTCGGTGTCTTGAAACTCATCGATCAGTAGGTAGCGGTACCGCTGCGCGATCGTGTGGCGAACGCCAGCACTGGCGCGCAAGAGATCGCGGGCCAGCACCAAAAGATCGTGAAACTCCAGGAGCCCACTGTTCGCGCGTTCGCGAGCGCCCGATCGACACCATGCGAACACGTGCGGCGTGACAATCGCAAAGATCGCCGCCGCCCGTTCTTCAAACAAACGATCTCGAGCCGCGTGGAGCGCATCGAAGGCTGCCTTGATTTCGGGTTTCGGTATGGCCCACATGGGTTGCTTGCCGTAGGCAAAGGTTGGGATCGGTGCGACAATCAATGCGGTGAGCAGATCCAGATCTCCGTGGTCGCGTTCAGCGAGGATGTAGTCGCGGGTTGTAGCGACGATGTTGATTCGTTCGAGCAACTTGTCGTCGGGATCCCGACAATGTTCCCGCAGCGCCGCCACAGCATCGAGCGCGCGAACGAGTTCGGTGCAATCGATGGCCGGAAGCTGTGAGTTATGGATCCCTTCGGGCCTGGGCACTCGATCCCATTGCGCGTGGAGTGACGTTGCGATGCTTCGCCAATGAGCGAGCGTGATGTCTAAGACCAAAGCTTGTGTCAACGTTGGCTCGAGCTCCGGGAGGCTGAGCAGCTCGTCGAGGAAATCCGACCAACGCCGATCGAAGTTGATCGCTGCCTCGATCTCGTCGACCACGGCAAAGCGCGGCGGAATACCGGCGTGCAATGGCGCCGTCGCGAGGATGCGTTGCGCGAACGCGTGCAGCGTGCACAATGCCCCGTCGTCGACCCGGTCGCGGGCCGTGCGGCAGCGGGTTCGTTCGGTATCGGAGACGATGAGCGGATCTTCTCCTCGGGCCGCACGCTCGAGTGCGGTTCGAACGCGATCGCGCAACTCGCCCGCGGCCGCCTCGGTGAAGGTGATGGCTGCCAAATCGCTGAGATCAGTGTGACCCGCTGCAACCAACGCGACGATGCGCGATACCAACGCAGTCGTTTTGCCCGTGCCGGCCCCCGCAACCACAAACAGCGTACGGTCGTGTTCGGTACGGATCTGTTCGCGCTCGCGTTCATCCGAAAATGTCGCGGTCACAGCGCACCTTCGATCTCATCCTGCAATGCCTCGAGAGCTTGCTCGTCGATCTGCAGACTGCGGTAATGCATGAGCGCGTCGTCGTCGATCTTGCGTGCAGCGTTGTCGCCCCGCTCGAGTGGGCATACCCGATCGAATGGACAGTGCACGCAGTGTTCCCACGTGTCGGCACCGGAATAGTGCAGCCAAGTTGGTTTCCCCGGTACGGCGGGGAACTGGCCCGTTTCGATCGCCTCGAACATGTGGGTTGCCACGTCGTGCAAACGCCGCATGACGAAAGGTAGTGAAGCGTCGGTCCAACCTTCTGGGACGGACGGGTTGCGCAAGTACCAAAAGTAGGCCTCTACGTTGGCGCCCGGTTCGAGGCGTTCCGCGGCGATCGCATAGATCGGAAGTTGGAGATGGCGACCGCCAGACACCGGGTCGAACTTGCCCCTGTCGGATTGCGGGCGACCGGTCTTGTAGTCGGTGACGATCAGCTTCTTGCCGTCCGGTGCACGATCAATTCTGTCGATTCTGCCACGGAACGTCACGGTTCGTTCGCCGGTCAGCGCGAGAGCGACGGCCGGTTCGCTACCGGGATCGTCGAAGCCAAACGACAGTTCAGTTCGTGAGGGCACAACTCCGCGTTCGGCTCGTTGCAAGTCGTCGTACTCGCAGAATGCATTGAGCGTTTCGAGGATGCGACGTTGGGTCAACTTCCACAACAGCGGCCGTCCGGTGAGCCCGTGTTCCTGCGCGAGCGTGAACTGTTCCTGCGCGATGGTGAACAGCAGTTCGCGATCGGAGTTGGACCAAGGCGTCGCCGGCGTGGCCGGCACTGGGACAGTTCGCAAGAATTGATCGAGAATTTCGTGCACGAGCGTGCCGTGATCGGTAGGCGAAATTCCGTCGATTGCTTCAGGTCGCTCAAGGTCGCGCAGCCGCAATACCTGAGCGAGGAAATATCGAAATGGACAACTCGCCCACTGTTCCAGCGCTGTCGGCGACAGCGGACGATTCGGTAGCAATCCAACGAGGGAACCGATGTTGCCGTCGAAGATCGTGTGCGTGTTGCTCATCCGCTCAGAGATTGCGGTGAGACCGGCGGTGAGGTGCGCGTCGGATTTCACTATTGGATGATGCAGCAATGATGTGGCGTCGCGTTCTCTCGCCAACGTTGCGGTGATTGCTTCATGTCGCGTGACCGGAATGCTGTGCTGTAGCAGCGCGGCAAATGAGTCGATCCCGACGAGCCACGGTGCGGTGATATGGAAGAGTTCGTCGGCGCCCAACGCTCCACCGTGCATCGCGCACGCTGCTTCAACCACGATTGGCGTCGCGAGAAAGGATCGTTGCTCGCGAACGTCGCCGCGCGGGAACGTGTAGACGACCTCCTCGGCAGTCGCAACGGCGCGGAGATGGAGATGCCGTTCGCGTGCGGCTCGATCACGTTGTTGCGGGGCCCCAGGTAGACACGCCCCGCGATCGGCGTCACGCAGCAGCGGGTTCTCGCTCCCGCGGGGTGGATACATCCCTTCGCCCATACCGACGATGTACACAACATCGAAAGAACAACCAGCGATCTCGTCGGTACCTCCAACGAACACACCGCGACCAAACGTGCCGTGTCGTTCGGCATGGGGCGTCAGCTGGTCGTTGAACGCGGCGCTGAACGATTCCAGCGTCGCCGTCGGCTGTGCCGCGTCGAGCGTGGCCAAACTCTCGATCGCCGCGACAACTCGTTCGTACGCTGCGACCTCTTCTTCCGGCCAGTCGGCGAGATGGATCAGTCGTCCGAGGTACTTCTCGACATTGTTGTGGAGCCAACGAGACCAGGACGACCACGATGCATCTCGCGGCGATGTGAGATCGGCGTCGAATGTGCGGATGAATTCCAACAGCTCAGTGGCCTCGCTCGCGGCGCGCGGATGCGAAGCTTTGGCGGCGGGAGTGCTGCGGGCCATGAGGCGTGTGTTCCACTGTTCAAAACCGCGTACGATCCCGGCCTCGCGCGTGATGCGATCCCACTGGGTCGTGGGAACTGGGCGGCCGTCGTGCGACGCGTCGCGCAGCGGAGCGCATTGGAACCACTCGAAGAGTTCGTTGCGATGCCACCCGCGCGAGGCGAGCCCCAACAAGCCGAGTGCCGCGCGCCCGGCCGCGGTCGCGGCGAGGGTTCGTGGCGCCCGGCCGTTGTGCCGGATTCCGGCTCGAGCGAGTGTCTGCATCGCGATTCGTCGATACGGGCTGTCGAGCCGCATCACGATCGCCGCTCGATGCAACGGCATTCCTTGGCCAGCGCGCACGGTGAGATCGTGCGCGACCCATCGCAGCTCGTCGTGAGGTTCGGGAGCGTGAACGATGAGATGCACTTGGGTTGCAAGTGCTTGATCCGGGAACGTTGGAGGTACCGGTGCGTGGGAACTCGGGGCCAGCCATTCGCGCAGGTGTGCGATGAGCGGCGCGTCGAGCGCTCCGGTGATCGGATCGCCAGGTGTTTCGATGACGGCGCCGAGGCGATCGATGCGCGCGAGTTCTCGACAAAGCTCGAGCGACGGCGCGCGAAGCTGTGATGGGAGATAGAGCAGCACCTGGCCGACATGGTCGAGCGGGGCATCGCCGTCGATGATCGCTTGCGTCGCGTGCGTCATCACGTCGTCGGACGTGTAGAAGCCGTCGGTCAAGGATCGCCGGGTTCGCTCGATGGCGACGAGTTCTCGATTCTGACGTGAGAGCGCCGCCAGCGCATCGAGTGACGCCGGTGTGGCACTCGCGAGCTCAGACAACGTTGCGGCGACCGCGTTGATCGTGGCTGGGTGTTCGCCGAGCCCCTGGAGGGCCCGAGGATGCGCACTCATCGCGGCGCGAACGAACGCGAGATGTAGTGCGTGAGTAAGGGGTCGCAGGCCGAGTGAGCCGAGTCGCTGTGACGCGAGCGTATGAGCGACTGACCCGAGGGGCATCGTTCTGACGTTCACCATGCCGCGCATTCGCCCACCACCCGGCCGTTCCGTCGTGCCGAAGGCACGACGGAGTTGCAGCCCGCTCGCGGCGTTCGGTACCGCGATTGTGACGAGCGCTAAAGGATCGCTGGCCTGGGCATCTCGCACCAGATCCCAACACGAGCGTTGCGCGGCGACGCCATTGCCGCTCATGACGAGTCGTTCCATTGACCGCAACATACCCACAGGGTGAGACATTCGCCGCGCCGGGCGGAGCAGCCGCGATGTGGATGTGGTTGCGGTGGCGATGCCAGCTCAGGAGCGACGAAGGAGCGAGATGAGTGGTGAGACATTCGCCGCGCCGGGCGGAGCAGGCGCAATATATTCGCCGCGCCGGGCGGAGCAGCCGCGATGTGGATGTGGTTGCGGTGGCGATGCCAGCTCAGGAGCGACGAAGGAGCGAGATGAGTGGTGAGACATTCGCCGCGCCGGGCGGAGCAGG
>JBBRPC010000173.1:0-8352 GCA_038228615.1 Acidimicrobiia bacterium | reverse complement strand
TCGCCTTCAACTACGGCGGGCGCGCGGAAATCGTCGACGGTATGCAGCGGCTCGCCGCCGACGCTCGCGATCGCAAGATCGAGCCGTCGAAGGTCGATGAGAAGATGATCCGTCGCTATTTGTACGCGCCCGACATGCCAGACCCTGATCTCTTGGTGCGCACGTCTGGCGAATTTCGGATCTCGAACTATCTGCTGTGGGAAATCGCGTATTCGGAGCTGTATTTCACCGAAACGCTCTGGCCCGACTTTCGTGCCGAAAACCTCTACGAGGCAGTGCGAGAATTCCAGGCGCGCGAACGCCGCTTTGGCGCCATTTAGCACCGTCATCCAGCAGCCCAACCCTACTCATTACAATGGTGTGATATGCCGGGGCTGTATCGCGATCAGGGGGTAGTGCTGCGGACGATCAAGCTTGGCGAAGCCGACCGGATCATCACGTTGCTCACCCAGGGCCACGGCAAAGTACGTGCGGTAGCCAAGGGTGTGCGCAAAACGCATAGCAAATTTGGTGCCCGGCTCGAGCCCACGAGCCACATCGCGGTGCAGCTCTACCAAGGACGCGAACTCGATGTGCTCACCCAGTGCGAGACCATCGAATCGAACCGTGCAGTGCGAGAAGGCTATGGGGTGCTCACACACGCGATTCCGATGCTTGAAGTTGTCGATCACATCGCCCAAGACCGTCAACCGGTGCCCGCGATCTACCGGATGCTGACCGGAGCGCTCCGGACACTCGCGGAACGTCGTAGCCCGCTTGTCACCCCAGCGTTTTTCTGGAAACTGCTCGCGCTCGAAGGTTACGAACCTCGAATTGATGCGTGTGCCCGTTGCGAAACTCCGGCGAGTGAACAGCCGCTGTATTCGTTCGATCTCACCGAAGGCGGGGGATTGTGTCGTGGCTGTTCGATGGGTGGTGGACGAACGCTCTCACCGGAGGCCTTCGATCTTCTCGCCCGGATCCTCAGCGGCGGACTCAATTCGGCGCTGAATGAAACGCCAGGGCAAGCTTCGCACGACATCGAGAAGTTGGCGGTCAGCGCGATGGAACACCATCTCGAGCGGCGCATAAAAAGCGCAACACTCGTATAACGCTCACGAGCTCACAACGAGCGCGCCGGTCGCGCCATCAAACCACCAACGTGTCGAGGGGGCGGGTGGTGCGCGCGCCTCGATATTGCTCGAAGAGCTGGTGGTAGGCGGTGGCCAGCCGCTCGATTGCAAGTGTGAGATCGTCTGTGGTCGAGGTGAAAGGAATCCGAAGCCAGCGTTCAAACGCTCCGTCGATACCAAATCTCGGACCGGCAGCGAGATGCAGACCGAGGCGCTCGCTCCGCACGGTGAGCGCGGAACTCAAGGGACTACCGAGATCGGCCCAAATCGACAGTCCGCCACCCGGTTGTCGATACGACAGTTCTGGAAGGTGTTGTTTGAGCTGCTTTTCAACGTGACGTCGTTGCTCCAGCAGATACTGGCGGCGTTCGGCGATTACCGCGTCGTCGCCGAGCAGCGCGGAGACTGCAAGCTGTTCCACTACGGGGCTTCCCATGTCGAGTGAAGTGCGCGCGCTATTGATGCGATCAATCATCGAGCGGTCGCCTCGAATCCAGCCCACGCGAAGACCTCCCCAGTACGTCTTGCTCGATGAGCCGAGTAACACCACTTGTGCCCCGTGATGCACAGTGCGATTCACGGGCGGTACCGGGCCGTCGATGTGGAGTTGCGCGTGGGTCTCGTCGATCACCACCACAACGTCGGTCGACGCGGCCCATTGCCATAGGTCGCGGCGCTGCGCGTTTCCCATCAGCAAGCCGCTGGGGTTCTGGAAATCGGGCATTAAGTAGACAACGCGTGCGCGCGTGTGTGCCACCGTGCTCGCAAGCAGATCGAGATCCCATCCCTGTGGTTCGAGCGGTACGGCGACTGCCCGAAGCGACGCGCCAGCGATCGCGTCGAGCGCGTTGGGATACGTCGGGTGTTCCACCACAACTCGGTCGCCCGGTCGCGCAAACGCACGCAACGATAGTGAGAACGCGTGCAGCGCACCGTTGGTGATCGTGATCTGTTCACTTCGGGTGGGAGCGCCGCGTCGGGTGAAATCTGACGCCAACGCTTCGCGCAGTTCATCGACGCCGTCGCGGTGGTATCCATGAGTCGGGTAGTGCTCAGCGAGGCGTGCGACCGCATCGATCAGGGCGCGGTGAATTCGTAGCGGGAGCGCTGCCGGTGCGGCGCTCGAGAGATCAAGTTCCAGCGTGAGCGCCCCACCGGTGTCACAGCGGTGAGATGCTCGATATGGAAGCGCGGTGACGGGGGCTGCTCGCGCTTCGCCGGTCAGATAGCCACGTGCCCGCAAGGTGCGAAGCGCCGTCGTGATCGTGGTGCGACTGAGGTCGAGCGCGACCGCAAGATCGCGTTCGCTGGGGAGTCGCACGTCGAGTGGCACACGACCGTCGGCGATCAGTAGCTCCAAGGCGTCGGCGAGGTCGCGATGTGCAGGACCGGCGACGTTCCATGCGCCCAGCTGTGTCACGATTGCTGTGGTGGAGATTCGCGCCCCCGACATGTGACCAGTATGTCTCATCTGGCTATGGAATACCATGCCAGAATAGAGCAGCCTGTAACGGTGGCCCGACGCATCCTTCAGCTCTATATCGGCCTTGTCGCCTACGGCACATCGATGGCGATCATGGTGCGGTCGCGGCTCGGGCTCGACCCGTGGGATGTGTTCCACAGCGGGGCGGCGGCGCGGCTCGGCTGGAGTCTCGGCGCGGTTGTGATCGTAGTGGGCGCCGCCGCGCTGATCGGGTGGATCCCACTTGCTCAGCGCCCCGGGTTTGGGACCATCTCGAACGTTGTGGTCATTGGTCTCGCTGTCAACGTTGCGCTGCATGTGGTGCCGCGTGCTGATTTGCTCGCCTTGCGCGTTGCGCTCGTCGGATTCGCCATCACGCTGAACGCTGTCGCGACGGCTGCGTACATTGGCGCCTCACTCGGGCCAGGCCCACGTGATGGGCTCATGACTGGAATCGCGCGGCGGTCTGGGCGATCAATTCGGATCGTGCGCACCGCAATTGAAATGACGGTGTTGCTGTGCGGGCTTGCGCTCGGCGGGAACGCTGGGATCGCGACAGTTGCGTACGCGTCAGCCATCGGGCCGCTCGTGCAGCGATTTCTTCCTATGTTCGCAATTGCTGCTCCGTAGGTAGTGGGCTCGGGAACTCACTCGGTCTGCAGTTTTTCGAGCAGGGATGACGCCCCTACGGCCGGTAGCCTTGCACGCTTATGGCCGCTGCCCCAGATTCGATGGAGCGCATCGTCAATCTTTGCAAACGGCGCGGGTTGGTGTTCCCCTCAAGCGACATTTACGGCGGTTTTCGCTCGACATGGGATTACGGTCCGCTTGGCGTGCTGCTGAAACGCAACGTCAAAGAGGCGTGGTGGCGTTCGATGGTGCAATTGCGCGACGACGTCGTCGGACTCGACAGCGCGATTCTGATGCATCCACGTGTGTGGGAAGCGAGTGGTCATATCGGTACCTTTAGCGATCCGCTCGTCGATTGTCGCAGTTGTAAAGAGCGTTTCCGTGCTGACCACATCGACATGACCGGACCATGTCCGAAATGCGGTAACCGTGGAACGTTCACTGAGGCGCGCAATTTCAATTTGATGTTTAAGACCTTCGTTGGTCCGGTAGAAAGCGATACGAACGTCGCCTATTTGCGCCCCGAAACCGCCCAGGGGATTTTTGTCAACTTCAAGAATGTGTTAACGACGTCGCGCAAGAAGCCGCCGTTCGGCATTGCCCAGATCGGCAAGAGTTTTCGCAATGAAATCACTCCAGGAAATTTCATCTTTCGTACTCGTGAGTTTGAGCAGATGGAGATGGAATATTTTGTGCCGCCTGCCGAGAGCGCGCACTGGTTTGAGTACTGGGTCAACACTCGCCATCAGTGGTATATCGACCTCGGCATTCCACAGGATTCGTTGCTGATCCGCCCGCACGACGCCGATGAACTCAGTCATTACTCAACGGGAACGAGCGATATTGAGTTCATGTTTCCCTGGGGTTGGGGCGAACTTGAGGGTATTGCACAGCGCACCGATTTCGACCTCCGCAAACACACCGAGTTCTCCGGTGAAGACCTCGTGTATTTCGATCAAGAAGCGAACGAGAAATACGTGCCGTTTGTGATCGAGCCTGCCGCAGGTGCCGATCGGACAACTTTGGCGTTCCTGCTCAGTGCCTATGAAGAAGAAGTGCTCCCGAACGGCGAAACGCGAACGTTGTTGCGGCTGGATAGGCGTCTCGCTCCGATCAAGATCGCGGTGCTACCGCTGTCAAAAAAAGACACGCTCGCACCGCTCACCGATCAAATTGCCACACAATTACGACCGTATTTCCAGATCGACACCGACGTGTCTGGTGCAATCGGTCGACGCTATCGACGCTTTGATGAAATCGGGACGCCGTTCTGTGTGACGGTCGATTTCGATTCGCTTGACGACGGAGCGGTCACGGTGCGCGAGCGTGACTCGATGGAACAAGTCCGCATGCCAGTCGGCGACCTAGTCAGCTATTTTCGTACTCAGTTCGAGGTGTAATCAATCATGCCCGTTGACGACTACTACTCGTTGATCGGTGTCGCTGCCGACGCCGACCGCGACGAAATCAAAGATGCGTACCGCGCTCGCCGTGCGGAACTCGACGAGTCGGAGACGAGCCGAGCGAACGCAGCGCTGTTGAATCGCGCATGGAACGTGTTGAGCGACGCCCAACAACGTGAGCGCTACGACGATCAGCTGGCGACTGCTCGTGCTGACGATGATGTGATTGTGCCAGAGATCGTGGCATCGGCATCCTCGAATGGTTCGGGGAATCGTTCCGCGGCAAAGTCGAAATCTCAGCAACGGCGCGACGCCGCGCGCAGTAGCAAATCGACCGATCGCAAAGGTCGTCTACCGCTTGTGCAGGAGTCCGAAGTCAACGGCGTTCCGTTGGCAGCGACGCGGGAGCGCGTCTACGCGTTGGCTATCGACGCCTTCATCTGCATCTTGATATTGGTCTTTGGGACAGCCCTCGTCTCGTCGAAGGTTGCCGACTCGCAAAAGCCCCAAGTCGTCGCGAACGTCGATCAGCTGACGAAGGACGCCAAGTCGTTGAGCAAAGAGTACGACCTCGCGAAAACGAAGGCGTCGTCGGCCAGCGACACGCTCGCCGCTGCCAAGAAGGCGAACGACACCTTCAAGATATCGACGAGCGAAGCGGCGAAGAAGATTGCGGATGGAAATGCTGCGACCGCAAAGAAGAACCTCGACGACAAGAACAAGGCCGTAACCAAAGAGGATGGCAAACTCTCGACGATTCGCCTCTTCGTGTTCCTCGGTGGCATCGCGTTGTGCTTCGTGATCCTCGCGATTCCAACAATGCTCACTGGGCGCAGCCCGGGCAAAGCGATCCGCGGTTTGCGTTTGGTCGCAGAAGACGGCTCCAAGGCCACGCCAGCCAAAGTCAGCGTGCACTACGGCGCGGTGCTTGGCTTCATCGGATCGATGGGCGCTGTGCTCGGCCCGATTGCCATGGCGCTTGCGCTCTTTGGGGTCAGCAGCTTCAACCGCAACCCGAAGCGACAAGGTTGGCATGACCGGATCGCGAAAACGCGCGTCGTTCACGGCTAGCTGTCTGCGAGTCAGTCAGGGTTCGCCCCCGCCGCGCAACTAATCTTGCCGCTTCCTTGACCAGCTAGTACGCGCACCGGAGCAGTTCAGATGACCAAATGGGTCTACGCCTTCGAAGAGGGCAACCGTGACCAGAAGTATCTCTTGGGTGGCAAAGGTGCGAACCTTGCCGAAATGACCAATCTTGGTCTTCCAGTGCCGGGCGGTTTCACGATTTCGACCGCTGCATGCAACGACTACATGCAGCACGAGAACCAGATGCCAGCCGATCTGATGGATCAGGTGTCTGCGGCCCGCGTGGTGCTCGAGACCGCAATGGGAAAGTTGCTCGGCGACGGCACAGATCCGTTGCTCGTTTCGGTCCGCAGCGGTGCACCGTTTTCCATGCCAGGCATGATGGACACGGTCTTGAACCTCGGCCTCAACGACAGTTCTGTCCAGGGCCTCGCGAAACAGACGAACAACGAACGGTTCGCCTACGACAGCTACCGGCGTTTTGTGCAGATGTTCGGCAAGATTGTGCTCGACGTGCCTGGCGAAGTCTTCGAAGAAGCCATGCATGACCTTGTGGAACACGAGGGTGTCGACAACGAAACAAAGCTGACGCCAAGCGCGCTCATCCAGTTGGTTGCGACGTTCAAGGCGATCGTCAAACGGGAATCAGGTATCGATTTTCCCAACGATCCGCTTGAGCAGCTGCGCTTCGCGATCGAAGCTGTCTTCAAGAGCTGGAATGGGCGGCGTGCTCGCGATTACCGGCGAATGGAAAACATTCCCGACGATCTCGGAACTGCGGTCAACGTTCAGGCGATGGTGTTCGGAAACAAGGGCGACGACTCGGGTACTGGCGTCGCTTTCACGCGTAACCCAAGCAACGGCGAGAATTTGCCGTACGGCGATTTTCTCGTGAACGCCCAAGGTGAAGATGTTGTTGCAGGCATTCGAATTACCGAGCCGCTTGATTCCATGGGCGATACGTTCCCGCAGTGCCACGTTGAGTTGATTTCGGTCATGCACCAACTCGAACAGCACTACCACGACATGTGCGACATCGAGTTCACAATCGAACAGGGCAAGCTCTTCATTTTGCAAACTCGTGTTGGCAAGCGCACGGCTGCAGCAGCGTTGCGGATGGCAGTTGAAATGCAAACGAGTGGAATGATCGATGAGCGCGAGGGAGTTCGGCGGGTGACGCCGACGCAGCTCGATCAGCTGCTGCATCCGCAGTTCGATCCGGCCGCGAAGTTCACGGTGCTGGCCAAGGGCCTCAACGCCTCGCCCGGCGCGGCAGTGGGCAAGGTGTATTTCACTGCAGATACCGCGGAAGCCGCGCACGAAGCCGGCGAACGAGTGATTTTGGTTCGGCCAGAAACCTCGCCAGATGATCTTCACGGCATGATCGCAGCTGAGGGCATCCTCACGAGCCGCGGTGGCTTGGTGAGCCACGCGGCGGTCGTTGCGCGCGGTATGGGAACGCCCGCGATTTGCGGTGCCGACGCACTGAAAATCGATGTCGCTGGGCGCACATTCAATGTCGACGGCACCGTCGTACATGAAGGCGACGTCATCTCGATCAGTGGTACGAGCGGTGAAGTGGTGATCGGTGAGGTTGCGGTCATCACGCCCGAACCAACTGGCGACTTCGCGATTGTGCTCGGTTGGGCCGACAAACTTCGTCGCCTCAAAGTGCGAACCAATGCCGATCTCCCCGAAGATGCGGTGAAGGCGCGGGAGTTCGGCGCAGAAGGTATTGGCCTCTGCCGCACCGAGCACATGTTCCTCGGTGATCGTCTGCCGTTGGTCCAAAAAATGATTCTTGCCGCCACGGAGGCTGAAGAACACGAAGCACTCGAAGCGTTGCGGCTACAGCAGCTCGAAGACTTTGTTGGGATCTTGGAGGCCATGGATGGGCTGCCTGTGACGGTTCGTCTTCTCGATCCGCCGCTGCATGAATTTCTTCCGAATATCGAAGAGCTCGTCACGAAAGAAGCAAAAGGCATTCTGACCGCACAAGAGCAGGTGCTGTTTGCCGCTGCTCGCATGTGGCACGAGTTCAATCCGATGCTGGGAACACGCGGCTGTCGCCTTGGAATCCTGAAACCCGGCCTGTACCGAATGCAAGTTCGCGCGCTAATGCAAGCCGCGTGTCAACGCAAGCTGGCAGGAGGCAACCCGATCGTCGAGATCATGATCCCCCTCATCGTCAATAGGGCTGAACTCGACCTGCTGGACGGCTGGACACGTGAAGAAGCGGCGAAGGTGTGTAGCGAAGCGGGTGTCGAAGTCGACTATGCCGTCGGCACGATGATCGAGACGCCGCGCGCAGCGTTGACGGCTGGCGACATTGCCGGCACCGCCGAGTTCTTTAGTTTCGGCACCAACGACCTCACGCAAATGACGTTTGGATTTTCGCGTGACGACGTTGAAAGCCGCATGATGCCGGTGTATTTGGAGCGCAAACTGTTGCGGGTCTCTCCCTTTGAGGAGATCGATCGCGGTGGGGTCGGGCGCCTCGTGGAGATCGCCGTGAAGGAAGGTCGCGCCGCTCGTCCCGGCATCAAGCTTGGGATTTGTGGCGAGCATGGTGGTAACCCTGCCTCGGTACATTTCTGTCATGAGGTTGGGCTCGACTACGTGAGCTGTTCGCCGTATCGTGTGCCGATCGCGCGCCTAG
>JBBRPC010000172.1:0-8365 GCA_038228615.1 Acidimicrobiia bacterium | reverse complement strand
CTCAAGGGTGACGAACAGCAAGTGCGCGACAAGATCCTGAAGAACATGTCGGAGCGGGCCGCAGCAAACCTGGCGGACGAAATCAACCTGCTCGGCCCAGTGAAGCTCAAGACGGTCGAAGAAGCGCAAAACGCTGTCGTCCGCGTGATCCGCACCTTGGAAGAATCCGGTCAGATCGTGATGAGCCGCGGCAACGACGAGTTGGTGGTATAGCGATGGCCACTGCAAGTCCAAGAGTCCGCGTGCTGCGCGGCTTTGAAGCCGCCGATGCTGATCTCGGTACCGTTCGCACCCAGGGTGCTCGTCACCTTGTGGTTGATCCCGAGTTGGTACAGGGCGCGATCGACGACGGCTATCGGGTCGGCTATCAAGCCGGTTTCGATGCGGCGTTGCTCGACGCTGCCGCCGCCATTGACGCACGAGAACGACAGCGCGCGGCTGATGTCGCGGCAGTGATGGAACGCCTTACCGCCGCCGCCACGAGTATCGAATCAGAGCATGCGGAAGTCGTTGCGATCATCGAGCATCAGACAATTGCACTCGCGATCGACATCGCCGAAACACTGACCGGCCACGCGGTTGCAACCGCGACAGAACCGGGACGTGCCGCCCTTGAGCGGGCGCTGCAACTGGCACCGCACGGCCCACCAGTGACCGCATACCTCCATCCCGACGACTGCGAAACGCTTGGCAACATCGCCGCCATCGACACGTTCGTAGATCGTGGAATCACAATCGTGGCTTCTCCCGACCTGGATCGCGGAGACTGCATCATCGATATCGACGCAACTCGAATCGATGCCAGAATCCAACCAGCGCTTGATCGTGTGCGCGAGGTGATCGAGTCATGACGAGCCGAACCCTCGCGGGTCATTCACCGACGGAGTACTCCCCGTCGGGCACGATGCATCAGCGCCTCCGAGCCGCGGCGCGGCCTGCGGTCTTCGGACGCATACGGCGAATCGTTGGCCTCGAAATCGAAGTGCAAGGAATCACGGCGCCCATTGGCGCGTCCATTCAGATTCCGAGCGCACAAGGCGTCGTTGATGCTGAAGTGGTGGCAGTTCGCGGTGACGCACTCGTGTGTCTTCCATATGGGGAGCTTCACGGCGTCGAAGTTGGAACACTCTGTCGACGCAGTGCGGCAAACGCGACGATCGCAGTCGGGCCCCAGCTTCTCGGACGCGTCCTCGATGGTTTGGGGAGGCCGATCGACGGTCTCGGACCGATCTTGGGTGCGGAACACGTCACGATTGATGGCCACGCGCCCCATCCCTTGCGTCGTCCAATGATTCGTCAGCAACTCGACCTCGGCGTACGAGCCGTCGACACGCTCATGCCGGTGGGTCGCGGCCAGCGGGTAGGAATCTTTGCTGGCTCAGGTGTCGGAAAATCGAGCGTGCTTTCAATGTTCGCACGCGGCACGAATGCTTCGGTGACCGTACTAGCGCTCATCGGTGAGCGCGGTCGAGAGGTACGCGAATTCATCGAGAACGATCTCGGCCCCGAAGGGCTCGCGCGTTCAGTCGTCGTGGTGAGTACGAGTGACGAACCCGCGCTCGTTCGCCTCCGTGCCGCATTTACAGCGACCCGCATCGCGGAATCGTTCCGCGATGAGGGTCACGATGTCCTGCTGCTCATGGACAGCCTCACCCGATTCGCCATGGCGCAGCGAGAAGTAGGGCTCGCCGCGGGTGAACCGCCGGCCACACGCGGCTATCCACCGAGCGTGTTTGGCCTCCTCCCGAAATTGCTCGAACGCGCAGGTACCGACACCCGGGGTTCGATCACTGGTTTGTACACGGTGCTCATCGAGGGCGACGACCTCATGGATCCGATCGGCGATGCGGCACGTTCGATTCTCGATGGTCACATGGTCTTGTCGCGTCGGCTCGCGACTGCAGGACACTTCCCGAGCATCGACGTTCTCGAATCAATCTCTCGACTCGCACCAGCGATCACCGAGCGCCAGCAACGGGACAACGCGACAACATTCCGCCGCCTGCTCGCTGCCTATCGTGACGCCCGCGACCTCATCGAAATTGGCGCGTACGTGCCGGGTACCAACCCCGACGTCGACCGCGCAATCTCTCTCAAGGAATCCATGGATGGCTTCCTCCGCCAGGATCTGCACGAGTTGACTCCCGCATCGGACGCGTGGTCACAACTTGCAGCACTGGTGGAGTTGCCTGCATGAAGAAGTTCCAATTCCGGCTCGCGACCGTACAGCGCGTCCGTCAAATCCAAGATGACGTTGCTCGCGGCGAGCTCCTCGCAGCCAACCACGCCCTGACCTCCGCAGAAGCTGTCACTCACGAGCGTCGCGCGATCGCGCACATGGTGGCACTTCCCGACGCACCGATGAGTCATGACGAATTTGCGCGGCATCGCTTCGCAGTCGAGGCCGCCTTCAACGCAGTGACATGGGCCAAACACAACGAACGCGCCGCTTCGGAAGTTGTCGCCGAACGACGAGGTCATTGGATCGAAACGAACACTCGCCTACGGGTCGTTGAACGACTTCACGACCGCGCACGAGACGAGCACAAACTCAATATGCGCCGAGAAGAAGACCGCAACTCTGACGAACTCGCCACCGCGCGCTTTCGCGAACGGATCACAACACGATGACTTCACCTACGCTCGCTCCTTCGCTTGCAACGCCCACGGCAGCTTGTCCGATCCCCGCCGCGGCGGCGACGGGAGGCCCCGTGTCGGTCGGACGGGCTGACACAACCGATCCACTCAATGCCCTGTTCGCGCAGCTGCTCGGCGCGCTCTCCTCAATTGCCCGCCCAAGCAACGCGCAAGCGCCAGGCACCGACGCCCAAGGCACGCAAGGACTCGTGAGTAAAGCGCACGACACGCGCACCAACAAAGCCAAGCTCAACGACACGATTGACCCTGTCGACATCGCCGCGATGGCACTGGCAACGCAGTCACAACTCGTCACCGCGCACGCCAGCGCGATTCCCGCGCCAGTCGCCACCATCGTCGCCGACGCCACAACGGGCGATGATGGCGGGCGCGCCGGTTCGAGTATCCCCGGTTCGAGTATCCCCGGTTCGAGTATGCCGGGTTCGAGTAGGCAGGCGTCTGGAGCGGGCGCCGCGACAAAGCCTGAGGCCACTGCAACGTTGCCGCCAGCACCTGAGGCGCAGGTCGTGACAACGGCGGGAACCGCGGTCGGCCCCGTCGAGGTATCAGCCACTGGACCAGCCGTCGAGGGAGGCGCGATACAACCAGGCGCGCAGGCAAGTCGTCGGCCGGGTCGCTCCGCGAGTGCACAGTCGTCCACCGCGACGGCCGCCACGTCAACGCCGGCGCAAGCCAGCGTCGTTCCCACGGCGGTTGCAACTGGCCGCGATCGGAATCTCAGCGCGGCAATTACTTCCCCAGCCGACGCAATCATCGCGACTGCGACGGCATCGAACGATGCAACAACCGCGACGCGCGCAATGCCATCGTCGCGTCTGAAACCGCAATCCGCGACTGCAACAGCAACAGGCACCTCCGACGGAATTACGGCCGTGAACCGAAATATCAGCGCACAGGCGCAAACACCGCGTCTCGCAAACGCCTCCGAACCGACCGCGTCGCAGGGTCCCGCAACAGCCCCAGCGTTGCCGCCCGCGGCAGAGCAGGTACTCGACGCGATCGAACCAATGCAACATCGTTCAGACGGCAGCTATCACCTCAAGCTCGAACTCAGCCCGCACGATCTCGGACGAGTCGAGGTTTCAATTGAGATGCACGATGGTGTGCTGGCCGTACACATGCACGCAGAGAACGCCGACACGCAACGCGTGCTGCACGAGCAACTCAATGCGCTGCGCGACACGTTGCATGAACGGGGCGTTGCAACGAGTTCCCTCGACGTCGGCGGAGGTCGGACTTCGGATCATGCCAATCAGCCGCGCGATTTCGCGCAATCACGCCAAGCGTCGCCTGGCGCAACAATCGCCACACGCGCCGTCACGACTGAAACCGACGCCAAGGCAATCGCGCCGCAACCACGGGTTTCCATCACACCATCGGGCTCCCAACACCGCCTCGACACCCACGCTTAGGAAGCTGCCATGACAACAATCGACCCCATTGCCTCCAGCCAAATTCCCACCAGTGTCGTTGGCGGCGCACAAACTGCACCGACGACCAACACCAACAACGGCGATCAATTTGGTAAAGACACCTTCCTCAAGTTGCTCGTCGCACAACTCAAGTATCAGAACCCAATGTCGCCGGCGGATGGCACCCAATTTCTTGCCCAAACTGCTCAATTCACGATGGTGGAAAAGCTCCAAGAAATCGGTCAAACCGAAAAGGCGAACTCGGCGGCGATCGAGGTGCTCGAAGCCGGCTCGATGATCGCCAAGAACGTCACCGTGGCAACCAAAGCCGGAACACCCGCCGTCACCACGGTCGATCATTTCGGCGGTGTGCTCTCCAACGACGAAGCAGTGGGCAAGAAAGTATCCGTCGATACCGACGTCTTCACAAGCAAGGGCACGAAAGTACCGATGAAGATTGAATTTACGAAGTTGGCCGACGGTGCCGACGGTTCGCATCATTGGTCGGGACGCGCCATGGTGAGCACGACCCAGATCGGTCCCATCTTTAGCGTTGATTTCGACAGGTACGGCGAACGAACGTCACCCGACGTGACATTGGCAGCTCCGCAACTCGACGCGATTCCTGATTCCAAAGGGCTCTGGAACTCCACCGGTATTCGCCTCGACCTCGGAGCAGCTGGAGATGTGAACCGTCTCCGCACCGCAACGGGCGCGACCACCACAAGTTCGTTCGGTCAAGACGGTACCGACGGCACCACCATCAGCGGAGTGGTCACCGGGGTTCAGTTCACCGCCAACGGTCCGCTCTTAACGATCGCCGGGAAGGAATACGCCCTGACCGACGTGACGGAGGTTCACGTGACCAGTTAGCCGGTCGCCTCATCCCAGCATGCAACAACTCAGTACGTCCGTATGTCAGTAGCCCAGTAACTCGCCACAGTTTTCGCTCCAACATTGAAAGGAACACCCAATGCTTCGCTCCATGTTCGCCGGAGTTTCCGGCCTTCGCAGCCACCAGGTCATGATGGATGTCGTTGGCAACAACATCGCCAACGTCAACACCGTGGGATACAAATCGAGCAGTGCCATCTTCTCCGATGTCCTGTCGCAGACGCTCCGCGGCGCCGGCCTCGCGACCCTCGGACAAAACGGTGGTTCCAACGCCGCGCAGATCGGTCTCGGTGTGCGCTTGCAAGCAATCCAAATGAGCTTCACCCAAGGAGCAACACAGCTCACCGGCCGATCGACTGACTTCGCGATTCAAGGCGATGGACTGTTTGTGGTCGACGTCGCTGGCACCCGCGCCTTTTCACGAGCCGGCTCGTTCTCACTCGACTCGCTCGGTCAGCTGGTCACGCCTGAGGGTGGCCTCGTACAGGGATGGCAGGCACAGAACGGAGCGGTGAATAACAACGCGAGCGTGTCATCGCTGCGCATCCCAGTCGGACAAACCATTCCTGCCGACACGACGAACACGGTGCAGATGGGTGGCAACCTTCCAGCCGATTCCCCCGACGGTTCCGGCGTCGCGCCCGCCGCGGTGATTTCGTCGTCTATCAACGTGTTCAACTCGCTCGGCACGTCGATCCCATTGCGCGTCGACTACACGAAAGTTCCGAACACGGCCGGCAATGTCGACTGGAGCGTCAAGGTGTTCGATCCCGACGGCAACCAGATCGCCGGACCGACACCGCTCCAGTTCGCACAAGCAACCGGTGAAGTTGTCACACCCGCAGGTCGTTCCATCAACCTCACGGCAGGTCAACTCGCGACAATCAAGGTGGGTGGATCCAACCCGGCAGGAAGCTTCGACGCGACCGGCATCGACGTGAGCTTCGGAACCGCGATCGGTGCCGACCGCCTGACTGGTGCCTCCGGTAGCAACAGCGTCACTGCGCTGAGTCAAGACGGAGCCCCAATCGGAACACTCGTGAGCTTCGGCGTGTCGCAAGAAGGCCTCATCAGCGGCGTGTTCGACAACGGTAAAAACGAAAAGCTCGGCCAAATCGCGCTCGCGACGTTTGCGAACCCAGGCGGCCTGGAAAAGACCGGCGGTTCGCTCTACAGAAGCACGGTGAACTCCGGCAACGCGCTGATCGGCACTGCCGGTAACGGTGGTCGTGGAACCATGTCGGGCGGCACCGTCGAGATGAGCAACGTCGACCTCGCAGCCGAATTTACGAACCTGATTGTTGCACAGCGTGGCTTCCAAGCGAACTCCCGCATCATTACAGCCAGCGACGAGTTGCTCCAAGACCTCGTCAACATGAAGCACTAGCTGGTCATGAACTAGGCGGCATGCTCGCAATGGTCACGTAGTGCTCGCGACCTAGCACTACGTGCACCACGAATGATTCGAGGGAGCGCTTCGCTACGAAGCCTCCCTCGTTTCCTTCAAGTGACGCCACCGACGCCGATAAGTGCTCTGTACACGGTGCCAACTCACACGGTTGTCATCTCATCCAAGGACGGATACCCAATGATTACAGTAACTCGCCTCAATGGCGGCGCGTTTGCGCTCAACCCCGATCTCATCGAGCGCGTTGAGACCACACCCGACACCGTCATCACCTTGGTCGACAGCACGCGCTATGTCGTGCGAGAGCGTCTCGAAGAGGTGACCTATCGCATTCGAGAATACAAGGCGTCTGTGATCGCGCTCTCTCATGCGCTTGATCATCCCGGTCAGCCGACCCAGACAACGCACCCCTCGAATCCATTGAATCCCACGCCGGTGCTGCGTGTGGTCACTGATCACGGAGAACAGTAGCCATGGCCAAAAAAGACAAAGGCAAAGCGGTCGAAGGCGAAGAAGAAGAGACCAAAAAGAAAAAGCCGATCAAACTCATAGCGATTGTCGTGGTCGCCGCGGTTGGCGTCAAGTTCTTCGTTCTCAAAGATCCGGCGAAAACACCAGCGCAACTCAAAGCCGACGACGTTGCCGCTGCCCAGGTGCTCTACAACAAGTGCGCAGACGCCAACGACCTGCCGAATCTTGGCGACATGGTGACCGGCGGCAACGATCCCGCGACCGGCAAAAAGACCACCACCACTACTACTGCGGCCGACACCAGCAGTCCCGCGGCTGACGCTCCCGACGGTCCGATCGCGGCCGCCGACGCGTCGGTGCGAGTCAACCTCATCGACGGCAACTACCTTCAGGTCGGGATCGCGGTGCAGCTTCCCGTTGGCGGGACCACGAAGCTGGCCAAAGACGATGGTCTGCTGGCGAAGGCCACAGATCTCACGCTGAAGGCCCTCGACGTCCATACGATGGACGAACTCACCGATCCCAAGAAGCGCGACAAGGTGCAAAGCGATCTGTCGTTTCAAATGTGTCGCGAAACCAAAGCAGCGATCCTCAAGGTGTACTTCACCGAGTTCGTGATGCAAGCCCCGCCGAAATAGCTCGTGGCGTAGTTCTTACGACCTATTGCTCAACTGTGCGATCGTGTCGCCGATTGGGTGGACGTGGCGACGAAAGCGAAATCCAGCAAAGGGGTCCCGCTCCCATTTGACTTTCGACGGCCGAACAAGTTCAGCCGTGATCACCTGCGCGCGTTTCAAATCGTGCACGAGACGTTCGCACGCCAACTTTCAACGGTCTTTGCGACCACGCTCCGAGCGATCGGCCAGGTCACGCTGGCTTCGGTCGAACAGCTCACATACGACGAATACGTCCGGTCATTGCCGAATCCGTCGTACCTCGTCATCCTGTCGTTGAATCCGCTCCCGGGAGCGGCAGTGCTGCAGTTTCCGCTGCCAATCGCATTTTCAGCAATCGACCGCCTCTTGGGTGGCAGCGGCGAGGCACTCAGCCCAAAGCGCGCCCTGACAGAGATTGAAACCAACCTGATGCGCTCACTCGTTGAACGCACACTGCGAGAACTCGAATACGCGTACGAATCGCTCGTACGAATCGAAGCCGAGATTCTTTCGCAAGAATTCAATCCCCAATTCGCACAGATCGCCGCACCGAGCGACATGGTTCTCGCGATGACATTCGACACGCGCATCGGTGAAAAGCGCGGGACGTCATCGCTCTGCATTCCCTATAACACGATCCAATCAGTGTTGGAAACGCTCGCGAGCCAGCAACTGTTCGCAGACCATTCCAACCAAGATCCGGAACTCTGGTTGCATTCGCTTGAAGACGTGATCAGTGACGTTTCAGTTGAGCTTTCAGTTGTATTCGAGACAGTTGCGCTGATGTCGCAAGATGTGCTCGATCTTCAAGTCGGCGACATCGTCCCGCTCGAACATCCGGTTGACCATCCCGTCACGGTGATGGT
>JBBRPC010000171.1:0-8393 GCA_038228615.1 Acidimicrobiia bacterium | reverse complement strand
GCTGCCGGATCCTGGACTGGCACGTATTACAGCGCGTACCTCTTCCGCAACGAACAGATACCGCAGTACTGGAAACACGCGCTCGCAGATCTCAATCGCGGTCCATCCGATACGCGTGTACTCGCGCTCCCCGGGAGCGATTTCGCGGCCTACCGGTGGGGCGACACCATCGATCCCATCGAACCTGGCTTCCTTGATCGCGCGTACGTGGCGCGCGAGCTCGTGCCATGGGGCTCCGAGCCGACCGCGAATCTCCTCAACGCGCTCGATCGTCGCGCCCAAGAAAGTGCGCTCGATCCCAATGCCGTTGCGCCGATCGCACGGTTGATGGGAGTCGGCGACATATTGTTGCGTCTCGACCTCGAAACCGACAGATTCAACCTGGTCCCGTCCGAGCTGCTGTGGAGCACGTTTACACAACGCCCGGTGACCGGCTTGACCCCTCCGACACGCTACGGAACCACGATCCCCGGACAGCTGCAATTCCCGACGCTCGGAGATCTCTCGCAGCCACCCACGCGCGACGTCAGTCCACCACCGGTCGCAACGATGAAGGTCAGCGACCCGCAGTCGATCGTGAGGACGAACCCAACAAATTCCGCCATCGTGGTCTCGGGGGATGGGGAGGGGTTGCTCAACCTCGCCGAAGTTGGGTTGCTCGACGGGAAGCAACTCGTGTTGTACTCCGGATCGTACGAACAACACCCGCAAACGCTGCGGGCACTTCCGCCAAACACATTGCTCGTCATCACCGACACAAACCGTCGGCGGGGCCTGCGTTGGTCACATCTCAGCAACAACTACGGCTACACCGAAACTGCTGGAGAACAACCACTTTCGCAAGATGTGCTCGATCAACGACTGCTCATGTTTCCGGAGGGGAGCGATCATTCCCGCACAGTGGTCGCACTCTCAGGAATCAAATCGGTACAAGCCACAAGCTACGGATCAGAATTCTTCGGATACTCCGCAGGCGCCCGCCCGACACGAGCATTCGACGGCGACCCAGAAACTGAATGGGTGGTCGACGATGGCGTCGCGATGACCCACGAACGGCTCGTCACGCAGTTGCAAGCGCCTATCACCACCGATCACATCAATTTCCTACAGCCGGAAGGCAACAAGAAGGAACGCTATATCTCGAAGATCAGCCTCCGTTTCGATGGTGGGCCGCCAATCTTTGAGACCCTCAACGGCACTTCGCGCGCGCAGTTCGGCGACAACCGCGACACGCGAGGTCAAACAGTTACCTTCCCGAAGCGACGCTTCTCAAAGGTGGAACTACGCATCGAGGCCGTGAATGAACACGCTGGCCTCGCCGTCGGAAACCACAACGCGATCGGTTTCGCAGAGATTCGCCTCGCCGACGAGCACTCCCCGACAAACCTCCAAGCCGTCGAAACGACCGTGATGCCCCATGCTGTGCTCGACGCGCTGGGGAGCGCGTCCACCGGGCATCCGATGGTGATCGTCATCGCCAAAGATCAAACAATGGATGGCTCGGCGCTCCGACGCGAATTCACGTTGACGTCGCAACGTTCGTTCGGCATCAACGGCACCGCGCAGCTCAGCTCCTTCGCACACGACGATGCAATCGATCGCGTCCTCGGTTTCCCAGACGCGCAGCACGGAGGATTGACCGCCACTTCCAACGGACAATACGGCTCGCCGCTCACCCGCGCATCCGCGGCGCTCGATGGCGATCTGAGCACCGCATGGAACACGCCGCTCAACAAATTCCTGAAAGTGTCGATGCAAGTGGAACTCCCCGCGGCGCGATCAATCAGCGAACTGAACCTTCGCATCACCAACGACGGTCGGCATTCCATCCCAACGGTGATGCGCCTAGAGAACGAACACGGCGAAGGTCGCGACATTTCGCTGCCCGCGATTACGCCCGGTGGACCATCGACACAACCAGCCGCAGCACACGTCACGTTTGCTCCGTTGCGGGGCCGCAAATTCACGCTACGCGGCGTGCAACTCGTTCCGGTATACCGCACCCAAACCGTGATGCCCGTTGGGATCGCAGAACTCGGCATTCCCGGGGTGCAACTTCCGCCGCTGCCGACGACACTTCCAACGGTCTGTTACCGCAACCTGCTGACCGTTGATGGCAGCCCGGTTGGCGTTCGTCTTTCCGGAACTGTCGATGACTTGATACATCAACGCCCACTCCAATTCCACACCTGCGACACTGCGGTCGCACTCAACCTCGACGCTGGAACGCACAACATTGAGGCACTGCAGAGCCCACATAACGCTTCCGCGATCGATCTGACCCGGCTACAACTGAGCTCCGCAGCTGGCGGTGCTGCTACCGACGTCACCAACCTCCGTCCCGCCATATCGAGTCCTCGCGGGCCGCAATTCAAAATCCAAAGCCAGGACCGCACGTCAATGACGATGACTGTGGGCGGCACGACGAACCCGTATTGGCTGGTGCTCGGCGAAAGCATCAACGCGGGTTGGGTCGCCAAAATCGACGGTCACAACCTTGGCCCTTCGCAACTCGTCGACGGATACGCAAACGGTTGGCCGGTACCGGCTACCAAGAACGGTACGCACACAATCACGATCGAATGGACGCCGCAACGGGTTGTGCGATTCGCGCTCGGTAGCTCCGGCCTCGCAATGTTGTGTTGCATCGGAATCGCGTGTGTCACAGGGGTCAGGCTGCGTCGACGGCGTGCTATCGCAGGTGTAGTTGCGCAGCAAGAAGCTGGGAGCTCGACCGCGTTGTGGTTACCGATGACGTGGAGACCCAAGCCACTCAGCGTCTCGGCGAGCGCGGCGTTTGGAAGAAGATTCGCCCGGGGGCCCATCATTGTGGCGGCAACATTCGGTCTCCTCAGCGGAGTCCTCGTCGTTCCCTGGCTGGCACCGGTCTTGGCTTGCTTCGTCTGGCTTGCCATACGCGACGTGCGCGCACGGCTCGTGATGCGCATTCTCCCCAGCGTCACGATCGCAGGAGTGGCCCTGTATATGGCGCTCGCGCAGCTCATCAATCACTACCCACCGCGCTTCGACTGGCCAACCTTCTTCGAACCGGCACGAATACCTACATGGATTGCAATGTTGGTCGCTGCGGCCGACGCGGTCGTCGCATTGTTCTGGGATCCGAAAGACGCGCCAAGTGACTGAGCCGCGCAGCGTGGATTCGGAATCGAAGCAATCCTCCAGCGCGAGCCTGGTCCGCGACGCGGCGCTCGGCATCGCGTTGTTCAGCATCGCAGTCGCGCTCCCATTGCTTGTAGCTGATCATTACGGCGCGTTGCGTATCCCGCGTAGCGACGACTGGTCGTACTACCGCACCTTGTTCGATTGGCATCGCACTGGCCGGTGGGATTTCAACTATTGGGTCTCGATGACCCTCGTCGGCCAAGTGATCATCACGAAACCGATCGTGATGATCTTCGGTACCAATATCGCGGCGATACGCGTGTTCACCGCCACACTTGGCGCCATCGGTCTGGGAGCAGTCGCTTGCCTCGGGCGTCCGTGTCGGCTACAGCGTCGCGATGGTCTGTTCATCGCGATCGTCGTGGCCAGCGGACCGCTTTGGGGATCTCTCGCCGCGACTTACATGACCGATGTTCCCGCATTCGCCTTTCAAATGATCGCGATGTCGTTCGCGGCCCGAGGCCTCACCCAGGCGAACTTGGAACGGGCGGGAACCTCGGTACGGATGTTCGCGATCAGTGTGACCTTTTCGGTCGTGGCGATCTCGATACGCCAGTACGCCGCCGTCACCTTCATCGCGATCGTCGCGACGTACGCCGCAACCGCCGACCTGCGATCGCGCCCGCAGCTCAAGCGGGCAGTAATCATCGTGACGGGAGCTGCCCTCGTCGCGTTGGCCCTGCTCTTCCATTGGTGGGGAACCATTCCCCACCCGCGAGCCCTCTCCCCTGCAATTCCGAATTCGGGATCGCTCCAATTGGCGTACGAGTCGGCAGGAGGTTTCCTTCGCCTCGCAGGATTGATGCTCCTTCCGATCGTTGCATTCGCCAATCCGATCCGCGCAGTACGCGAGGTTTGGAAGATCCACGGACCGGTCGCGAGATGGATGACGTTCGCAGCAACGCTCGTGCTCGTGAGTTCATACGCGATGCAACCAGAGGTGCCATTCGTCGGGAATTACTTCGATCGACGCGGCGTACTCGCCGACGACATCATCGCAGGGACCCGTCCACCAATCATGGCGCGGCCACTGTTCGAAATCCTCGTCGTGCTCGCAAGCCTCAGCGCGTTTGTGCTCGTGATGCTCGCAGTGCCATTGATCGACGCCGTTCGACACAGGGTCAAGGCTCGGTCAATTCACGTCGACGACCCAATCACGCTCTTGCTCGCATTGACGCTGTTCGGCTTCGCGTTCGCGTACGAATTGGCAATCGTATGCAACCTGCCGATCTTTGATCGTTATGCATTGCCCGCGCTCGCACCAGCCGCCTTGCTCGTACGTCGCCAGCAAACCGCAATCCTTCACGCGCGTCAATCGAAGTCGGTTGGAAGCGCGTGGCGCGTGTGGCTACCAGCAAGCGTGGCATTCGCGCTCGTTGCGTTCCTCGGCGTCATGTATACCGCCGAGGCCGCGAGCTACGACGGTACACGTTGGGCAGTCGCAGAAGCAGCAGTGCGCGCTGGATACGCAGTGCAAGATGTGCACGGCGGCTATGAATGGGTTGGGTATCGACTCCACCGCTCACCGCGGCTCGAGCCGACCGTCGCCCTCCAAAAAAAGCAACGCAAGCAATACTTCTCGGGGTTGTGCGTGACAGTGGTGATCAATCCCCCGAGCCGGCCACGCGAAATTGTTGCAACAAAGTACGCAATCGGATGGTTGCGAAACCCGACGCCCGTGTACGCGATACGCGGCAAACTTCCCTGCGCGATACCGCCAACAGCTCCGCACACCCAAGCCCGGCCATGAACAACAAGCCCGGCCACATCGAATTGCGGCGTTTCTGTGAACTCATGGCGCTGTGCGGATTGGCAGTTGCACAACCACTGTTCGATCTCCTCGCCAAAAACGCCAGCCTGTTCATCGCATGGCAAGCATCCACAGCGGATCTCATCCTTGTCACGTTGCTCATCGTCGTCGGACCGCCCGCAGCGCTGTGGCTACTTGGCGTATGCGTTGGGGTGGTTGGGCAACGCACACGATCCGTTGCGCACACCGTGAGCCTTGCCGTTGTCGCTGCACTCATCGCGATCGCCGCCATAAAAAAGACCAGCGTCAGCCCCGGTGGTGTCATCACGTTGGGAATTGCAGTCGGTGCTATCGCTGGGTTCGCAGTCTTTCGTTGGCAACGCATCGTGAGCCAATGGCTGCGTTTTCTCGCGCTCGCTCCACCGTTGTTCGGGCTGCTGTTTCTCTTCGGTTCAGCGGTGACACCGCTCGTCGGCGGTTCCGATGGCACGACCACCCGGCAGCACATCGGTTCGCCAGCACGAGTCGTGATGATTGTGATGGACGAATTTCCGCTCGTGTCGCTGCTCGACGGAAACGGACACATCGATGCGCAGCTCTACCCCAACTTCGCGGCGCTCGCTGGCGACGGCACGTGGTATCGCAACGACACCACCGTCGCGCCACATACCGAAGAAGCGGTACCGGCAATACTCAGCGGAACATACCCAAAGAACCCTCGCACGCTGCCACACGTATCGGCGTACCCCAACAACCTTTTCACCATGTTGGCCGGGCGCTACACGATGAATGTCCACGAAGAAGTCACAAGCCTCTGCCCGGCCAGCCAGTGCCACCGCAGTGCGTCGCGCACGGGTGTGCGGAGTGGCTTTGTGGGGATGGTCCGCGACATCGCGTCGATTTGGCGCGACTTCGCGACTCCGAGCACCAACAATTCATTCCGATTCACTGGTATCGGTGTCGCCGACCCTCAGGCGCTCGATACCGGACAGCGTTTCCTCGACACGCTGCACCCGACGAATACTCCGCGACTCGACTTTCTGCATCTCCTCATGCCACATTTCCCGTGGCACTACGCACCATCAGGCCAGCGTTACGACGCTCTCCCACTCCACACGCTCGGCCTCACGCGCAACGGACAGGTGTGGGCGAACGACTGGGCCGGCGTGATGGGCCGTCAACGCCATCTCCTACAGGTCGCGGCCGCCGACAGATTCCTCGGCCAGGTCATCAGCCGCCTCAAGGCCATCGGCGCCTATGAGAACTCACTCGTCGTCGTCACCGCGGATCATGGCGTCGCGTTCCACGGCGGGTTGCCATTCCGCGGCGTGGCGCAAGCCACATATCCCGACATCATGTGGACTCCACTCATCATGAAGGCCCCCGGTCAACAGCATGGCGGTATCGACGATCGCCGAGCGCGTTCAATCGATGTGCTGCCCACGATCGCCGACATGCTGCACGTGCAAACGCACTGGAAGTTCGACGGAATATCGCTCCTTGGTCCAGCGCAACCTGATGGACCCCGTCGACTCCTCGACTGGGAACGCAGCGCTATCCATCCGCCGAGCGGCCAGGAGTATTTGACGTTCGACGGGCCGAGTGGTTTTCGCAAGGTCGTTGCGAGTCAAGCGGCGCTGCCAAGCCCTCAGGATCTCTTGCGGCAATTCCGAGTCGGGCCGTTCGCTGCCATTGTGGGCAGGTCCGCCGCGACAATGGCGCGTGGCAATGCGACACCGTCGCACACCGCCACGCTCGACCAGGCGTTGTGGTATCCGAAAGTCGACGTCTTCGCACAGAAAATCCCGTGGACGGATGTGCATGGCTTCATCGACGCACCGGTCGGAACGAACATGGCGATCGCCCTCAACGGTACGGTCGCGGGGGTCTACCAACCCGTGCTTGGCGCATCTCACGGTCGGAGCGAATTTTGGGGAGTGCTTCCGTCGACGTTGTTCAAGCTCGGCCCGAACGATGTGACGATCTACATCGTCACCGGGACTGCGGAAGCGCCAATCCTCACAGCAGTGAATCGAATCAATCCCTGACGGACGCCGCGTACAGAGCGCCGCGCGAATGAGCGCTACGCGGTAGCTGAAAATTCGTCGGTCGAAAACAAGACTTCTTCGGGATCCGCCATCTCCGCAACAAGGAATTGCATCGTGGCAACAATCTCCTCGGCGCTCATCGTCGGATCCAAATCGCGAATCAGCGCAGGATCGAGCGCCGGCACCATGACCGCATCGATGAGGTCGTGATCGCTCCGCCGCCGCACCTCGCCGACACCGAACAGGTCTTCGTGCATCTTCTCGCCAGGTCGTAAGCCGGTGTATTCGATTTCGATGTGCCGTTCTGCAATCGCGGCCATCCGCCGCGCAACATCGGCAATGCGAACTGGTTCGCCCATATCCAAGACAAGTACCTCAGCCGGTTTGCCGATCGCGCCAGCTTGTACAACGAGTTGCACGGCTTCTTCAACGGTCATGAAGAAACGCGAGACCTCGGGATGGGTGACTGTGAGCGGTCCGCCGTGTTCGATTTGACTCCGAAAGGCTGTGAGCACCGAGCCGCGGCTTCCCAACACATTGCCGAACCGGACCGAGAGATACGTTCCGTCGACCCGAGTGGCCATCCACGCAGTGAGACCCTCGGCGATGCGTTTCGAATAACCCAACACGCTGCTCGGATTCGCGGCCTTGTCGGTTGAGATGTTGACGAATGTGGATACGCCACCTGCAGCGGCGGCCTCCAACACTGAAAGCGTCCCCCACATGTTGCTCTTCAGCGCCTCGACCGGATGCGCTTCCAACAACGGCAGATGTTTCAGCGCAGCCGCATGGAACACGACATCGGGACGACGGTCGCAAAACAACTTCTTCACTCGATCGCGATCTCTGATGTCGAGCAGCACCAGATTCGGTGAATCGAGCAACGCCCGGCCCTCGAGTGAAAGTTGCACGCCGTGCAATGCAGATTCATCACGGTCGATCAAGATGAGTTGCCCAGGCTCCAGCGCTGAGAGCTGACGACAGAGCTCAGAGCCGATCGAACCTCCAGCTCCGGTCACCGCGACGATGCGGCCCTTGATGTATCCCGAAATCTCCGCAAGGTCGGTTTCGACCTGATGGCGACCCAGGAAGTCGCTCTCGTTCGGTTGACGAATATCGTCGACGCGCACTTGGTGACCGAGAAGTTCCTGCACCGATGGAAGTACACGCACATCGAGGCCTTCAGGTACGGCGAGATCAATGAGTTCGCGCACGAGGTTGGCATCAGCGCTCGGCAGCGCGATCAACATTGCGGTGGCATCGAAACGCTGCTTGGTCGCGGCGATCTTCAGGCGGCCGCCCGATACGCGCACACCCATGATCGAAAGACCGAGCTTGTCGGGGTCGTCGTCGAGCACCGCAACCGGAAGGTAGGGCGAGGACTCGTCACGCAGCATCGCGTGGATTGCTTT
>JBBRPC010000170.1:0-8413 GCA_038228615.1 Acidimicrobiia bacterium | reverse complement strand
GATCGCAGGTAGCGAAGCCCAAAAGGACCATTACGTGCGGGGCGTTGCGGAAGGTTCGATGCGCGCCGGATTCGGCTTGTCGGAGCCGGGCGCAGGAAGCGACGTCGCAGGAATGCGCACCAAAGCCGTGCGGGACGGCGACGATTGGGTCATTTCAGGAACGAAATGTTGGATGTCCGGTGTCGTGCAAGCCGATTGGTACACGGTGTTCGCAAAAACCGGCCCGGCCGACAGCCGCAAACACGACTCGATCAGTTGTTTCATCGTGGAGCGCGATGCGCCTGGGCTCAGCGTCGGTCATATCGATGAAAAAATGGGCGTCAAAGGCGTCGATACCGGCGAACTGATCCTCGAAAGTGTGCGCGTTCCCGACCGCAACGTGGTGGGTGAAGTAGGTGGGTTCCGCCTCGCGATGCTTGGTTTGAATTCCATGCGCCCAATTGTCGCAGCACGCGGCATCGGTCTCGCCGAAGGCGCCTTGATGTACGCGGTCGAATATGTCAAACAACGGCCAGCGTTTGGTCGAACGATCGCCGACATGCAAGGCATTCAGTGGAAGATTGCAGAACTGGCGACGCAGATCGAAGCCGCCCGACTTCTGACCTATCGTTCGGCAGTCATGGCCGACGCTGGTCAATACACCAAAGAGTTTGTTCCTTATCTCTCGATGGCGAAGTATTACGCGACAGAGGTTGCCGTCAAAACTGCTGGCGAGGCGTTGCAAATGTTGGGGGCTGCTGGGTACATGAAAGAACACCCGACCGAACTCTGGTATCGCGACGCTCGTCAACTCACGATCGTTGAGGGAACAAGCCAAATTCAACTCGGACTCATTGCAAAAGGCGTCTTAGGCCACGATCTCTGGTGGGATTGATGGGGGTGGCTGTCACAGGTGTGCTCGCCCAACTCCTCGCCGGTCAGGATCTCTCTGCGCCCGAAATCGAAGGCGTCGCGACGCACATACTGAACGGCGCGGCGACCGACGGTGAAATTGCGGCATTCATCATCGCCCTGCGGATGAAAGGCGAAACGATCGAGGAGCTCAGCGCGCTCGTACGGACGATGCTCTTCTTCGCCGTACCGCTGAACATCGCGCCTGGCGCGATCGACACCTGCGGGACGGGTGGCGACCGTTCCGGAACGTTCAACGTCTCGACGCTCGGAGCGATCGTTGCCGCTGGCGCTGGCGCGCGAGTTGTCAAGCATGGCAATCGGGCCGCGTCGAGTCAGTGCGGTTCGGCCGATGTGCTTGAGACGTTGGGAATCGCGATCGAACTCGGCCCCGATGGCGTCGCAGCGTGCGTTGACGAAGCCGGGATTGGATTCTGTTTTGCCCAGCGATACCACCCTGCATTGCGATTCATTGGTCCTGTGCGGCGTGAGCTTGGGGTCCCTACAACATTTAACTTCTTGGGCCCGCTCGCGAACCCCGCGCGAGTCACACGCCAATGTGTTGGGGTGAGCGACCCTGCAATGGCGCGACGTGTGCTTGCAGTCCTTGTCGCGAATGGTGCCGATCACGCGATGGTGTTTTGTGGCGACGATGGCCTCGACGAATTAACGACGACGACGACATCGCATGTTGTGGAGTATCGCGACGGCGAAACGTTGGAATACGTGTTGGACCCCACCGACTTCGGCATCGCGCTCGCCACGCCAGCCGCCCTGTTAGGCGGAGACCCGATATACAACGCCGGAATTATCGAACGAGTACTCGCCGGTGAGCAAGGCGCGCCTCGCGATATCGCGGTGTTGAACGCCGGCGCCGCATTGCAAGTAGCAGGACTTGCTCCGAACTGGGAAACCGCGGTCGCTCTCGCCGAAGGAGCCATTGATTCCGGCGCGGCGAACGATCGGCTTGCCCGTTGGCGGCACGCAAGTGCCGCGCTCGAAGGGACCGACAATTGACCGGCGCTCAACTCTTGGAATGTCCTGACTGTCAACACCGTCAAGACTTGAATTCGCTCGGCGACGTCGAAACGTTCTTGTGCCAAGGCTGTCGTCGGCCGCTGAAGGTTCCTGCCGTCCTTCGCACGCCAAAGGTTGCGACCGCGAGCGACGCGACAGCAGTGATGGGACGCGTCGATTCGAACGCGGAGATGCCGTCGGCTCCAGCGGCACAGGAACAGGCGCGAACTCAGCCGCCAAGCTCACCAACAGGGCGCATAGGTACTGACGAACCCGTTGTGATCGGAATGTGGATCCGCCTGTTGATCTGGGTCGTCGCGGTACCGCTCGGTTTAGCCATCGTCTTCAAGTTTGGCCAGGCGCTTGGCTTCGTCACGAGCCAACAGTTGCTCGACACCTTCGCGGCGAAGGGTTGGAATCGTTTCGCGCCGATCGCTCGTCTGTTGCCATTTGCGGCGTTGCTCATTGCGGCGATCGTGCAGGCCAGCGTCGCTGGTCTTGAACGCCGTGCGAAAGCACTCCGTCGCGGGTCGCTAAGTGTGAGCCCCGACACGAACCCTGGGCCCGGATCGGGGTCGGATCGGGTCGAAACTCGCGACGTGCGGTAGCCGCGACGCGAACTCGCCGTCGATCTGCGCCACGCGCCAGGTGCGCGCGGATCGCGCAAAGGCGTTCGCCACGATCAACAGCTCATCGATTTCTTCTGGCGCGACCGGCAACAGGCGATCGGTCGGGTCGGTTGATTCGACTTCGAGATCATCGCAACGACTGTTGCCCGGCCCTGCCGCAATCACCATGCGTCCATAACGAAACTCGGCCCGCGACTCGTCGCGCCGGTGCAGGACCATCAGAGGAACGCCGCGGATTGCATCAACCGCGTTACGGCGGCGCAACGCGCGTGACAGGGCGGCCAGGCGTTCTCGTGTTGCCGCCGCCTCCTCATAGCGCTCGGCGCTCGCGAGTTCGTGCATTCGTGCTGCGAGCGGATCGAGCAACAGATGTGGTTGCGCATCGCACAATGCGGCACGCACCGTATCGACCGCCAATGCATATTCGGCTTCGTCGGTGAGGCCAGCGCATGGGCAGGCCGCAACCCCGAGTTGGGCGCTCGTACACGCCGAGTCGCATGCAGGCAGCGCGGTGCGCTTTCCGATACGACGCGTGCAGCGCCGGAGCGGGACTGCGGTCTCGATTGCTTCCCGCACGAGATGAGCCATCGACGATGACGGCAGCGGGCCGAGATATACGCCGTCGTTTGGCTTCACAGCGCGCGTCACGAGCACACGAGGAAAACGTTCGTTGGTGAGCTTCACGTAGGCGTACTGCTTGGTGGTTTTGCCCTGACGATTGAAACGAGGCTGCCAGCGCTGAATGAGGCGTATTTCGCGGATCGCTGCCTCGGTAGGGTCGCCACACACGACATGATCGATGGCGACCGTTTCGCGCAGGAGTTGCGGGATCTTGCGTCGGTCGTCGCCGGCAAAATACGAACGGACCCGGCTCCGAAGGTTCGTGGCTTTACCGACGTACAACGGCCGACCCGCGCGGTCGCGGAAGATGTATACGCCAGGGAGTCTCGGGAGATTCGCCGTCAGGCCGAGTTTTTGAGCACTTGGATGTGCGTGCATTGAGGGCACGGCCAAGAGATCATCGAGGCCGAGCACGCCGAAGGAACCCGCTCGTTCTAACAAGATGTGAAAGACCTCAGCGGTCGCTTGTGCATCGGCCATTGCTCGATGGTTCGGCGCAGTGGGCACACGCAAATGGCGAGCGAGTGTCGAGAGTTTGAGATTCGGGACTTCGTCGCGTACCAGCCGGCGCGCCAACGCCAACGTGTCGGTGCGACGCTGCGTCAGGATCGGGTAGCCCAACTCGCGCAACGCCGCGTCGAGAAATGAAATATCGAATCGGACGTTGTGTCCGACGATCACCGCATCGCCAAGGAACTCCAAAAAACTCGGCAGTACCTCGGCGATCTTGGGAGCGGGGAACACCATTGCCTCGGTAATTCCAGTGAGCACCGTGATCAGTGGCGGGATTGCAATGCCTGGGTTCACGAGTGTTTCGAAGCGGCCGAGGAGATGCCCGGCGCGCATCTTGACTGCTCCGATCTCGGTGATCGCCTCGGTGTTTGGTGATCCGCCGGTCGTTTCGAGGTCGACGACAACGAATGTCACCTCGTGCAGCGGTGTGCCAAGATCGTCGAAACTCCGTTGTTGAGATGCGAACATCTGTACGAGTATACAAACAGACGTTCGCCTGTCAATCGACCGTCATTTGCGCCTGCCTCACGGGCGTGCGGTGTCACGCCAGATACAGTTACGGCGATGTCGGCGACGCGTTATCGGTGTACTAGTTGTGGCAATTTGACACGGTTTGATGTCATCGCGACACGTCGGACACGGACGTTTCATCACTTCACAGTTGGTGGTGAACTCTCGATCGACGACGAAGAATTACTCGACGAGACGATCGAATCGGTGACCTGCCGGTGGTGCGGCGGCGCGGGGAACCAGGTTGAAGCGGTTCAGGGGAGCGAGTGACTCAGCTGCCGAGCAGGTGCACGACGAGGCGTCGGACGCGTGGACGGTCGTCGAAGTCGATGCAGACGATCTTTTGCCACACGCCGAGCAGCATCTCTCCAGCGACAAACGGAATCGTCACCGACGGACCGATCAAGCCAGCCCGCGCATGTGAGTGCCCATTGGTATCGGCGTTGATTTCGTTGTGTTCCCAACGTCCGTGTTGCGGCGCGACATCCTCAAGCACTCGGTTCAGGTCGGCATTGCAACCAGGTTCGTACTCGATCGTCGTGACGCCGCAGGTCGAATGTGCAACGAACACGGTGCACAAGCCGTCGCGGATATCGGAGTTATCGATCACCTTTTGCGCGAGCGTCGTCACATCGTGGATCTCGCCATCGCCCTGGGTCTCGAGGCTGAAGTCCTCATGCCGTGCCAGCATTGGTTGTGCTCCTCGCGTCGACCGTTTGTGGACCGTTGCCGATTCTACGGAGCCGAACCCTCGTTGGGGCGAACGGTGAGCGAAGAGCTCGATATCGCTCTGACCGGGGTGCCCGATGCGCTCCTTGGGATCGTCGTCGAGACAGCGCATGCAGTGCTGCGGGAACTCGCGCCCGCGGATGTCTCGGTCGCGGCGCGGCCTTTGTTGCGATTCGACCGCCGTGGCCTCGCCAGCGGAGCGGCACGACGCCAGGTACTTGCGGCATTGCGACGAGAGCCTCAGCTTCGGGCCATGGTCGTGGAGGCGCTGACCGACAAGGCAGAGGTCGTGGCAATGCTCGACGAATATTCAGTGTTGGACGCACCCCAAATTGCTGTGAACGCCGTCGATCGCGACGATCTGGGCTTGCTCGTTGCTGCGCTGTGGGCTGGCGCGCCCTCTGGCGCTGCGTTCGGGATCGGCGTGTGCGTGAGTGCCGCCGCCGCACGACAAGCCCATGATGCCGCGGCACATCAGGTGCATGAAGTCGAACGCCAGCTCGACGAGGCAACCGTTGCGGTGCATCGCGCAGACCAACGTATGAGCGATGCCGATGCTGCCGCTGCCAAAGCACTGGCCCAGCTTCGCGAAGAACGCGCGGCGCGCCGCCAACGCGAACAATCCCACGGCGCTGAAGTCGCCGCCGCGGAGCGAGCGACACGCGACGTCGAAACGACCTTGGCGCAAGAACGGGCCAATGCGCTGACAGCCACACAACGCGCAGCGCGCGACCAACATCGAATCGCCGACCTCGAGCAACGACTCATCGAAGCCCGCAACGAAACGGCAACACTGCGACTCGCAATCGCGACGCCCGCGTTGAGCGAAACTGAATTGCGAGGAGCAGCTGGCCTGGCCCAGCAACTCGCCGAAACGCTCGGCGCGATGGGCGAACGCGTCGCGGCTGCGCCAGTACGTCCCGTCGCGGCGACACGTGCGGTGCGACCTCCGAACCAGAGTGCTCCGACCGCGGGCGAACGGCCCCCTGCGCCGACGCGTCGCGCCTTAGCAAATCTGCCGGGCGGACTACTTGCCGACAGCGCCGACGGTGCGACTGCGATGTTGACGCGTAGCGCAGATTTGGTACTGATCGTCGATGGCTACAACGTGAGTAAACGGGCTTGGCCCGAATCTGCGCTGTCTGAACAGCGGGAAAAACTCGCGCGAGCGTTGCATCAGATACATCTGCGCTTCGGATGTGACGTGGTGTGCTGCTTCGACGGAGACGGAACCGAGGGCGTGCGTCCGCTCCGCCGGGCGGGATTGCGCATCGTGTTTTCGGCACGCGGACAAGAAGCCGACGAGCTGGTCGTCGACGCCATCGACGCGCTTCCCAAACGGATCCCCGTTGTGGTTGCGTCCTCCGACGCGTGGGTACGAGAACACGCTGAACGATCCGGCGGGACCGTCATTTCCGCGGCGACGGCGTTAGAACTCGCTCGGCTCGCGGGCCGCCGCTAAGCGACTACCCGTCGTGTCGATTTGCGACTACCCGTCGTGTCGATTTGCGACTATCCGTCGTGTCGATTTGCGACTATCCGTCGTGTCGATTTGCGACTATCCGTCGACGCCAACTGGCTTGCCGTCGACGATCTGATCGAGATACTCGGAAAGCCCGTAGCCAGGATGGTCGACGAAATCACACGTCCATTCGGTCATGCCTTCGCTGATGCGCGTCATCAATTGTTCGCCATCGGGCGTTGTCCGCCGGTTTCGCAACGGAATCAGATTGATGACTTTGCCGGTGATCTTGTACGTCCCCTGTGCAGTGGTCGCGGTCGCCGTCAGGGCTTGGTGATAGAGATCATCGCCGACCCACTCGGTCACAACTGACGCCTCGCGAATGTGTTCGTACTCGCCGTTATTTAAGATCATCCCACCCATGCGTTTGCTGCCATCGCGGCTGGTAATGACCGACACAACAAACCCATGTTGCGCATCGAAGTTCGCCGTGAGCCAGCGGTAATGCCACGGTGCGCTCCAAAACCTCGGGCCCCACGAGTGGTCGCGAAGACCGAAGCCGTTGAGTTCCCACGCATCGTCGCCGACACGGATCGTGCCGTTGACACGCATGTGCTGTTCGTAGTGACCGCGGGCGAACCCTCCGGAGTGATCTTGAGATAGGGGAGTGCCGTCGTCGTTGACAGGTTCGCCCCCATACATCGGCGAAACGCCGGTGTGGGTCCAATCGACTTCGCATTCCTCCCACGGGTTATTGGTGAACGCCTCACGGGGATTTGCCATTTGCAGCGGTTCATCGAGAATGCAGATCTTGCCGCGGTAGGTGGTGCGGAGTTCAGCGAACGGTTCGATGACTTCGAACCGTGTCCCACCAGCGTCGAACGCATCGTTGTGAGAGATCTCTGGACGCTTGTACACGAACGCGACCCGACCATCGGGGAGATACAAACATGTTGTCAGCTCCGCGTGGCCTTCGTTTGCGCGGTTGCCAAGCCGCAGGAAACCTCCGACGCGTTGCTCGGGGTCGTAACCGTTGAAGTACATGCTTTCGTTGAAGTTGCTCGCGCTTTCCAGTGCGTGCATGTATTCATCTGCGGGATCGAGTCGGATTTTCACCATGGCTGATGTCTACACGCACATTGCATCTCAGTGCCAGCTTGTGATGGCATGCATGGCATGGAAACGCTGTTGCCGACAACCTCAGATATCGCCACCGACCTCTTCTTTCCCGAAGGTCCGGTGTGGTTACCCGACGGCACGTTGCTGGTGACGGAGCTGGGTGGCGGATGCGTTACAAAGATTGCACCCGACGGTACGAAGTCGAAGCTCTCGGAGAACGGCGGCTCCCCGAACGGATTGGCGATAGGCCCAGACGGCGCTGTGTACGTCTGCAATTCGGGAGGCTGGGACTTTCACGAAGTCTTGGGCATGCGGATTCCGGCGTCGGAGCTTCCCACTTCCCACTCTGGCGGCCGCATCGAACGCGTTGATCTCGCAACTGGCGTTGTCACAGTTCTGTATAGCGAATGCGACGGCAATCCATTGATCGGACCGAACGACATCGTGTTTGATCGTGACGGTGGGATGTGGTTTACAGATCATGGTCGTGACCAGGGTCGTGTGCATTTCAACGGAGGCGTGTACTACGCAGCGGCCGACGGCTCGTCGATTCGCGAGGTGTTGTTTCCGGTCGAATCGCCGAATGGGATCGGCTTGTCGCCAGATGGCACCCGGCTCTACGTCGCCGAGACACACACCGGACGCGTCAAGGCGTGGAACGTCACGGCGCCAGGAATCATCGACACTGCGTCGTTGCTTCCGGGTATCGGTGGCGAATGTTTGCACGGCTTCGAAGGAATGCAACTTCTCGATTCACTCGGTATCGACGCCGACGGCAATGTTGTCGTCGCGACGTTGGTCACTGGCGCGCTGTCGGTGATCGCTCCCGATGGCACGCTGCTCGAACAAATCGTTCTCGGCGATCCGATGGTGACCAACGTCTGTTTCGGTGGACCGGGACTCACCACTGCCTACGCAACCT
>JBBRPC010000169.1:0-8436 GCA_038228615.1 Acidimicrobiia bacterium | reverse complement strand
GCATAAGTCTGGCGCCATTTTCGGGCGTGTCGGTATCGGTCGCAAAGGCAAGGTGTGCGTAGTTGCCAGCGCGTCCGACTGCTTCGCCGATCGCTGCCATACCGTGCATGAAATCGCCGAGTTGGGCGCTGGTCATGGCCGCGACGGTTCCGCGCGCACCTGCCAAACGTTCGGCATGCATCGCGGCTTCGTCGAGCAAGGCCTCGACACCTGCTTCACCCGGCTGCGGCAGCAGCGTCTCGATGTTCCATGAGATATCGAGAGCGAGCCGATCTGATTCGAGAGCTGTCATATGGCGAAATCTAGCCAGCGGACTCCGAGGAACGGTCGAACCGGTGGTGCATCGTGAGTAGACGAGCTACGAACCCATTGCTTTCGAAGAAGTTCTTGGTGAGACGCTCCCCCGGCAATGCATACGCGTCGATTCCGGTGCAGCGATGGTCTTTGCACCATGCGATGGCCATTTCCATCATGGCTTCGCCGACCCCGACGGTGCGTGCTTGTTCGTCGACGAACAGTTCTTCAATTCTCCCGAGACGCGCACCATCGCGGATTACCTCGGTTTCGACCAATGCGTAGGCGATGACGACGTCGTCGATGGTCCCAACGATCCAACATCGCGTGTCGTTGTCGTGCGCAGCTGTCGCGATGCTGTCGTCGAGGGCTGGCGCCTCGCGTTCGGCCCACAGCCCTCCCCCGCGCCCGAGACGCTGCTCATCTCGGAATGCAGCTGCAAGCTGGCCAATGATGGCGCGATCCAACGGCACTGCTCGGCGTGCCGCGACTTCCACCCGTCAACTCGCCGATTGCAGTTGGTCGATCTTTCCCAGGATCGTGCGGCGACTGCGATGCGCGATTTCGTAGTCGCGAACCCGATCTCGCTCCGCTGCGCTCAACCCCCCGAGGCATTCCACAACTTGCGACGCCGAGAGGGTGTCATACCCGGGAATCGGTAGCGCCGAAAGCGGAGTCGGTTCGCTCGATAGGGCACTTGCTGGCCGCAGCGAGCGCATTGTGGCATCCGGTGTTACGGGCTGGTCCGCCGCAGACACCGTTGCCGGCGGATTGCGCCACCCTTCGCTCTGCTGTGCCTGTGGTGTGCCCGCGTTCTTGGATGCACCGTTCTTGGATGCACCGGTCTTAGATGCACCGGTCTTGGATTCTGCGATCTTGGCGTCGATGCGACGCCGCAATAACGGAATTCCGAACGCAATTGCGAGTTGTCCCGTCCCTTTGGCCTGGTCGAACCCGTTTCCCAACTTCGCTGCAGCTATCGCAAGCTCGTGGCGGCCACGGTCGATGCAGCTCGTCGCAGCGTCTGGTTGTGGGTCGAACAGGTTCGCCAACGCGCCCAGTGGCAGGCAAATGCCAAGCTCAATGGGGAGCGGAAGCGGCGCTCGGGCCAGTCGGGGTTGGGCCAGTCGGGGTTGGGCCAATCCGGGTTGAGGCGTGGATGACGATTCGGCCATCGGACTACTCATCGTTGGGCTGTGCTGTTGAGGGCGCGCTCGACATAACTGCAGCAAGTGTAGAAGGCGCTCGGGCCCGCAACTTGCGTCGTAGCGACGCTGCGAACGCGAGCAGTGTGCAACCACAACTCGCCCATAGCGCCCAGTCTCCCGTTCGCATATAGAGGGTCGACCCGGAGCGGGTGATCGCCTCTGTGGTCACAGCTTCATTGTGGAACATTTGGGTGCGGTACCGAACCGCACCGCGATCGTCGATCACTGCGGTCGCACCCGACACCGACGCATGAAGTACTTCGCGTCCTGTCTCAGCGGCACGCATCTGGCCGAGGGCAATATGTTGCGCCGAATTCGCCGACCGTCGGTATGAACGGTTGTTCGTGCTCACCACCAGGAGTTGCGCGCCAGCGTTGGCGCCGGCACGGGCCAACGGCGCGAACGCCGACTCAAAGCAAATCAGCGTCGCAATGCGATGTCCATCGACCGTAAACACACCTGACTGGGTTCCAGGTTGGAAATCACGCGGAATCCGATCGAGCGCGTGGATATAGCGCTGCAGGGTCGACCGCCATGGCACCCATTCGCCGAAGGGCACGAGATGTCGCTTTTCGTACGTTCCCTGCAGCGTGCCATTTCGGTCGTAGAGCACATCGCGGTTCAATACCCGGTTGTCGCTGGCGTCGGCGATCCCATTCGCGAGGACCGCAGCATGAAAACGGTGGGCGTATTCGATCAGGCGCGAGGTGATCAGCGGATCGTTGATGTACTGAGGATGGAATGCCGACTCGGGGAACACAATGAGGTCGTAGCGCCCGCGCAACGAGTCGGCCAGCGTGAAATGTTGACGCGGCAAGGTGAACGATGCGATCTCGGCGTCGGTGAGGTCGCGGTTGATGTCGTTTCCTTGCAGCATCGCAACCCGAAGTTGGCCTGTTGCGTGCATGCGTGGCCATGCAACGAACCACATTGCGACCGCGACGATCAGCGCCACTGCACCGCAAGCGAGCCGTAGCCGCGCGGATCGGTCGCCACGCAGCGCGCTTGCGATCATGACGTTCACGAGCACTACGACGAACGAAACGAGTGGGATCCCACCGGCCGCGGCCAGGCTTCGCATTGGGGCGATGTTGTGCATTGCGTAGCCGAGTTCGCCCCAGGAAAACCCGCCGAATGGCCATCGGGAGACGAGTCCCTCGAACGCCACCCATGCCGCCGGGACGCCAGCGATCTGCCACGAGCGGCGCGCCGGAATGGCAGCGATCGCTGCACACGCGCCAGCCCAATACGAACCGAGAACCACCGCAAAGGGCACGATCGCGACAGTTCCGAAATATCGCGACCACGACACGACGCTGGCGTAGTAACAGCACCCGGCGATGAAACCGAGCGACGTGGCTGTCCGCACACGTTGGCCGCGTACGGCCAACAGCAGCGGGACGAGGCCGACGAACGCGAGCGCTCCCCAGTCGAGGCCGGGACGGCTTGCTGCGAGCAGCAGACCTGTCAGTGCAGCTGCACCGCGCCGTAGCCACCGCTGCCTGCGGCGCGGCTGACGGCGCTCGCTACTGGCGCGCTCGTGCTCCGAGGTTGTGGTGCTGGTCAGACGCAGTCCGAACATAACTGGTTTGTATCGTCGGCGAGCATGTGGCGCGGGAGGACGAGAAAACAGCTCGAACATACGAATTCGCCTGGCCGGCGAGGAACGATCTTGTTGCCGGCTTCGGCGCGGTCTTCTGGCTCATCCTCTTCGTCGTCTTCGAGGCCAGCCTTCGCCGTGCGCTCACGAAGTACGACATCGAGTGCTTCTTCGACATCATCGGGGTGGAGTTCTTCGTCGAGGTCGATGACCTCGTCGTCGTCTTCCTTGACCGCGTCGACGGCATCGTCGTCGTCATCGTCGTCTCCAACCGCGACATCATCGGTGACGCCAGCGACCAGGACCTCATCGACGACGAGGACCTCATCGAGGTCGGCGTCTTCTTCGAGCGTGTCTTCGTCGAGTTCGACCTCGAAATCCTCATCGATGTCCGGCTCGTCTTCAAAATCGTCGTCACTCATCGTCTTGGCTCATCGTCTTCGCTCATGGTTTCGGTAGGTAGCCATCAAAAGTCGGCACACATGGGGGTGCATCGGGGTGCGTCGCAGACTCAGCCCACGTTGCGGGGTGCACGCGGCGCGGGAGTATAGGGCGAGGAACACCAAACGTGGGACCAAGCCTTTTCCGGTCGGTCGGTGACTGACCGGAAGCGGAAAGTGCGCGGTCCAGGAAACCGTTGGGGCCGCTGGGAGGCCAACCCGGCGCGGGCAGTACAGCGCAGCGTTTTTCTACTAGGAATTCCTGGACCAACGCATTCCGTGCGTGCCCCTCCTCCGCATCACAACACCGGTGGCTGGGTACCGGTGGTGGGGCACACACAGTGAGCCAAAAAAACATACCCAATGTCAAGTTGGAGGACCGCGGAGTGCGGTAGTTGTGTCCGGCCACGACGCGCGTCGCGGCCGGTCACAAGCGCGCGTATTTCTTCAAAAAAAACCTATAAATGTTGGACAATACGACTCCTCATCGAGCCACTGCGCTATTGCACGCGAAGACGACGCGCTTCTGCTGCGCGTTCTGAACCAAGCCGCTCTAGTTCATATTCACCATGGTCGACATAACGCATCGCTGCAGCGATGGCCGGATGAACTTGACCGATCAGCGTGTGCATTGCCTGTGCGACTCGCCGATACGTTGCGTGACCTTGCGGGGAGCTGCGAAGTTCGATGAGATGCATCGCCTCACGAGCGTTCATGTGCATCACGTAGCGCATGCGATACGCAAGCGACACTGCATACGAGGCTTCGTGCGGGAAGTTCGGTGCGAGATCGTCATAGAACGACGCTGACCGACTCATCGCCTCCTCGAACGCGCGCCCTGCGCCAGCTTCGGCGACGGCAGGCGGCACTTCGTATCCATGCTGTGGTGTCAGCGACTGCCATTCGATCGTGAGCATCCGATGACGCTGCAGATCGCGAAATGCTCCGTAGTCGCCGAGGATATCGAAGCGATAACTCGTGCGTTCGAAGGCGCGACCTGGCTTGTGGCGCCGATTTTCGCGTTCGCCGACGTATGCCGCGACCAGGGCGATGCGGTCGTCGGTGCTGAGGCTGCGTACCCGATCGAGCACCTGCGTCTCGCCGAGGTGCGTATGCGGATAGCAAATCGCTGCGAGGACTTTGTCTTCGCCATCTGGGTCGAAGTCGAGCAGCGTCACCTCATCGACCGGCACAGATGCCGTGTCGGCGAAGATGCGATCGGCAAGTGCTGCTGTTGCGTCACGTGTCGCCGCGAGATAGTTGATCCACGCTCCCCCGCGCTCGGGGCGATCGACTCGCGATAAGAATGACGGTACAACCTTGCGCAGTTCCTCCAACACAAGATCGGCGTAGGCACGTGCTTCCGGAAGTGGATGTGCGCGCATGCGCAGCACCATTGCCTCGAAGGCTTGACCGCTCGCGTAGATACCGACGTTCGATGTCGTTGCGGCGGGCAGGATCCCGCGCACCGCGTCGCATGCCTTTGCCTTGATCGTTTGTTTGTAGACGAAGTCGGAATCGCTTGGGGATTTGGGATATTTCTCGCGGGCCCAGTCGAGCAATGTTGGCAGCATCGCTTTGTACGTGTCGAAGAGCGAATCCATCGTGCCCACATAGCGCGCGCCGAGACTGGACGCGAGCAACACCGGTGGTCTGTAGTAACGGAAACGCCCACTCAAGGTGGTGTCGTATGGGATGTAGCGAGTGGATTGTTCGAGGTACGACATCAGCCGTCCCCACTCGAGGATCTTCGTGAGCAAGTTCGATGCCTGCTCGCACGCAAGATGTACGCCACCGAGTTGTGCGACCGAGTCGTCGCCGTATTCCAAGAACACTCGGTCGTACAGCTGCTCGGCGCGTGAAAGCCCGACGCTCGCGTCGAAACTCAAATCGCCAGACACATCGAGATCGCCGACGAACTCGTCGAGAAACAAGCGGCGCAAGCTCTTGTCGCTGCGGGAATAGCGCGCGAACAGCGCGCCCTTCACGACCTCAGGCAAATTGACGAGCGCGAAGACCGGCCGGTCGAGATTCGTGAAATAGGGCCGCAGGATGTCCTGTTCCTCGGCGCTGAATTGCTCGACGGCGTACAACATGGAACGGCGATCGTACCGGTGACTTCCGCCAGATGGGTGTATGTCCTTGCGTCTCACAGGAGCAGACGGTACGCGCCTGGCACTACCTGCAACCTGATGGTCCCCACTCGCCCACCGTCTGCCCCATCGATGACGATTGGAACCGGACGCGGCGGCTCGAATGTCACAGATCGCACCGACGTGGTCTCGATTCCTGGGTGCGGGACGTGGGTACCGGATGTGAGTCGCTGGCGCATGGAGCTGCGTTGGCGCCGGGCGAGGCGATAAATGCACAGCTCGGCGCGCCCGTCGCCTGGGTGACCTTTCGGGACGATGTCGAGCCCATCGAGAAATTGGCCAGTCGCCACCACAGCCCCGGTGGCGATGCCATGGGAGGCGCCGAGATCGACATTGCGGGTCCACGACCGTTGCCGCGCAGGAGGTGTGCCAAGGATCGCGATGTTCAGTGCACAGCGGCCATCGCTCAGTTCGAGCAGATCCATCGGAACCGCGATTCCGATTGGTGCACCCGCAGGACTTCCCGATGGCACAGCAGTAGGTAGGCCAATGCTTCGTGCAAGATCGCTGTCGCCGGTAGGCCGGAATCGCACGACGAGGCCGGGACGACCAACGACCGCTTCTCGAAGATCAGCGTCGGATCCGTCGACCTCGCAGTCGGGTGCATCGAGCCATTCCTCCCCCCACGCAATGCCAGGACGCACCGACACAAGTGGTCCTAGACGCCCGACACGTAACTCGACGCCAACACGACGCCGCGCATGCATTGGTCGGCCGCGGCTCGCGCCGTGGCAACCGTCTCCGGGTTCGGCGCAACCTGGGCGACCTGGCGGAGGAGATCCACAATTTGTTTGACGGTGCGGACAAAGTCGCCGCCAGTCATGTCGTGCTCCTCGAGCAACTTCGAGAGGTCGACGCCATCGACCCAACCAGCGATCGCGGCAGTGAACCCTGGATCAGGCTGGCGCGATTCGTTCAAGCGAGCGTCACGTTCGGCCAACACGAGCGACCGCCAAATGCGATCGAGCCGTTTGGCACGCTCCCCCACCCGTTTCGAAGGCCAACGTCGAGGCGGCATCACAAACTCGCTATCTGGACCCCGGCGCTCGAACGTGACACACGAAACCATCGCCGCGAGTTCGCTCGCACTCAAATTGTCGAGGAGTCCTTCTCGGGCCGCCTCGGCCAAGAGCAAATCGCCCTCGGTATACAGACGCGCCAACATGCGTCCGGAATCTGTGAGCGTCCAGTCGCTCACGTAACCCCAAGCTTCGAGTAGTCCGAGGACCCGATCGAAGTTGCTCGCGAGGGTTTCGCTGCGCCCTGCGACGCGACGCTCGAGTCGGGCAACGTCGCGGGTGAGTCGATCGATCGTGTTCGCGGCGCGCAGACGTGTCTTGAGACTGGGATCCGTCGTTGCAGGATGGGCGTGTATTGCGGCTTCGGCCGCGACGAGCGATTGGAGGTCGCGGTCATGTTCCGCGGCGTCGCCTTCAAGATCGACCAGCCGCAACCTGTCGGCGACGGTCGACAGGAATTTGGCATTTCGAGGATCGAAGGGGCGAGGCAGCTCAACAGTCGCGAGGCGATGCGGCGCGCTTCGAAAGTCGTCTGCATTGAGACGCAGCACTTTGGACTGCTCGGTCACTGCGACGATTCTCGCGGGGCTCCTGCCGCGGTCTTGTTTCAGTACGACCACTGGTCCGGCGCTCGGGACATTGACGACATCACCAGGCCGCAACGATTCGAGACGACCGCTGCGATGCGCGACCGCGTTGCGTTTCGCAGTGTCGAGCTGGTTTGCTAACCGTTGGTATTCGTCGAGGTCGCCGGGCCCAGCTTCGACCAGCGCGACCTGGCGCGTCAGCGCATCCGTGGCCCGTTGGAGCTGGCGTTCGAGCGACACCACGTCACGGTCGGCGTGGTACTGCGCAAACGAGAGGTTCAAGAGGTGACGAGCTGCCGCGGGTGAACAACGAGGGACGAGGTTGACGGCCATGTTGTACGTCGGACGAAATGACGAGCGAAGGGCGTAGGTCCGTTTCGACGCGAGGCTTGCGACTTGTTCGAACGGAACGAACGGATTCCAGCAGACGATCGCGTATCCAAGTTCGTCGAGTCCGCGTCGCCCTGCCCTACCCGCGAGTTGCGTGTACTCGCCAGGAGTCAAGTTTTCGTGATGTTCTCCTGTGAACTTCGAGAGCTTCTCGATCACGACTGAGCGCGCCGGCATATTGATGCCAAGCGAGAGGGTTTCCGTGGCGAACACGACTTTCACAAGTCCTGCCGCGAACGCGTGCTCGACGGCTTCTTTCATCGGTGGTACGAGACCTGCATGATGCGCCGCGATGCCATGTTCAAATCCCGCGAGCCATTCGTCGTAGCCGAGAACGTCGAGGTCGTCGTCGGTCAGCGCCTCGACATGTTCTTCAGCGATGCGCCGTAGTTCGCGGCGTTCGTGCGATTTGGTCAGCCGCAGCCCATCGCGAAGGCATTGTCGGACCGCGTCGTCGCACGCGGCGCGACTGAAGATGAAATAGATCACGGGAAGAAGCTCTTCCTCATCAAGGCGTTCGACGAGTTCGCCCCGTCGAGGCGCATGCAGCTTCGAGCCGCGTGGCCGGGCGCCACGAGTTCCCGCCGCCTTGCGATCGAGCCTTGCGCCCTCGGGATTGGGGCGCGGCACTCCCCCATCGTCGCCCACAAAGGTCGGGAGTAGATGGAGTTGTTCAGCGGTGCGGTCGCCGACGGCGTAGAGGTGGCGGAGTTCGACGGGCCGTTGCTCCTCAATGATGGCCGTG
>JBBRPC010000168.1:0-8440 GCA_038228615.1 Acidimicrobiia bacterium | reverse complement strand
TTCATTTTGGACGCTGACGAAGCGTGCGACGCTGCGCTCATGACTTGTCGCTGTTGCTTCGTCGAGCATTTCGGGCGAGAAGTTGCTGCACCCGATTTCACGAACCTTGCCGGATCGCACAAGCTCATCGAGTGCGCCGAGCGTCTCATCGATGGGCGTCTTGTCGTCGGGGAAATGGAGTTGGTACAGGTCGATGTGGTCGGTGCCGAGACGCCGCAAGCTGTCTTCTGCAGCCTTGCGTACGTAGGTTGCGCTCCCGCCGCCTTTGCGGTCGTCGTCGATCGGAACACCGAATTTCGTTGCGACGATCGCTTCGTTTCGCCGCGTTCCGAGTGCGCGGCCGAGAAACTCCTCGGACAACGTGGCTCCGTAGATGTCCGCGGTGTCGAAGAACGTGATTCCTGCGTCGAGCGCGGCGCTCACGACGGCGTTGGTCGCGGCCGCATCAATGCGGCCGCCGAAATTGTTGCAACCTAAGCCGACGACAGAAACGTTGAGGGAGCCGATGGGGCGAGTGTCCATCCATACAGCTTGGCCGATCGCGCCTTCGACGCGCCAGACGGCGATGTGTGCTGTGGTACTTTCACAATTCCGTGGATGAAAACAACGCGGAGCAACAGCCATGGTGCTGATCGGGATCATCGGCGACCGTAATCCCGGTTTCGCTGCCCAAGATTCGATTGCAACAGCGTTGCAACACGCTGCGGGCGCGCTCGGAACCCGTGTCGACGTTGAGTGGTTCTCCACGCCTTCGCTCGAGCTTGAAGTTGCGAAACAACTGGATCACGTCGACGGCGTGTGGTGTGCACCCGGAAGTCCGTATCTGAGTATGGATGGCGCACTTGCGGGGATTCGCTACGCGCGGGAGGCGTCCGTACCGTTTTTGGGAACGTGTGCTGGATTCCAACATGGCGTGATCGAGTTCTCCCGCAACGTTGTGGGTATCGAAACTGCGCACCACTCCGAGTATGACGCTCAGCCTGCCGACGCCCCGCTGCTTATCGACGAGTTGCTGTGTTCACTCGTCGGCCAAACAATGAGCGTTCAGATGACCGATGAATTGACGCGCGAGATCTACTCGCATGACGAGGCAGTAGAGCGGTACTACTGCCGGTTCGGCCTGAATGAGTCGTACGTTCCGGTGCTCCGGGAATCAGGCTTGGTGGTCGCCGGGATCGATCAAATGGACGGTTCGACTCGGATCATGCGCCTGCACGACCACCCATTCTTCTACCTCACCCTGTTCGTTCCGCAGACGTCGTCGACGCGGGAGGTTCCCCACCCGCTCATTGCGCGGTATCTCGAGGTAGCTGCCAATTCGTCCAATGGTGGTTGAGTTCGGTGGTTGTGTTCGTGAGCGCAATCAGCTGCCTGGGGTGATGCCCCATTTGCTCGTCAGGTATGACTCGACCGACTGGCGCTGCTGTGTGCTGAGGATGCTGCTATAGATGACGACCTCGCCGATGTCTGCTGCGGCGAACTCGCTGCCGAAGTAGCCGCCGCCGACTTGCAGACCCGCAGGACTGGTGAAGCCTCCAGCTGACGACGCGATCTGTGTGCCGTTGCGCCAAGCCGTTGCTTGCGAGTTCCCCGTCGTTACTGAGTACATGATGGGGTTCGTGGTGGCAGCGTTTGAGGGCTGATAGAGCCAACCTCCGAAATACGCCTGGTTCTCGTAGCCGTTCCACCAACCGAGGAGCCAGTTGTTCGTCAGGCCACTGAGGATCCGACGGTTTGCTGCGCCCGTCATCTTGGCGACAACGAACACGGTCGTTTGTTGTCCGAAACTCGCGTTGTTTGAAAGCATTGCACTGCCAGTTGTCACGACGGCTGCGTGCCCGTTGATGCCACTTGCCGCGTACGTGATCGTTTGTGAACTTGTGCCGTTCGTCAGCGTATTTCCAGCGCCCGACTTATCGGTCCAGCCGGTCACGTACTGGGGGCTTCCGCCGCTCAGCGTCACGCTTGACGCATCGGTCGCGTCGAGCCATTCAGTCGCACCGGCAACTGGTAGGACCGCGGGCGCACCACCGCCACCGGCGCAAGAACCGAGGTCTGTAATCGAATATGTACCGCCGCTGACGGTGACTGAGTGCAACGTCGACGCAGACGAAAGGAAGCCATTGGTCACGAGCGTCGGCACATCGACGTAGGTCGCAGACTTGGCGAACTGAGATTCCTCAGCCGTGCGGATAGTACGCGAGTCTTCTGCGCATGCGGACGCCTGGCCCCGATCGCTGATGCCGCCGACCGAAAATACAACGATGCCTGCCAGAACACCGAGAACCGATATGACGACGAGGAGCTCCACCAGTGTGAATCCTCGTTCGTTACCTTTGCGTGTCGTCACGCGAGCCTCCTTGATGTGCAGCCCACATACACATCGAACAGGATTCTCGAAAACTGAGGATTGTGCTGCGAGCGGTTCCCGGTGGAGTACACGATGCACGAGGAATAGCCATTTTTCGTTCGCGACGTTCCGAGTCAAGACTTCTGCGAGACTTGTCGCATGGTGCTGTTCGGGAGTCGACGAGGAATGGACTCATCGAGAGGTGCCGTGCCCGACTCGCAGGTTGTTGCGATGGTGCTGCTGGAGGAACTCTGTGCCTTGAGCGTCGAGTCGTTTCGCCAGTCTTGGGCTGTGGTGTGGCCGGACTTCGAGCCTCCGGATGAGATTGTGGTTCGAGACGGCACGTACAGCGTCTTTGAGTTCCGAATCGGCGATCCAGTGGGTTATGTCGCGCTAGTGCCTGCGCCGGTTCCGATGGGTGAGTTGGAACGTCCGGTCGCGAAGTCGTGTCTTTGGAACGGCGAACGAGTTGGCATTTCCCACTCCCAGGCGCACGTTGTCGCGCGTGTCAAGGGTGGTCGTTCCATCGCCGACGCCCACATGCAACTGACCCGCGTCCTCGTGGCCGTGTCACACGCGACGTCGGCGCTCGGCGTGTATTGGGGTGCTGCAGGTCACCTCGTCCAAGCCGACGTCTTCGAATACTTCGCGAGGCGCCATGCGGCGGACGGCCTTCCGGTTGAATTGTGGATTGCGGTGCCGGTTCGTACTGTGGCCGGTCGCAATTCGCTCGTGACCTATGGGGCTGAGCGCGTTCGGCATTCAGGAGCTTGAGATTGCCCCGTCGCTTCGCGAGCCGCATGAGTTGCGTGAGTGGACGTGGGACCTTGCGAGAAACTTGATCGACCGGCGTCCTGTCCTGAACGACGGTGACACTGTCGGTCGAAGCGCGCATGAACGCGTACTCGTGCGACACGCCCGCTCCATGGACAAACGCAACGCGCAGGTATATCGCCTCGAAGGACTCTGACCCGCGCATCGCTGTCGTGCTACGAGAATGGTCGCGCTGCGGCCTGGCCGTTTACAGTTCACGAACATTGGCTCCAGTATGGCCGTGGAACCCAGACGTTTTCAGACTCTGATCGGACGAACATGATGCTCACAACAGGAAGTGCGCCACGCGGTGAGTCGCGATCGATGTTCAGCGTGCGACGTCGTCGAGGCGGAGCGCGATGAGTTCGCGGGTGGTTTCGATCGGTGTGTTGTCGTCGGTGAGGTTATGTGCGAGGTTTGCCGCTGCGAGCAGCGCGTCGATTTCGAACGCGCGCATCGACGCGGTTGGATGCGCGGCGACTTCGCCTGCCGTTTGCGCGACGACGACTTGGCGCGCGAGGAGCGCGAGCCATCCTTTGCGTCCTCGCGCTAACGCGTCGCGGACTTCGCCGGGGCGACTATCGAAGTCGTTGAGATTGGAGACCATAAAGCAGCCGCCTGGGAACACCCGCTGCGCGATGTAGTCGAGCCAGGCGTCGGTCAAAGCCCGAAGCCTCGGGAGTCCTTCGGGTTGTTCGAACGATGGGGTGATGACCTGTGCAACGAAGATTTCTGTTGCTTGCGCGATCGCGCCAAGCTGCAAGTCTTGTTTCGTTGGGTAGGCGGCCTGAACGCTGCTTTTGGAGATGCCAAGTGCTTCGGCGACGGTCGCAAGGGTCATCGAGGACAAGCCGGTGACCGACGCGATAGCCGCGGCTTGTCGGGCAACAGTTTTTCGCGTGATCTCGCCTCGTTCGCGGCGGCGGTCCATGCGCGGTCTCCTGGGGTTCTGGTACCTCTGGCACATGAACGAAGCAACCATTTGCCAATAAGTACGTACGAACGTATTATAAACGATATGTCGACACATGAGAAGTCTTTTGGGAGCGCCGACACGGGACGCGAGGCAATGATGCAGATCGAACTCTCTTCGGGGATCATCGAATATCAGGATGCTGGCGGGGCGGGACCTGTCGTTGTGCTGCTCCACGGCCTGGTGATGGACGCGACGCTGTGGGGCGACGTTGTGAGCGACCTTGCTATCGATCATCGTTGCCTTGTCCCGACGTTGCCGCTCGGTGCGCATACGCATGCTGTTCGGCCTGAGACTGATTTGTCGCTGCCCGGCATCGCGGCACTGGTATCGGAATTTCTTGATCGCCTCGACCTCAACGACGTGACGATTGTGGGTGTTGATACTGGTGGCGCGATCGTGCAGATTCTCGCCGCGCACAACGCTGCCCGTATTGCCAAGATCGTGCTCGTGTCGTGTGACGCCTACGACAATTTTCCACCAGGGCTGACTGGAAAAACCATTGTATTTACAGGAAAACTCGCACCTCGCGCATTCGGCATGTTCATGCAGCAAATGCGCATCAAACCGTTACGCCGTCTCCCGATCGCGTTCGGCTGGCTCACGAAACGAGGCGACGAATACACCAAACGCTGGATCAGGCCGATCCTGACCCAACAAGACATTCGTCGCGACACCACCCGCGCGTTGCGGGCGATCGCGTCCAACAAGCGGCTGCTCGTCGAACTCGTTGAGGCACTTTCGGCATTCGACAAACCTGCACTCATCGTGTGGGCGAGCGAAGATCGCGTTATGCCGCCCGAACACGGACGTCGCCTCGCTGCCCTGCTTCCGCACTCTCAGTACGTCGAAATCGACGACAGCTACACGCTGATTCCACTCGACCAACCGAGCGAACTTGCAAGGGCGATTCGGAGCTTCAGCGCCGGAGCTGCGTAGTTCAGGCCTGAGCGGGTAACACCATCGCGAGCGAATCGAGCTGGCTACGAGGCATGGTCGAGCGGGTGTACGCCGAGCGCGGCCAGCTTGTGCCACGATCGTTGCACCATGAGAGGGTAGGTGTGCAGGTAATACGGGAGCGCGGCGCACGCCTGGTTGATTGCTGCGCCGCGACTGCGGGCCAAGGTTGCCGTGCCGATCTTGAGCGCATCGATGAACGCGCCGCGAGAGTCGTCGGTGAACAACGGCGACCATACGACCTGCACGTCAACTGCGGGATCGCCAGCGCACGCGGAGCCCCAGTCGACGATGCCACACAACCGGCCACCGCGCACGAGGCAATTGCCTTCGAGGTCGCCGTGCACCCATACGGGCTCACCTTCGTGTCGATCCGCTATCAACGCTTCCTCCCACACAGCTATCGCAGCTGGTGCGTCGATCAGGTGACTTGCTCGCTCGATCGCTCCTCGGGTCTCCTGGTCGTAATCGATGAGTGACCTTGCCCGATTCCGGGCGACTGGTGCAGCGTGCGCGGGCACCACTTGGAGATCGGCGACGACCTTGGCAAGGTCGGCCGCGAACCTGATCGGGTCGTCGATTCGGTCAAGCGACGCGCCGTTACCTTCGATCCAACGGTGTATCGCCCACGGGTACGGGTAGCCATGGCCAGGCACTCCAATGGCGACCGGTTCTGGGACCTCCACTGATAGAAACGACGCCAATCGAGGTAGCCAGAATGCGTCGGACTCGATTTGTCCTACGGCCCAGTGAATGCGCGGTAGACGCACGACGAGGTCATTGCCAACGCGCCAAATCGCATTGTCGGTACCCCACGGCTCAACGACGGTGAGTGGGAGATTGGCGAGTTCTGGCATTTGCGAGGCAAGGAGCGCGCCCACGAGCGCATCGTTCACCTCGACCTCTTCGTCGTGCATTCGATGAGTCATCGCGGCCAGTCTGCACTGTCACCGTATGAGACGGCGCGCAATTTTCTGCAGGGCGCCGATAGTTCGCGATGCGCACCAATGCCACGCGGCGAATCCAGATAGCGTCTCGTCAACTGCTCGATCTGTCGTACTCGGAATCGCGGGGGCCTGTCACGATGAACGACGATCACGCAGCTGGCGGTTGGCGATCGTCCCTGCCACCCATCACTGAACCGCAACGACGCGGAGTATCCGTTCAAGGGGTGTGGACATTCCTTGTGAGCGCTGTCGTCGGCATCGCGATCTGGTGGCCGACTCAGGCGATGGAGCCGAGGTACGACTACAACCACTTGTCGCACCACGTGGGATGGCGTTGGTACGTACCGTTAATGTTCGCGGCCGCGTTGCCGCTGACCATGGTGTTCTCGCGGCAGTGGAAGTGGATCGGTGCCGGGCTCGTGGCGCTTCAACTCGTTGCCGCGCCCTTCACCACACCGCGTGGGGACAATGACGGGCTGTGGGTCTTGGTCTTCCCACTCATCGTGGTGCTCGGAGCCGCGCTCACCCTGTACTGCGCGATGCTCTCAGTAGTAGTCCGGCGATTCAAGCGACGCGCTGTCAGCGAGCGTCGTTAACTGGGCTAGGCGTTCGCGGAGCCGGCAGGCGCATCGCGATCCGTCGTGGCACGATCTCGTCGCGGGCCGATGTAGCACTGCGTACAATGAGCATGGTGAGCGAATTGGGGCGTCGACGCACACGAACATGGCGTTTACCTTTGCTTGTTGCGTTGTCTGTCGCGATTGTTGGTGGTGTCGTGTCGATCGTTGCGCGCGACGACTCGGCGTCGGATCCTTTCGCAAACGGAGGAACGGCCAAGTTCGCGATGACCGTTGCCGGACCCGGCAGCCCAAATTCTGCATCGTTGCTGCGTGGCGCGGTCGATTTCTCGCAGAACCGGGGCTATATCGGCGCTGGGACTTCATCGAATCGTCCGACCACGAACGCGTTCATGTGGAATGCGGGCGGTTCGTATCAAGCGGTCTGGACCGACGATGTGGGTTCGCTTGCGCCGACCAGCGTGAAATGGTTGAGGACCGATGTCAATCGCGTCAGTGCTGCGACCGACTGCGCGTCGAATGGCGTGCGAAAGCTCAGCGCTGCTGCGTTCGCGGAGTTGGGGTATCTCACGCCGGTACACACTGTCGAGCAATTGCGGTCGCTCGGGACGCTGCCGTATACAAATGGGTCGCGCACACTTTCGGGTGTGTCGACCACGAGGTGGGATACCCGCCGAACAGTCAAGGTGTTTGATCGGTCGTGCAAGGTTGTGAGTACCGAGTACTTGTTCACCGCGTTTGTCGACCGCGATGGTCGTGCGCGCCGTATCGGGATGTCGATTCAGCGTCACGATCCAACAGCACATTTTACGGAAACGTTCGACTTCTCTGATTTTGGAACCCCGGTGCGTGTGGAAACTCCAGCGCCGGCGACCACGTGGGATGTCACCGATTCGATGATCGCGAAGTCTCGAGGCGTCGGCAAGGTCATAGATGGCTGGAAGCCCCTCGCGGCCGATGCGGCTCAGTCTCCACGATGGAACGCATGGTGGGCCGTGACCACAACGGGTTGGCGTTGCTACGACTTGCGTGCACCTCACATCAACGTCGGCCAGCGTTCGTCGGTGAGCAATCCGATGCACAACGGACGGACTACCGATTGTGAATCGTTGTACGCGCAGTCGCGCAGCGATCAGGTCGGGATTCTTGAGCACAGCAACAACCTGCGCCGATTGGTTCGCCCAGCTCCGACCCTGCTCTTCGCCGCACCTGGTTACGACCGGGCGACGTTTTTCCTCACTGATGGTACGAACGAAACGCTCAACGTCGACAGTGCTTCTCGCGCGATCGTCTGGCCCGACGATCGACATGGCCAAATCTCACGAATCGTCGTGAAGGGACCCGCCGGCGACATTGCCTGCGACGAAATGGGACGGACATCGAATCCAGTGCTCGCACTCAATCCCGTCGTGACGTGCCACCGCGCCGACAAACCCACGCCATAGCTATTGCTTGACGAGCTACGCGAGTCGGCAGAGGTACTCGGCGAACAACTGGTCGTCGCTGTAGTGGCATTCTTCGATGATGAAACCTGCCCTCTCGATCATCGGTTCAAGGAGCCAGGTGAACGTGCTCTGCTCGTCGCGCACATGCTCCTCTAGCTCGGCGCGCACCCACTCGTCATCGATTGAGGTTCCAGCCCCGTTGCTGAACCATCGTTCGAGTGTGGTTGGAGCCTCGGTGGGATCGAAGCTATAGACGACATCCCACAGTCGAAGTATGCCGCCGGGCTTGAGGATCACAGCGATTCGCGAGAGGGCGATGGCCTTCCAGAAGTCCGCCAAATGGTGGAGTGCATATCGGCTGTACACGAGGTCCGCTG
>JBBRPC010000167.1:0-8475 GCA_038228615.1 Acidimicrobiia bacterium | reverse complement strand
GGGCTCGACGCCCGCGTGGCTCGATCAACGACTGCTGTTTTTCACAGGAAAAGGCGGCACGGGCAAAAGCACGATCGCGGCCGCGGTCGCGAGTTTCGCCGCGCACTATGGCAAACGTGTGCTCCTCGTCGATGTCGATGCGAAACAGACCGTCGCGAACCTCTTCGAACACGGACCAGTCGGTTTCGAAGCAGTCACGCTGCAACGTGGCGTGCAGGCGCTGGCGATGGACACCGAACAGTCGCTGCGCGAGTACCTGAAACTCAACTTGCGCATCCCGGTCGTTGGTCGGATCGCACCGTTGGCTCGCATGTTTGATTTCGTTGCGACAGCGGCGCCGGGTGTGAAGGAAATTCTGACGATCGGCAAGATCGTGTGGGAGGTACGCGAGGCCATCGCGGGTCGGGCTGAACACGACATCGTCATCGTCGACGCCGTCGCGAGCGGCCATGTGATAGCGCATCTCAGTGCGCCGAACACGATTCGCGACCTCGCGGATGTCGGACCGCTGCGTCATCAAACCGAATGGATGATCGAAATCCTCGAAGATCCGGCGCTGACTTCGGTCAACATTGTGACCACTCCCGAAGAAATGCCGGTCGCCGAAACGATTGAATTGGTAGATCGCGTCCGCAACGAGACGAGGGTCGCGCTTGGAGCGGTGGTGGTAAATCGCGTGCTCCCGGAGTTGTTCACTCACAGCGATGAGGCAGTGTTCAATGGGCTGCGTGGGCCGAACGTACAAGCCGAGTTGATACGTCGATACGGTGAGCACGTTTCGAAGGTGTTCGATGGTGCTCGCCTCGCTGTCGACTTGCGCCGATCTCGTGCCGAACACCTCGATGTCTTGCGGTCGCACGTTGATGTACCGATGTTGTTCGTTCCGTATCAGTTCGGCTCGCTGCACGGACTCCGAATGACCAATGTGATCGCTACTGCGATCGCAGAAGAGCTCTTGTAATGGCCACGACCAGATCCGCTCGCGCCGGCGTCTCCCAAACCACGCTCGACGAACTGTTGAGCGCGAAGGAGATTGTTGTGTGCTGCGGTTCGGGCGGCGTCGGCAAGACGTCAGTCGCGGCATCGATTGCTCTGGGCGCGGCGCGGCGCGAGGGTGCGAACGTGTTGGTGCTCACCGTTGATCCTGCACGGCGCTTAGCGACTGCACTGGGGATCGAAGCGTTAGGGAACCGCGAGTCGCGAGTGTCGGTCGAGGTATTGGCGGCGAACGGCGTGCGACTCGGCGGGGTGTTGTGGGCGGCGATGCTCGACACGAAACAAAGTTGGGATGCGTTGGTGTTGCGCCACGCTCCCGACGAAGCGGCCGCGTTTCGCATCTTGCACAATCGCCTCTATCACAACCTCACAGCCCGTTTTGTGCAGAGCCATGACTACATTGCGATGGAACGACTCTTCGAGATGCATGCATCCGGGCGCTACGACCTCATCGTGGTCGATACGCCACCGACACGCAATGCTGTCGACTTTCTCGACGCACCGCAACGAATGGCTGATTTCTTCGGTGGACGGCTTCTGCGCTGGCTGACGTTGCCGTATCGGGTCGGGGGTGGCCGAGGCGCACGGATGTTGAATGTTGCGAGCAAACCGTTCTACCAAGTGGCAGACCGTCTACTGGGCAGCAAGTTTCTCGAAGAGATTGCTGAGTTCTTCTTGAATTTCCAGTCGATGTACGACGGATTTGTGATGCGTGCCCGTGCTGTTGAAGCGCTGCTCCACGACCGACGCACCACGTTTGTGGTTGTGAGTACCTTGGAGAGCGCGCCGTTGCGGGAAGCAGAATTGTTCTGCGACGAACTCCGGCGCCGTCATTACTCACTCGGCGCGTTGGTACTCAATCGTGTGTTGCCTGAATACTTTCTAGATCCCGAGATCCGCACAGTTGCGGCAACGCTTGGTCGCGATGCCGATGCACTGGCTGATGAGTTGGGTGCGGAGTGGCATGTGGATGCCGCGACTACGCAACGGGTCTTGAGTACGGTGGCAACGTCATTCGAACGATTCGGTGCCGTTGCCCAGCATGAGGCTGCTTTGCAGAACCAACTTACGAACCCGCCATCAGTCGTTGCGACGGTTGCGAATCGACCCGAAGATATTGCCGACGCGTCGGGTCTTGCCTGGATCGCCGACCGGCTGTTTGCTCCAGAGTTTGAGGCGAAGAAGGCCTCACCGTAGTGGACACGACACGATGACGACGTTCGACGATCTTGTTCGTGCACGCACGAACCTGCGCGCCGCTCCGCTTGCACACGTGCGCAGGTTGGTCGCCACGTGGCGTCCGCTTGCCGACCTGTCATTTTCCGATCTCTTGCTGTTGGCACCATTGGCAGATGAGGAAGGTCATCGTTTTGTAGTCCTGGCGCAAACTCGACCGACGACTGGCCAGACGATTTACCCCACCGACATGGTTGGTTCGGTGATCGACGAGGTCGAACGACCGATGCTGACGAGGGTGTGGCGACTCGGCGAGATCGTGGAAGCCGATACTCCCGCCGTGGGCAGCAAGGAGCGAGTTCGGGTGCAGGTGATTCCGGTCCGTCACAACGGCGTGCTTGTCGCTCTGCTGACTCGGGAATTCCTCCCGAACTTAGGCCGACGGTCCGGGGAACTTGAGCGGATGTACCTCGAGGCATTCCAACGGTTCGGACGGATGATCGCAGATGGTTCGTTTCCGTTCGAACAAGACGAAGATGAGCTCGAAGGATCGCCCCGCGTCGGAGACGGCGCTGTTGTTGTCGACGCCGATACGCGCGTTCGCTTCGCGAGCCCGAACGCGGTCAGCTCAATGCATCGAATGGGGATCCACGCTGCAGTACAAGGCATGCGGCTGCGCGAGATTGGATTCGACGAAAGTGCAATCGCGGAGGCATTCGACACGAGGTTGCCTGTCGTCAACGAGATCGAACGTAACGAAGTCGTGATCGTCGTTCGAGCGATACCGCTTCTTGACTCTGGTCAGGTCACAGGTGGAATCGTGTTGTTGCGCGATGTCACAGACGTGCGTCGCCGAGACAGGATGTTGATGTCGAAAGATGCAACGATCCGCGAGATCCACCATCGCGTGAAGAACAATTTGCAAACGATCGCTTCGCTCCTACGTCTGCAGCGCCGACGTCTCACAAGCGAAGAGGCGAAATCTGCGCTCGCGGAATCGGAACGCAGAATTCGTTCGATCGCGATCGTGCACGAAACCTTGTCGCGTGATGCCGGTGATGTTGTTGATTTCGCGGAGATCGTCCGACCGCTCGTACGAGTAGTTGAGGAGAGCGTTTCGTCTCAGGACTGTGCGTTGCGTTTCACAGTTGATGGCGATGCCGGCCAATTGCTCGGCGAAGTTGCGACGCCGCTCGCGGTCGTGCTCAATGAACTCATGCAAAATGCCGTCGATCATGCCTTCGAAGGGCGCAGCTCGGGCACCGTGCACGTGCAACTCACGCGCTATGAGTCGCATCTCGAAATCGATGTGGAAGACAACGGAGTGGGTTTGCCTGCGGCATGGACACTTGATGGATCGACTGGCCTCGGCCTTTCGATCGTGAAGGCGCTCGTGACAGGTGAACTCGGTGGCTCAATCGAGATGCGCGCCACTGGATCGGGTACCCGCGTGCATCTGCGGGTCCCGGTATCGGTCGGGCGCGTCGAGGTATAGCCCTCGTCGATCGAGATGCGAAACGATTGGGTGTGACTACACCGCAGCAGACTGGCGCGCGCGACGTAGTTGGCGGCGCTCATCCTCGGTGCAGCCGCCCCAGATCCCGTTGTCCTGATTCGTGAAGAGCGCGAATTCAAGACATTGTTGCGCCGATGAACATTGCGCGCAGATGTCTTTGGCGGCATTGATCTGTCCGATCGCCATGCCGGTAGTACCTATCGGAAAAAACAATTCCGGGCTGGTGTCGCGACAGAGCGCGGTGTCGCGCCAATCTTCGGCGTCCCAGTCGTGCGTCCGGATCCAAGTCAGAGCCACTGTATTTCTTCCTCCCCGATGGGTCACGCGACTGCGTCTGCGTGCCGAAACTGACGTCCGTGTCAAGGTATCTGGATTGCACGCGGTGTGCAAGGGGCTTGACCTGGATATTTGTCAACACTCCTGCAACGTGTTCTCGATTCGTGCGGCGAGGCCCGTTTCCCACGTAGGGTCCGCTGGTGACTACCTCCCCGTTGATCCTCGCCCATCGCGGTGCTTCAGATGCAGCTCCGGAGAACACAATTGCCGCGTTCGCGCTGGCGATCGAACTGGGCTCCGACGGGGTGGAACTCGACGTCCACCGGACCTCGGATGGGGAACTCGTCGTGCATCACGACGCCCAACTCGCCGGGATTGGCCTTGTCGCGGACCACCCGTTGGCAGAGCTGCGGTCCGTGCACCCAGACGTCCCAACCCTGGCCGAGGTACTCGATGTCTGTGCAGATCTGCGACTGATCAACGTGGAGCTGAAATGTTGTTCGTGGGACGATGATCCCGATCCCGACCGAGTTGTTGCCCGAGGTGTCGCTGCGTTGATTGCGCGCCGGAGCGTTTACCACCAGGTTGTGGTGTCGTCGTTCGACCTTCCGATGATTGACGACCTACGCAAGATCGATGATCGCATCGCTACTGGGTGGCTGATTCAGGGGGTTGATCCTTCACCGCTAGTGGCCGTGGCAAAACGCCACGGGCATGCGTGGCTGCACCCCGATTGGGGCAACCTGCAACTTCGACTGGCAGCGGTCATGGAGGCATCGAGCGAACACAACGTCTCGATCGATTCCTGGACCATCGACGACCCGGCAGTGATGCGCGAGTTTTCGGAAGCCGGAGTGCACGCGTTGATCACGAACAAACCGGAAGTTGCAGTCGCGGCGTTACGGACCCAGTAACAAGACCAAGCCAGTAACAAGACCAAGCTGGGCGAGGTCAGGCTGGGTCCTCAATTGTCGTCGGAGTGACGAGTGTCAGCGCATCGGGCACGTGGCTGACTTCGAGTCGCATGGTGTCCCCGAGATCATCGCCGTCGACTTGACGTGGAAACGGCATGCGCCCCTCGACGGTGAAATTTTCAAGCGCCGTGCGGCGTATTACGCCTTTGCGACCCCGAAGAAAGCGTCCTGAACCCATTGCGGATACGGTGCTTCCGAGCAAGGTGACGACGTCGCATCTCGTGAATGCGGTGAGGGCGAGTGGGCTATGCAGGTTGGCGGTTCGGTCGACGTTGATCGGGTATTTACCCAAGTAGGTGTACGGCGCCATTTTGTGAATGATTGCGAAGTAGACACCCTCGATTCGTTCGCCGTCGGCAAGTTCGATGTCGCAGATTGGCTGGGTACGGTCGTAGCCACGGAACCACGTGTCGAACGCTGCGAGCACGTACACGGTGTGCGCGGCATGCCGTTTCAAACCGCCATATTTTTCGACTTGGCGGATCACTGCAGCATCGAACCCGACGCCGCAATGAAATAGAAAATGGCGATCGTTCACCTTGCCGACACCAATCCGCGTGGTCGATTCGGTTTCGAGACTTTGAATCAACACTGATGCGGCATCGACCGGATCGAACGGCACGCCGAGCGCCTGTGCGTACACGTTGGTGGAACCGCCTGGAAGTGGCGCAAGCGCGGTTGTGGTTCCGATCAGACCACAGGCAGCCTCATTCAGCGTGCCGTCGCCCGCGAGCACTACGACGACGTCGTACCCTTCGGATGCGGCCTGAGCAGCCAACTCTGTGGCGTGGCCGCGATATTCGGTGACGACAGCCGTAAGGTCGTGATCGGCCGCGAGCGCTTTGCGAATCACGACCCGACGACGGGCGCTGTACGACGAAGCGACGGAATTCGCGATCAACATCATCTTCATGCGGATGCGAGCCTACGGGCTGCTGTCTACGATGCAAGATGATGGCGCGCTCGCTAGTTCGACTCACGAACGAGATCTGCGAATGTCGAGCGTGTCCTCGTCTGGTGCATTGGCGTGAATCGGTCGCGATCGAAAAGCGCGCGGCATTTCATGATCAGACGTATTGGGGACGGCCGGTTCCTGGCTTCGGCGATCCGCACGCCGGTGTATTGATCGTGGGGCTCGCGCCCGCAGCGCACGGTGCAAATCGAACCGGGCGCGTATTCACTGGCGATCGATCAGGCGACTTTCTCTTCGCGTCGCTCTATCGGTGCGGGTACGCCAACCAACCGGAATGCGTGGCGATCGATGACGGTCTGAGGTTGCGCAATGCCTATGTTTCGGCCGCAGTTCGGTGTGCGCCTCCGGCAAACAAGCCAACGACCGAGGAACGCGATCAATGCCGGCCCTTTTTGGTGCGCGAATTAGCTCTGCTGAAGAATGTGCGTGTCATCGTGGTCCTCGGAGCGTTCGCATACGACGCGCTCTGGGCAACATTGCGCGACGCTGGCGTCGAACTCCCCGCGAGGCGTGCGAAGTTCCGACACCTCATGGAACAGCGAGCTGGGCAGTACACCGTCATCGGGTCATTTCATCCCAGCCAGCAAAACACGTTCACGGGTCGTCTCACCGAACCGATGCTCGACGCGGTGTGGAATCAGGTCACTAAGGCGATGATTTCAGCTGCGCCATAGGCAACGCTGATAATGCCTAAACCCCAGCCGATCACGAGACGCAAATGACGGTCGCTCGCCTGAATCGCGAATCGAGCGCCGAACCGAGCACCGGGAACAACGCCGACACACAGGGGTAGTGCGTAAACCCAATTCACGGTGCCTTCGAAGATGTGTGTCAGCGAACTCGGAATGGCGATGAGACCGACACAGGCGAGCGAGGTAGCGACGGTGTCTTTCAATGGGAGTTTGAGCCAGCCGCGAAACGTTGGCGTCATCAAGATGCCGCCACCTACCCCAAGAAACCCAGACAACAAACCGGCACCGGCGCCGATCAGCCCGCAGCGCCACCCTGTGGCCAGCGGGGTGTCCGCTGGTGCGTCGACGTGGTTCGTGCGCGCCCGAGAGGTGCTGATTGCTGTGTAGAGCACCAGGGCGGCGGTGAGAATCATCTGGACATGGCCCTTGCCCGGGACGTGCACACTTGCGATCGCGCCGGCGACCGCTGCGGTACAGCCCCACGGCGCGACCAACCCAACAACACGCCAACGCACGTACCCCTCACGGTGGTAGCGCAACGCACCGGCAATTGCCGAGGGAAGTACCGATGGCAACGTGGAGCCGATACCTTCTAGCGGAGTCGCACCCAACACGCGGATACCGGGTGTCGACACAACGGCCCCGCCTACCCCAAACATTGCAGAGAGAGTGCCAGTACCAATGCCAATGATCACGCAAAGTCCTACTTGGAGCGCAACCGGCACGAGGCGAAACTCTACGGGCGACGAAACCCTTCGGAACGAACTGCTACGACTCGGTACGATTGTTCCATGAATACGCCTCTCGATCTCCGCGGTGTGTGGATTCCGCTGATTACCCCGTTCGACGGTGCTGGGGAGGTCGATCTCGCTGCGATCGCTCGGCTCTGCCACGAATTTCTCGATGCCGGAGTTGCGGGAATTGTCGCGCTTGGCACCACCGGTGAATCACCTGCACTGGATGCCGACGAGAAAGCAGCGGTGATCGCGACATGTTCGAGTGTCTGCGCAGCGCGCGGCGGACAGCTGATGGTGGGCACAGGCACGAACAGCACACGCACGACCATTGCGGCGACAACGGCGCTTGCGGGCGTGCCAGCTTGTACCTCGGCGCTTGTGGTTGTGCCGTATTACGTGCGGCCGTCGGAAGCGTCCATCGTTGAGCATTTCAAAGCCATCGCCGCGGTGAGCCCAGTGCCGATCGTGATCTACAACATTCCGTATCGCACAGGCCGTGTGCTTGGCGCTGCGTCGGTACTTGAACTTGCCAACGTTGCCAACATCGCTGGTATCAAACAAGCTGTCGGTGCTCTCGATGCCGACACACTCGAAATTCTGCGGGATGTGCCGCCCGAATTCTTCGTGTTGTGTGGTGACGATCCCTACATTCTGCCGATTGTGTTGATGGGCGGCCATGGCGCGATCGTCGCTGCAGCCCACTTGTGCACCGAGCGTTTCGTCGCGATGGTCGACTGCGGGTTGCACGGCAAAGTCGAAGACGCGCGTAAGCACGCGCACGCGCTGCTCGAAGTGGTGCAGTCAGGGTTCTCGGAGCCGAACCCTGCGGTGTGGAAAGGCGTGCTGCACGCGCAGGGACGAATCGCTACTCCCGACTTGCGAGCGCCGATGGGCAATGCAAGCGAAGCAGCAACCCAACGCTGCCTCGCCGCGGTTCACGCCGTCGGCGCATAGCCGCTCACAGCAAGGCGCCTGGGTTACGGCCTTGGACGACTCAGTACCTTCGCAAAATCACGTGCGGTTCGTTCGGTAAACGTGCCCGAAACGCGGACGTTGTCGCCGGTGATGCCCTCATTGATCATCGGTGCCGACAACACGACGTGTTGATAGACAATCGCGATCTGCTTGCCCACGT
>JBBRPC010000166.1:0-8484 GCA_038228615.1 Acidimicrobiia bacterium | reverse complement strand
GTTTAGCGCGGTAGGTACGATACGTTTGGGATTGTCCAACAAACGCACAGCGGTGAATTGTGATGCAATGGACTGGATAATTTCTCTGGTTCCGTCGTCGCTCGCGCCGTCAACCACAAGTATCTCCACGCGATCCGGCGGCCATGCGTTCCCGAGGACGGATTCGACACACGCTCTTATGTATCGGGCTTCATTGCGGCACGGAATGATCACCGAGACAAATGCTTGCTCCACCAACGCGGATTCGACATCGATCTTACTCATTTGTTGTTCCGTTCTCGGGTCGTGTTCGCGGAGAGGCGAGAGATCACAGCGCGGAATTTTCCGTTTCGACCACGCGCAATTGCATCGCACGTCTCAATCGTCACTGTTACCGGACCCATTCGGTCGCGAATGCGCTCGATGATGGAAATTCCGTCGCGCTCCGTGTATCCTTCGGCTGGGACGACGCGAACGAGTATGGTCTCAATTGTTTCCTGAATGATCTGCGCCTCGCGAATCGGGAGTGCAGCTTTGAACACAGGATCGAGCCGTCCGACTTGGCGCCCATCTGGGGCAACCAGCACGTCATCGGCACGTCCGTCAATGCTTGTCATGACGGGAAGTGTGCGATGGCAAAGACAGGACTGCTCGGGAGCGGCCAACGAGACGCGATCGCCGACACGATATCGAATGAGCGGCATCGCGCTATTGAGCAGTCCCGTCGCGACCAGATCGCCGACCCCTCCGACCGGCGCCGCGGCGTGACCATCGAGCACCTCGTGCACGCCGGTTTCCGGCCACAAATGCATGACGCCGTGCTTGCACTCGCTGGCCGCCGCCACCGTCTCTGCCATACCGTATGATTCTCGAAGCGTACAGCCAAACGCGCGTTCGATGGACTGTCGCTGATACGGCAGCACGGGCTCAGCATTAGCCAACACCACCTCCAAGCGTGGAGTCGTGATGCCTGCCTCGAGCATCGCTTGAGCGAGTGCGTGCATCGCGGACGGATATCCAAGCATGTAACGGACGCCGTGCCGCTCCAGCGCGCGTGCGTAATCGCGCGCCGTCGACGGGGCGATGTGATACGAAGACATGTAAAGCTGACGCATCGGCGCGTTCCAGACCCAGTACGGAGCGCGCGTATGTGAGACCGGCGTTACCAACTGACCGCCAACAATCGCCCACCGGTCTTCGAGCGATACCCCGTACCAATGACGCCAGCGCGCTTCAAACAGTGCATACCATTGCCGTACCACATCGCGGGGAAACCAGAGGTTGAGCGATGTGCCCGACGTGCCGCTCGTGTGATCCTTCACGAGGCGGCGCGGATCCACATCGTCGGCGAGAAATGCTTGGGGATTGCGGCGAACGGCTTCCTTCTCCAGCACGTTCCAGTTGGCGAGCAATTCCCACGAGGCGCGGTCACCGGCACGTCGACGTTGCATCCACACGTCGCGATAGTACGGTACTTGCGTCGCCGCGCGGTGCAGCAGACGTGTGACGCGATCGGCCTGCCATTCGGTCCACTGCGCGGGCGTCCAGTGTTCGCGCGCTAGGGCTTCGTCGCGCAACCGGCCTGTTTCTACGCCGTAGCGAGTCCGTTGCAACTGCAGTCCACGTGCCGAGGCAATCGCAGTGCGCAGTGCATAAGGCATTTGATGGTAGAAGCGAAGCAGTGCGTCAGCCACGAGCTTCTCCAAGTAGTGAGGAGCGGGTGTCTAGGCGCGCCGTTTGCCGCAAGAGCAGGTCCCACTGCGAAATGATCGGCGCCCAGTCATGGCGGGCGGCGAGCGCACGAGCGTTGATCGACAATGAACAAGCGAGGGCCGACTCTCGAAGCACGGACAGCACCGCCCCTGCCATTTCATCGGGGCGATCGCGAGGAACGAGCAACGCTTCCACACCGTGACGCACCAGTCGTGGAATCCCGCCAACGTCCGTACTGACGATGCATAATCCGCATGCTGCAGCTTCCAGTACGGTAACCGGTGTGTTGTCGACAGATGTCGTATTGAGAAAGATGTCGCTCTGTTCGAGATACTCCGGCACTTGGTGTTTCGGCACGCCGCCGATGACACGCAAGCGATCTTCGACTCTGAGCTCTCTGGCGCGCGTCCACACTTCCTTTACGCTTCCGTCCTTGTCAGGTCCAATCATTGTGAGCTGAACTCGCGGCTCCTGCAGGAGCACGCGGGCGAGGACCTCAACCGCCATCGTCGGTTGGTACATCCGATGAAACGCCCGTAGCCACACCAGGTTCGGCATGGCGGAGGTTCGCTCACGAAACGCGTAACGCTGCAGAAACAGGCCGTTCGGCAACAGGTGAACGTTGGGGATGTGGGGTGCGGCCGCGTCGGTTAAATACGCGGACGGCGCGGTGATCGCATCCGCTTTTTCCAGCAGACGCCGCATCCTGGCGGAGTTGGACGCAAAAACGCGAGGAAGGTTGCCGCCGTGAAGGGTCAAGACAAGTGGGAGCCCCAACCACACCGCTAGTTGGGAAGACCACTCAGCCCACCGCAGCGCGGCTCCGCTGTATACATCCACATGAACAACATCGCACATCTGACGTGAACTCCAGATGGTGTACAGCAGATCCAGCAGCCTGCGTATACGGGATACGTGGCGCGAAGCAACTTTCACGGTCCATCCGATGGACGCCAGACCTGCTCCTACATCCTCGCTCACCGCGCGACTACCGGTTTCACTCGGTGGAAACGCTCCAATCATGAGAATGCGGGGACGCTCGTCTCGCGACGATTCTGGCGGTAACCGCTGAGCGGTAGCATCAGATGCGAGAGACTTCATTTCATCCCAAAGGGTGGCTGAACGCATTCTATATTGAAAGTTTACAGGAACCGACCGATATTCTCAATCATGCAAATTCTTAGGTCACTGGGAATGGTGTTCACTGTGGGCTTGCTCCCGAACATCGTCGGGTGTGGAGATCGTGGCTTACTTCCCATTCGCCAGCGTTCCAGTACGGCATCCGATAGCATTGAATCGGTCGAGACCGTCGGCGCATCGTTGGCGGGCGCGACCGCGAATTGCATTCAAGTGCGAATTACAGACTCGTTGCTCATAGTTGGCGGGTCAACGACATTGAAAACCGTGCTTCCAGCGCCGCTTTCACGCGGTCGCCTTAAGTCGAGTCCGCTAAGCGTGGTGGTGCGCGACACCAACATCGCACGACTGTCCTCAAACCTCTCCGCATCCGCACTGCGCCCCGGTACGGTCTACTTCGTCGCCTCGTACAGTGGCTGCTCCGACAGCGCGCGACTGACCGTGAAATCCGCGTCGGACACGGTTCTCGCGGTGCCGCCTCGTCATTTTTTTGCGGCTCCGACGGGAAGTAGGAGTGCGAGCGGTACACGCGCGAGTCCCTGGGACCTTGCCACGGCGCTCGCACAGCCGAGCGGCGTCGTCCCCGGAGATACGATTTGGATGCTGGGAGGTACCTATCGCGGGGCGTTCATTAGTCGGCTCACCGGCTCGTCTACGAAGCCGATCGTCCTCCGCCAGTGGCCCGGGGAGCGTGCCACCATCGATGGCGGTCTGGATATTCAGGGTGCTTATGGGATGTACTGGGGCTTTGAGGTATTCAGCTCTGATCCGCAGCGCGTCTCTTCACAGACTGGATCGGCACCGACTGACCTGCCTCGCTTACTCTTCAGCTTGGACGTGTCAGCACCGTTCAACAAGCTGGTTCATCTCGTGGTACACGACATTAAAACCATCTTCGCCGGCAATTTGGCCGAGGGTTTGGAAATTTACGGTTGCATTGTATACAACAATGGATGGCAAGGCGCGGATCGCGGGCACGGTCACAACTTGTATCTCCAAAATGCAGGAGCGACCAAGCGAATAACGGATAACATCCTCTTCAATCCGTTCGAGTTCAATCTGCAGATTTACGGAACCGGTGCCTCGAGTCTGCTTAACATTGACATCGTTGGCAACACGATGTTCGGTGCCGGCGAGCCCACGGCGTGGTTATACGGAAACGTTAGCAACATTGTCCAGTACGGCGGCGGTCCCGGCCGTCTCGGGAACTTGCTGTACCAGTTCAATTCTATTTACAGTCGTGCCGGTACAGCGCCGGCGCTGGGGTTCGGTACAGCTGGAGGTCTTCCCGGATTCAATCTGCGATTTCTCGACAACATCGTGCACGGGAAACCAGAATTCTTGGAATGGCAGGACTACACGATTCAGCGCAACACGTTTTCGAATGGCGTTGCCCCACAAGTAGGGAACAACCATGTGCTGTTCCTGACGATGCCCGTCGGAAAGGACTTCACGATTCACCAGATCGACCGTAATCGGTACATCTTCCCGTCGACCGGTCCAGCCTTTTACCTGACCGGTTCCGGTCAACCCTTTCTCGGCCTGCTCCCTGCGTGGCGAACGAGAACAGGCTACGATCTGAATTCGGTGTTGCTCACGTCGCCGCCGAACGCAGCGGACGTTATCATCCGACCGAGTCCATACGAGAGGGGGACCGCGATGATAACGGTGTGGAATTGGTCCAGTGCCGGTAGCGTAATGGTCGACGCGTCAAACGTTCTTAGCGCGGGACAGCGCTTTGTGATTCGTAATGTGTACGATCCATACGGCATCCCTCTCGTGGACGGCACGTTTACCGGATCACCAATCGTACTCCCGATCATCGATCGAAGCCCACCGATGCCCGTGGGGACGAGCCACCTTCCAATGGGCCCCGGGACGTTTCTCACTGCATACAAACTCGAGCTCAAGATCTGAGCCAGCCCGCATTTGTACGCACCGGCTGGGCCGTGCTGGCGCTACTCGCGCTGCTGGCGCACGTCTCGATGATTGAGACTTTCAAGCACTAAGGGTAATCGGTGAGCGTCAACGCAACGTTCGCAGACATCAGCGCATATATCGAAGCCTTGCGCATCTGCCAAGAGAAGTTCGGCGGACAGGTGAGATCTGATAGGCAGTTCACGACGCATGGTCGGCATGCATCACGTCTGCCCGTCATGCGGGCGCAAGCCCTCATTGCGTTTCGCAGTGTGTGGGACGTGATCTGCCTGATCATGCAACTGCTACGAGATCGACGACGGCGCAACGCGAGCCGAATTGTTTTCACACAGCGCGCATTTTGCTTTGTAGATGCGGACAATGAGCTCCAAGATCGGATCGCGCGCCCTCTGGTTGGCGAATCGTCCATCTTCGTGAATCAGTCAAAATCGGAACGGATTGATCGAATCAACGGCCAGCGGGTCTTCAACACAGGAGGCGCTGTGCAGCTGTTACGGCGAACGGTGTTTCGCCATCTGTCATCCGACCTGAGCGCATTCGTTGCCTACAGACTCATTAACGACATCGTCCTTCGCTTCGCAAACGGACGCGAAGTGCTCTCGCTGTGCTTTTACGACATGAATGGGCTTTCACTCGCCTTCTCGCGGTTCAGGTCGCGCTTCGTATTGTCCGAGGTACAGCACGGAAGCATCATCAACTTTCCCCCGTATGAAATTCCGTCGCCCATTCGCTTGGCCGATCGATACTACGTCAAGAATGAAGCGACCGTAGGATTTCTTAAAGGACATCTGTGCAGGGATTTTTGCTGCGACTATGTCGTATTTCCAATTGCGCCGCGGCAGGCAGTGAGATCTGATCACCTCAATGTGCTCTATGCGTCAACGATCGAATTCAACGGGTTACATCCAGTATTTCTCGAATACCTCCAGGATGTCGACTACGGTGCTGTGAACATAATCATTCGATTACATCCGAGAGAGCGCGACCAACGGGATCATTTCGCGGCCCAGCTCGCGTCAGTCGGCGCCATATACACGTTTGATGACTCGCCGGATTGGATTGAAGCCAACCCGTTCGAAGACCTCGTGGTTGTGTCACCGTGGAGTTCGACGCTTGAGGACGCGCACAACATCGGACTCATGGCGATTGCCATCGATCCCGTCGGCCGTGACCGCTACGCACACTTGTCTGGAAGCCCGTTGTTTGTTTACTCGGAGCGACTGCGCGACATTCTCTGCGGTGCGACCGGTGAACTCCGCACAGTCTGCAGTCCCGTGCGAACCAACGACTAGGAGACTTGTCGGAATCGAAGACCTTGAAATCCAGACGTTTGAGTAAATGCGAGTGGACGCGAGCCGTCGAATGTCGGCTCGCCCGCGCGCATGTTTGTCGACATACGACAGATTTGCTTCACCCACATCGACTATAAGATCTTATGCAACCGGTTGGCCCGTGACGTCAGAGGTCCAACGCCGAAAAGCATACCGCGAGCCGATCAGACGAAAAGCCCTGCGACGCGACTGGGGTAAGGCTGCAAGGCGTCCGCTCGGCTTTGTCGTCGTTGGATACCTGATCGTGGTGACGGCAGCGTCGCTGTACCTCGACGCGTACGGAGACGTCACGGGACTAGGCATGCTCCTCTTGTTCGGCCCGCGCTGGTGGATGGTGCTGCCGTGGATGATTCTAGTTCCGGCGACACTCATCGTGTCGAGAACGCCGATCGTAATTCTTGCTGTGATCGGCGTGCTTGTGACACTGCGTGGCGTCCTGCTGTTCGAACTGCCAGCGACGATCCACCGCGACGCCTCGCGTCGCGCGCTCCGGCTCGTCACCTACAATACCGACCGCTCAGTCAAACTCACGCAGCGAATTCGTAGCGACCTCGAAAGGTGGGACGCAGAGGTTGTGCTGCTCCAGGACTGCAGCCCGATCGTCGCCGATTATTTGCGAACCATCACGGGCGTGATCGTTCACACGACGCCGGAATTCTGCATGGTATCGAGGGTTCCGGTCGAATCCGTCGACCAACTGCGATCGCCAAGTCGGCACGTTGAGGGGAGTATCGGTCGTTTCGGCAACATAATTCGCTATCGTGTCAGACTCGCCGGCGGACTTGTTCCCATTTATTCACTGCATTTGGAAACTCCGCGAGATGCACTGGGAATGGCGCGGAAGCTTGGATTTGAGCTGCTGCACAATAGCATTGTGATGCGAAGCGCCGACTCCCATCTGGCGTCCGCGTGGGTAGGTCGGACCGATTCGGCGTTCGTCGTGGCAGGCGATTTCAACTTGCCGTACGGGAGTAAGATCCTTCGACGGGACTGGGGTGATTTAACGAACGCATTCACCGAGGTTGGGACGGGCATTGGTAATACCATGTTCTCCGGTCGCTACGCCGTGCGGATCGACCACGTGCTCACGTCCAAGACATTGGTGGTTCAGTCTATCATGCTTGAGCGAGACTTTCCGTCTGAACATCAGCCCGTCATCGTGGATGTTCGTTGGCGGTAGCGTACACGCGGGTCGTCTGACCGGCAGACATCGGCGACGACCGTCCCACTCTCCGCCTGCCGTAACGCATAGGCAATCTGCTCTTCAGTGAACTTCGACTTCTTCACGGTCCGACTCCCTGCCCCATCGGGGGCGCTGAACCGCTAACGTACCGCCGAGCTCCCTACTTTCAACCTGCCCCATGTTCTGAGTGGATGTCATTCCACCGACCAGTCGTACTTCCAACTGTGCGCTAGACGGAGAAGCTTACGTAAGAAAGTCGTTCTCTAGTCGGCCATTTGCGGTGCCGTTTGCAATTCACGATTCGTTCTCTGTACGTAACCGCGAAGTTGCGTTCGAATGGCTTCGGCGTTCCTGATGCATTCTTCGACTACGTGACCCTCGACATCGTAGATGGTTGCTGCTCGAATTACGAGTCCGGTGTCGATCGCGAACGCCAGTGACTTCTCGCGATCAGTAACTGGAAGCACGGTGACATCGCCGAGCGCGGAGAGAATTAGCGCGTGAAGCCGGTTCGTGACGACGCACGCGCTTTGCTTGAGCAACGCAACCGCCTCCTGCCAAGTAACGGGTGCATGTACTACGACGTTGCAGGCTTGCGAGATTCGCGCTATCGAATCGCCATCTTCTATCTCGCATGTGGTCAGGAGCGCCGGACGTAGGCCATCTCGGACCAGTCGATCGATCGACCGTCGGACGCCAGCTTCGAAGCGTTTTCCGGAGCCGGTGACGGCGAGGAGAACGCGTCTCTGCGCATCACCCGAGCGAGAAGCAATTTTGCTTACGACCTCCTCAAGCAGAAACACGCAGTCGGCACCAAGCACAGATGGCACGCCGATTCGCTCCATCGTCTTTTGGGATGTTGTATCCCGTGTAATGATCGGCGATTGGAGCGCGGAGAATGCGTGCCGCAGTGCAACATCTGTGTTGTAGCGCCGGATATCCGGATTGACCGAAAACGGGTAGGCAAATACACGCGGGTTCTGAGCACTAACCGCTCCCAGCGTTCCAAACATGGAGATGCCGAGCGCCCTTCCACTCCAATGATCGCCGCCTGCTACAAGCACTGCCTGATAGTCCTTGAATCTCGAGGCGTCCTCTCTGGCAGATCGCTGGACTCTCTGAATGAGATACTGCTGTACGGCGGGCCACAAACGCAGTCGCATCCACAGGTTTTTGAGTGGTGGCAAGTTCGTGCCGTAGGTC
>JBBRPC010000165.1:0-8500 GCA_038228615.1 Acidimicrobiia bacterium | reverse complement strand
GCGTTGTTCAACACCCGCTCGATCGCGTCGCGAATCGTGCGTTCCTCGTTGTAGGCGGGCATCACAATGCTGAGTTTGAATCCGGGAGTCGCAGAAAGTGGCGTGCTGATCGGACGTTCGCTCGGAATATTCGAAACGACACCGAAACGCGCCCGGGACGCGTGCTCTGTGGGAAAATGGACCATGTCGTCACCGATGGTTGCCATACTCATTGCTGCTCCAAGACCTTGCGCTTGTAGCCCGTCCAATTTCCCGTGGTGTTGCTGAGGACTGACCTTGCCAATGTTGCTTCTGTGAGCACCGTACAAAGAAGCACATGCGTCAACAATTGCCAGCAGGGATAGGTCGCGATTACTGCGCGCGCACGGAACGTAACCGTTTCTTGGGTTCAACTTGTCAATAGGAGGATTGCTCCTTATTCAATACCGTCGATAAGCTTTCTACGTTGTTACACCAGACTTTCCGGCGCGGGCGCGTCATTGATTTCGGAGATCGATGACGGGATGGTTTGGACTGTCGAAGGGACCACACCATGAGATTTCGCACCGCGTTCATCGGAGCAGCCGTTGTCGCGACATCGTTCGGCATGGCGGCCATCGTCGTACCAGCCGACGCATCGACACACGTCGGAGCGTTCATCGTGCGGTGCGGATTCGACCACTCTGCACCCGATGATCCGATCGTGCATCCCAACAGAGCATTCGCGAGTCATGTTCACTCGTTCTTCGGTTTACGCGGCGTTACGTCGAATCCCAAGAGCTTGCTCGGCGCCTCGACGCGCTGTGGCGCTCTCGGCGACCATTCTTCCTATTGGGCGCCAGCGCTCCTCGTCAACGGAAAGCCCGTGGTACCAGATGAGCTCCGGGCGTACTACTTCGGGACCGGCCTCAGCCAGCGCCCGCCGGCACATTTCCGGGTCGTTGCCGGGAACGCGATGTCCCTCAAGCAACAGTCGATGACGGTCGCGTATTGGGGTTGCGGTTCAGGTTCGAAACTTTCGAAGGTCACGTATGTCCCGCAGTGCAAATCATCCGAAGATCTCACGTTGCATGTGAAATTCCCTGACTGTTGGGATGGCAAGATTCCCGCCGACGGCAACTTCACCCGCGACGTCGCCTCAGATGGCCAAACACACGGTGATGGCAAATGCCCGAAGGGATTCCCGCACCACCTCATAGCGCTCACCATGGCGATCAGTTGGCCCGTCCACCCGAAACCCTCGTCGGTTTCGCTGACCTCGATGGGCCAAAATTCCGCGCATGCCGACTATGCGAGCGAATGGGCACCTGGGTTCTTGGAATCGCTCGACCAGCGGTGTATTGCCAAAGGCAAAGACTGCAAGGTCGTCGGCGGCTAGCGGTCGGTTACCGCCAGCTGCTCCCCGACCAGCTGCTCGAACGCCACGCATTACCTGACCATCGATCCGCACGCCAAGCATTCCCACGCCAAGCGCTTCCATCCCATACCGGCGTTGCCCCGGCGGTCCAGGGTTGACCTGCCCAATCGGCTGCTGGCCACGTGGTTGGCGACCAGCTTCCATCGGATCCCCACGTTGCACCAGCCCAGGGAACGCCGCGCCAATTGCCGCCGACCCAAGCGTTGCCGAGAGTGTTCGCCAGTATCCACGAGATCGGTTTCCACTGGTCGGCGAAGATGTCGCGTTCACCGGTGAGGAGCACACCATTATCGCTGAGGTGCACACCGCCGCGTGCCGCGTCGAGGCTTCCTAAGCCGAGCGCTGGCAGCACCTGGGCCAATGTTTTCAGGTAGTTGGACAGGTTGCCTTGTGACCCATCGACTACGCCCGTTCCGCGATAGTTGTCTTTTCCGTCACCGGACGTTCCAAATCCGTGCGCAGTTCCGCGAATCATCGCCTTAATTTGATCGGGTGTCGCCGTTGGGAAGCGTTGACGGAGCAGTGCCACAACGCCTGTGACAACTGCGGTGGCTTGGGAGGTTCCGCTCCCCCGAAAGAAACGTCCGCCCACGACAGCACTCGGATTTTGTACATCAACAAGCGAACCCGGCACCCGCAATCCCAACACGTGCACACCTGGTGCGACCATGTCGACGGGCCGATCTGGAGTGCCGTGTTGGGCCCAAGTCGGAACGAAGTCGTCCGACGTTTTCATAGTGCCGTTTGGATCTTCCGCGCCGACTGCCACCACCGATGGGTCGTACGCTGGGTCGGCGAGATTGGCAACACTTTCACCATCATTGCCTGCGGCCGCGACGACAACGATGCCATGACGCCAAGCATTTTCGGTCGCGAACGCGATCGGATCAGCGTGATAGTCCTGCAGTGAGTTCGTGCCGTAGCTGATGTTGATGACCTTGATCTTGAGCTTCGGATCATCGCGGTGTGCCACAGCCCAATCGATCGCGGCCACAACTTGCGAGACGTCGGTCGCACCGTCGCTGGCGCCGACCTTCAGGTTCACAAGTGTTGCCTCCGGCGCGATACCAACGAACTTGGTCGTGTCGCTGAGCACAGAGCCACTGCACGTCGAACACCCGGAGAGTGAGCTGCGCAGTGCGTCGTGTCCCACGATGATGCTTGCCATGTGCGTGCCGTGACCAAAGCCGTCGAGGTGCGCCAAGGCGTGGTTCGGTGAATCAAACGAAAGGTCGGGTCCGTCGATCACTTGTCCTGCGGACGCAAGTCCCGGAACCCGCGTGACTCCCGTGTCGATGAGCGCGACACCGACGCCCTTGCCGGTGTATCCCTGCGACCACAGTGCTTGCGCTCCGACGAGTCGTGTGATCGCAGAAAGCGATCCCATGTCGGAGTTCGGGTCGTAACCCAATCCCGGGTCTACCGCGCCATGCGATGCGGACCCGCCGAGACTGAGTCCACCAAACATGAGCGCGCCTGCGATGGTGGCACCAAGCGCGCCGCGTAGAAAGCCCTGAGTTTGCATGGATCGGTTGATCGGCACAACCGAGACGCCGCTGAAGGGTTGCTACGCGCCGGACCGATAGACATTCCGCACGCCCCGCGCAACGGCGACGACAAGCACTGCCCATACCAACATTGCGAGGGCTACTTCGCTGGAGAGCAACGGCGACGCTGCGGCGCGATCCCACGGGAATCCGCCGTTCCAGCGGTTGTACACGATCAGCAAGAGCAGCCCAGCTGTGACGTGATAAGCGACTCCAGCCCTGAGGTCGACGATGAGCACACCGGCCGCTGCCCACACCAGGTACTGCATGCCGAAGGTGGGTGAGAGTGAAAGGAACAATGCGAGCGAGAGGGCGATGGCGCTCGGGAGCACCTCTCGATGACGGCGAACGATGAGCGCCGGAATCGCCGCCGCAGCGGCGAGGATCAGGAATCGTCCTTGGCCCGTGACGAAGTCAACGAGGCCGTGAAGGTGAGCGTCGCGCGCCAGCTGCACGATCCCCCACTGGGAATCCTTCGGGTTTGTGCCCTTGTAGTCGAAGACGTTGTGCTTGAGACCCTTCCATTGCGTGACCATTGCGGGAAGCCACACTGGAACAGCAATGGCCAAGAATCCGCACAACAGCCGAACGACGCGAGCGCGGTCGCGCGCCGCTGCGACGGCAATAGCCGGGAGCGCAACTATCGGTACGAGCTTGATGCTGATCGCGACAGCCGCACTCACCCCAGCAACGAATGGCAGGTCGCGCACTACCAGGAGATAGCCCGCGAGCAATGCAAACGCGACGAACACCGGATCGGTGTTTCCGTGGAAGCCCGAAATGATCATCATGACCGGGCTCACAGCGAAGACAAGACCCGCGGTCGTCGCGCGCCGGAGCTGACCGGTAGTTCTGACAATTTCGAAGATCAGCAGCGCCGTCACGATGTCGCCAACACACGCGGGCACACGAATCAACAATGCGAAGGTCTGCGCTCGCGACGTGATCGCGTTGATCCCAACGAGCATCCAGCCGATGAGCGGCGGATGGTTATACGGCAGCGCGTGGCGTGTCGTGTAGATGCCAAGCGGGCCGAGTCGATGCACGTCGGCGGCAAACCGCCGCCAATAGAACACGTCGTTCGTTCCTTGAGTGTTCGCGGCGATCAACAGCTTTACAACAGTCGTAGTGAGTGCTGCGCCGCCCACCACGCAACGGTGCTGCGCGACGTTGATCGGCCGCAATCGCCTCACATTTCCTCGCGCAAATGGCGATCGAGTGCGTACGTGGGCGTGTGCGCGGTGAAGCCACCGTCGACGCGGAGCGTCTCGCCTGTAATGAACGACGCTTCGTCGCACAACAGATACGCAACGGCGCTCGCGATTTCCTCTGGGTATCCGAGGCGACCGACAAGATGGCTTGTGCTGTAGCGGCGCAAGCGTGGCCCGAGTGGACCTCCGAGTGCTACCTGTGTCGCCTCCGGAACGACAACACCGGGGGCCACGGCATTGCAACGGATGCCCTGTTCGCCATATGCCGTCGCGACGTAACGCGTCAGCGCGACAAGTCCGGCCTTCGACGTTCCGTACGCGGCGAGCGAACTGCTGCCGTAAAACGCAGCTGCCGACGCGGTGTTGACGATCGCTCCGCCGCCACGTTCCAGCATTGCGGGGATTGCAAAACGGCATCCGAGCATCGGTCCGGTGAGGTTGACGCGCATGACGCGATCCCAGGTCTCGAGGTCCATCGTGACGATGTCTTGATCGGCGCTGTTCTGATCGAGTGCCGCGGCGTTGTTGTGCAGGAGGTCAAGACCGCCGAAACTACGGACTGTGTCGGACACCGTCGCCGCAACAGCTTCCGGGTCGGCGACATCGACGCGTTGGGCACGCGCCATGCCACCGCGTTCACAGATCCGCGCCGCCGTCGCTTCCGCTGCTTCGATCGAAATATCCGCAACGGTCACCGCTGCGCCCTCTGTCGCGAGGATCTCGGCAGTTGCACGCCCGATACCGGACGCCCCACCCGTCACGATCGCGACCTTGCTGGTGAACCTGGCCATGCAACATCCTCATGCTGATTGCTCTGCCGGCACCTCGAGCGCCATGCGTACTTGCCTCGGGTTCTAGCCGATATGCCGTCATTGGTGAGTGTTTCGGCGCAATGTGACCTACGAAACGGCGCCAGGGTTGCCGTTGACAGCTCTGATATCGTTCGCGATCCTGATGCATCGGCGGCGCGATCGGCGCGTCGGGAAGGACCACAACTATGGGAGCCACGACCGAACGGCTGACCGATGCTGAACTGTCGAACGGCCCGGGTGCGCAACATTTCGTCGCCGGGCGAATCATCGGCGACCTTCCTGTCGTAGATGCCGCCGCGACGGTTCCGCTGTTCAAGGTCGCGATGGCTGACCACGCAGCCGACGAGGTTTCGAAGGTACTGCAAAGCGGCTATATCGGCCAAGGCGCCAAGGTCGAAGAGTTTGAATCCCGACTCCGTGATCTCATCGACAATCCGCACGTGCTGACGCTCAATAGCGCCACGTCGGGTCTGCACCTCGCGTTGCACTTGTTGCGACAACCAACGCTGCCAGGATGGTCGGTACTCAGCGACGGCGACGAGGTGTTGACCACCCCCCTGACTTGCACCGCGACGAATTGGCCCATTCTCGCCAATCGCCTTACCTTGCGATGGGTCGACGTCGATCCGACAACCTGCAACATGGATCTCGCCGATCTTGAGCGCAAGCTCACCGTTGATACAAAAGCAGTCGTAGTCGTGCATTGGGGTGGGTACCCCGTTGATCTCGATCAGCTCGCAGCCGTGCTCGACCGCGCCGAGCAACGCTTCGGACACCGCGCCGCAGTGATCGAAGATTGCGCACATGCGTGGGCATCGACCTACCAGGGTCTGCCACTTGGAAATCACGGCAACCTTGCCGCGTTCAGTTTTCAGGCGATCAAGCATCTCACGAGCGGTGACGGTGGTGCCCTGGTGGTGCCAAGCGCTGAGCTCTATCGCCGCGGGAAACTGCTGCGATGGTACGGAATCGATCGCGAAGACAATGGTCGCGGCGACTTCCGGTGTGAAGCCGACATCGCCGAATACGGATTCAAGTTTCACATGAACGACATCAATGCAGCGATCGGCATCGCGAACCTCACCATCATCGATTCGGTGATCGATCGGCACCGCGCGAACGCAGTATTTTACGACCGCGAGCTTGCCGGCGTCGACGGTCTCACCGGTCTCGAACGAGCAACCGATCGAGAATCGAGCTTCTGGATCTATACCGTCAAAGTCGAACGTCGCGACGACTTCATGCGCAAACTGCAAGCAGCTGGCATCGCGGTGAGCCGCGTGCACGAACGCAACGACGTCCACTCATGTGTCGCCGACTATCAAGCCGCGCTCCCACAACTTGACGCGCTCATTCGCGAGATGGTGTGTTTTCCAGTCGGTTGGTGGGTCACGGCGTCGCAGCGTGAACACATCGTCGAGACGATTCGCTCTGGCTGGTAACCCGCAATGATTCACGTGTGTACTGTCCATTGGCACGATGAGCGTTGGCTCGCGCCCCAACTGCGGTTCTTACGTCGCTACCTTCCGGCGGAGCACCGCATCTACGCGTCACTCAACGGCATCGACGCGAGTTGGGCCGACGAATTCACCTTCGCGGAGGATCTCGACGGGCCACATCACGTCAAGCTGAATTTCTTGGCTGAGGTCGCTCGACGCGATGCCTCCGATGACGACTTGTTGTTGTTCATCGATAGCGATGCATTCCCGGTCGCCCCGATCGGTCACGAACTCCTCGGCGGTACACCGCTCGTCGCCGTTCGCCGCGACGAGAACATGGGTGAGATCCAACCCCATCCGTGCTTCTGTCTGACAACGATGGGGTTCTGGTTCGACATCCAAGGTGATTGGGCCCAGGGGTACCAATGGCAAGCAACCAACGGCGAGATGGTCACCGATGGCGGTGGAAACCTGTTGGGTATTTTGCGCGAGCGCAACATCGACTGGCGTCCGTTGTTGCGCAGCAACAAGGTCGATATTCACCCGCTGTTTTTTGCGGTATACGGCGACGCCGTCTATCACCACGGCGCCGGATCTCGGCGGCCAGTCACATTCCAAGCAGGGCTGCAAGGCCGTAAGGAGATGCGTCTAGCTGCGGGGCAGGCGAAAATTCCGGCGTCGGTGCCGCTCCTCGGACGGGCCGAACGGAGCGCTCGCTACCGCTTGGCACGCCGACGACATAAGCGTCGAATCGCCGAATATGCCGATCAGGGCCAGTTGCTTTCCGATCAGGTCTTCCAGTCGATCGAAAACGACGATGACTTCTATCGTCAGTTTGTGTAACTCTGCTCGCGCCAATCAACCGCGCCAATCACCCTCGCTGTGCGAGGTAGTGATCGCAGATCTCGATGAGTCGTTCACGACCAAAGCTCGCTTCGTGTCCACCGTGGACTACCTGCACGGGCAGGGCGCGCAGTCGCAGCATCGTCGCGATGTAGTCGTCGATGTCGGAAGTATCGAGTTCGTCGAGCAGCGGACCGTCGTATGCGGCGTCGCCAGAAAAAAGAATCCCCGAGCTCGCCTCCCATAGGCCGATACTTCCTGGCGAATGCCCCGGAAGGTGGACGACCTCGAAGCTGCGGTCGCCAAGGTCGATGACGTCGCCGTCGTCGAGGAGTCGCGTCGCCGGAACGGGATCACCACTCATGACCGCCGTTGCAATACCGCCCGGTGGCGCGGCGTCGACGAACAGGTCGGGTATCTCGTAGCCTGCAAGCCGGTAGGGGCCAAGGACGGTTTCGTCATAGAGCGAGACGTCGAGGCACACGGTCACCGGAGTAGTCAGGTCGTCGGCTTCGAGGCGATGCACGGCGCGATCAGCGAACTCTTGGAGGCCGCCGATGTGGTCGCTGTGGCTATGAGTCGCGACCGCGAGTATTCCTTGCACTTCTTCGCGTTCCACGAGATGGCGCATTGGTGCCAGCCCGAGAGAGGTATCGATCACGAGGTCGGTGTCGCGACCGTGCACGTGCCACACGTTGCAACGCAGCAATGGATGTACGTGCGGTTCTGTCAACAGCACAACACCGTCACTCACGCGCTTCGAAACGAACCAAGGATCCGCAATGGTCAGGTCCAACATGGCGAACTACTGCGAACCTTCGGGAATTCTGAACTCGACGCCCGCAAATGCTCCATTCGACCGCCACTCGTTGATGTAGTTGAAATAGGCGACCGGACCTCCCGGATACCCCATCGCGTTCAACCTCTCACGGCGTCCCATCGGTTTGCCCTCATTGTTGTAATAGCCCGGTGTGCAATCTGGATTGCCGAGGAATCCTTGTACGTTGCCTTCGAGCAGTTCCAGCCACGCAAGCTCGGCTTCTTCACTGACCTCAACTTCACTGCGTCCAGACGACTGCGCGTGAGCGATGATCGCAGCGATCGTGGTGCCTGCCTCCACTAGATTATGCGTGATATTCGAGATGAGGTTTCCACCTTGGCTCACACCGATGATGAACAGATTCGGGAAGCCGTGCATCTGCATACCGTGCAACGTCTGCATACCGTCGGACCAATGATCCGTCATCGTTCT
>JBBRPC010000164.1:0-8575 GCA_038228615.1 Acidimicrobiia bacterium | reverse complement strand
TCTGACATCCACATCCAACGATCAGATTCATTTGTTGGTGACCGGTGGGGTTTCCGGGAGTGATATGCCTGCCTGGGGAATCGACTATGGCGGCACGATGACCGATGAACAGGTGCTCCAGATCGTGACGTATCTGCGCTCACTCGAGCCAAAATCGCCGAGTGTGCCTGATTGGAGACGCGGGAAATCGGCCGCGGGTTGACGCTCGGTTCCTGACCGCTGCCTGAAGATGCATATACGACGGTTGGGGTCCTACGACCCTCGTCGCACAGGCCTGTGGCCCTAGCGACGCCGCTGATCGATGCCGCATCATGGATCTGTACCCGTTGTGATCGGCGACTGGTCGACAACGGAACGTCGCAACACATTCCGCAAACGATGAAGGAGATTCGCCATGCCTGACACAACCGCTGGTACATCCGCCGGTACTTCTCACGGCACATTTGAAGCACGTATGGGCCACGTTGGCGCCCGCATCGATGATGCCCGCGTCGAAGGCGAGATCCGAGTGCATCGACTGGTCGATCGCATCGACGAGGCACTTGAGAGTTTGCACGCCAAGCTCGATGACCTCAAGGTGCAAGCCGCACTCGGCAAGGCTGAAGTTGCAGAATTCACCGATCCGGTTGTCGAGGACCTCAGGAACCGGTCGCTGGAAGCCAGGGTCGCGCTCGGCCAACTTCGCGGTGAACTGACGCAGGCGAAAATCGACAGGCAGTAGGTCGAACGGCCTGAATTCGTGCGGCGCGGCCCATGTCACACGAACGTCGAAACTACTCGGCCCGGATTGTCATGATTTCAGCCGCTTGGTAGTGTGTACTGGCGCGACCGTCAGGGCATCTGGTTGGTGCGCGGTGAGGAGCGCACGTGTCACGCAGGTTCATGAAATCGTTGATGGCGGTAGTTTTGGTGGGCACATTTGCTCCCTTAGCTGCGCCGGCGCACGCCGCGGGCCCTGGGTTCGCCTCGCCAACCACCATTCACAGCGGCTCGACTGCCGCCGACGCGGCGCCTTCGTGTTGGTCGATCAAACAGTCATTCCCTGCCAGTGCCGATGGCATCTATTGGTTGCTGACGCCCGCACTCGTGTTCCCGCAACAGTTCTATTGCGATATGACAACCGACGGCGGTGGCTACGTACTCGTAGGTCGCGGGCGGGAGAACTGGACCTATCAATGGCGCGGCCAAGGCACGGCGGCGAACGTCCGCACGATCCCAACCGGAACCGCGGCGTTCCCTCCTGCTGCACTTCCGACGACGGTCGTTGATGGCCTGCTGAACAAGGGCCGCGTCGACGCTCTTCCCGACGGAGTGCGCGTGCGACGCGCGAAAGATATTGGCGGTTCGCAGTACCAAGAAGTTCGCTATAAATATCTCAACCTTGGTGGCTGGAGTTGGGACCTCAACGGAGGAATTCCGTTGTCATCGATTTCGTTCGATGGATCGAGCACGTCGTTTTCGAGCTATTCACGTTGCAACTCCGCTACCACTTGCGACGTGAATTTCGACAGTTTCTATCGCCGTATATGGACGAAAGATACGCAGCACTCGAACAAACTCGGATTTTCGTACGGCAGCTCCATCGATGGCCAGAACAACGCCAACTCTTACCTCTGGGTCCAGGGCGGCGAACACAACGCGATCGCGTTCTCGCAGGTATTTATCCGACCGATGCTTGGTGATTCCGATGTCGACTTCGGAACTATTCCTGATAGTGGCACCGTCGCAACGGCGTTGCGGCCGCTGCCATCCTCAACGCCGCAAATTTTTCAATGGGGTGTGACCGACGTCGCGAAACCTGCGACCGACCCCGATCAACAAAATGATTCGCCGGTACTCGCGCTTGCACAGGTCGGCAACACGATGTTCGTCGGCGGCAAATTCCAGAATGTTCAAAATGGAGCGGGCGGTCCGAAAACTTCGCAACCGTGGCTCGCCGCGTTCGACGTACAAACCGGTGCCTGGATCAGTTCATGGCGACCGGTGCTCGACGGCGCCGTCTGGGATATGCGCGCAGCGCCCGATGGAACGCTCCTCGTCGGCGGCAATTTCACGAGTATCAACGGCGCGCCGAATACGGCAGGGCTCGCCAAGCTCGATCCTGTGACCGCGCAAGTTGTGCCAGGTTGGTCCGCTTCGATCGCGAACCCGCGGTTCTTGGGGTCACGTGCCAACGTGCGCGCGCTCGACATCCATGGCAACTGGCTCTACGTCGCAGGCAGCTTTGGTCAGATCAGCGGCGGGCCATCGAATATCAGCCGCAATACCGGTGGAGTTGCGCGGGTATCGCTCACCGACGGCACTCCCGACACGACGTGGCGGGCCTTCTTCGACAACACAATTATGGACATCAGCGCGAGCCCCGATGGCACTCGGGTGTATGTCGTCGGGTTCTTCAAGAACACCGGCATCACGTCGGCATACGGATCGTTCACCGACGCGGTCGCAGTACTTGATTCGACCACCGGCGCAGTTGTCCCCGGCATGCAGCCGGCGGTTCCGTCGACGTCGAACGCGACCCGTCATTGGCAACAAACGATCATGGAATATCAAGGTGCCGTGTTCCAAGGTGGATCAGAGCACATGTTCCATAAGGTCAACCGCAGCGACTATTCGCTCGTGCGGGGCCACATCACCGACCACGGTGGAGATTTCCAAGCAACGGCCGCCGCGAACGGCGTGATCTTCGGATCGTGTCATTGCTATCAATCGGCATATTCCGATGCGTACAGCTACCCGCCGACGACGGGTTACGGCCGTGTTGACAACATCCAATGGCTTGGTGCCTGGGATGCCAACACCTTCGACAAGATCAACGAATGGGACCCGCAGTGGGGCATGAACACTGGCACTGGTGAAGGTCCGTGGGAAATCACATTCGATTCCTTCGGTTGCATGTGGGCGGGTGGCGACATCATTCGAGGTGGCTACACCGGTACGACTCCGAACTGGCTCGGTGGGTTCGCACGGTTCTGCCCGCGAGACACATCACCTCCAACGACGCCCACCAGTCTTCAAACAACCGTGACCGGTGGCGTCACCAGCTTGCATTGGAATGCCAGCACCGACGACAGCGGCACGCCTGGAATCACCTACGAAATTCTGCGTGACGACCGCGTGATCGCGACACAAACGAGTCGCACGTTCGCGCTCACCGACTTGAACTACGGCCGTTACTTCGTGCGGGCGAAGGACGCCGGCGGCAACCGGGGAGCAAGTACTCCAGTGTTGGTGGTCGGTACAGCTCCAACGTATCCGCAGGTGGTCACCACCACGCCCAATGTCGCTGCGTACTGGCGCCTTGGCGACGCAAACACTGCAAGCCCTGCAGCCGACGCGGTCGGTGGAAACTCCGGCGTGTACAGCGGTGGTGTTGCGACCGGTGCCAGCCCCGTGGTGATGAACACCGTCGACCAGGCTGCGAGTTTTGATGGGACGAATGGCGCGGTGACGATTGCTGATGCACCGGGAGTGTCGCCAACAACTGGCGCTTCGGTTGAGGCATGGGTTGATTTCTCTGATACGTCGGGCGGCCGTCGCGATGTCGTGTCGAAATCGGGCTCCTACGACCTCCGTCTGAATGCACTCGGTGAAGGGTCAACCCTCGCGTTCTCAGTCACAACGAACGGTGGGACGTTCACTGCCACAACCTCGACTCCCGCTCCGGCTGGCCGACATCACCTTGTTGGCACCTACGACGGGGTGACGGTCAAGCTCTACGACAACGGCGCGCTCGCAGCGAGTGCGACGGGTGGTGGCGCGATTCTTGACACCGCGAATCCGGTCGTGATTGGCAACGGTTCGAATGGTCCGATGTTTGGTCGGATCGACGACGTTTCGCTCTACGGTCGAGGTCTCAGCCTCAAAGAAGTGAGTAATCACTACGCCTCGGGCGGCAAGAACATCATTCCGAATCAGCCCCCGACTGCCGCGTTCCAGGCGACCTGCGGCGAGCTTTCCTGTGGTCTCAACGGTGGATCGTCAGCTGATCCCGATGGCACGATCACGTCGTACGTATGGCAAATCAACGACGGCGGAACTACCACTGGCGTCAATGCTGTGCATACCTTTGCGACCGCTGGTACCTACTCTGTGACACTCACCGTGACCGACAACGTCGGCGCGACGAGCACCACAACGCAAAGCGTCATCGTTGCGCCTTCGGTGCCTGCGCCATATGCACAAGACGCGTTTGGTCGCACCGTTGTGAACAACTGGGGTACTGCCGACGTCGGTGGTGCCTGGACGATTTCCGGGACGGCGACGAACTATGCAGTGAACAACAACGTCGCGACCATTGTGTCTCCTACTGCGAGCGCATCGAATGCAACGCGTCTCCTCGGTGTCAGCGATACGGACTTCGATGTGCAAGCCCGTTTCCAATACAACACCGTGCAAAGCGGTGGCTCGTGGGTGAACTTGGTTGGACGCTACGTCGGTAGCGGTCTTGAATACCGCGGTCGGGTTCGTCTGGGCAGTACAAACCTGTTCGCTGCCGCGTACCGAGTTGCAGGTGGCTTGACACAAGCGATCGTGCCAGAGGTGACGGTGCCCGGAATAGCCGCGAACCCCAACACCTGGTATCGGGCACGCATGAACGTCAGCGGAACGAATCCCACGGTGATCAAGCTGAAAGTCTGGCTCGACGGTACGCCGGAACCCGCGGCGTGGAATGTAACTGCGTCCGACGCGACGGCCGCGCTCCAGGTTCCTGGTTCGCCGGGCATCCAGACATTTGCGAATGGAAGCTCCAGCTATCCGCTCACTATTTCGGTTGACGACTTCCTCGTGAATCCAGCGAACACACCACCGGTTGCATCATTTTCAACCAATTGCAATCTTCCGCTCGCGTGCGCCACCAACGCGTCGGCGTCGACCGACGAAGGTTCGATCGCTGGATATCAGTGGAGCTTCGGTGATGGATCATCGAGCTCGGGTGTCACAGCAACGCATACCTACGCACAAGCAGGAACATACGTTGTGACATTGATGGTGACCGACAACGGCGGATTCACTAGCGCGGCGAGTCACACCGTTGTGGTCGAGATTCCCCCGAACGCTGCGTTCACAGTTTCCTGTGTCGGTAACGGTTGCAACTTCGATGCCGCTGCGTCGCAAGATCCCGATGGAAGCATTGCGAGTTATGCCTGGGACTTCGGCGACGGTCAGACCGCAACAGGGCTCACCACGTCGCATACCTACGCGAGCGCTGGGTCGCGCACTGTGACCTTGGTCGTCACCGACAACCAAGCCGAGACCGGGACTACAACACATCTCGCCGTCGCCGATGTCGCTCCGGTTGCAGCGTTCGTGTCGAACTGCGCGACGACCACGTCGTGCACCTTCGATGCGACGACATCAAGCGACTCGGATGGAAGCATCGCTAGCTTCTCATGGGACTTCGGTGACGGCACGACCGGATCTGGCGTTTCGCCGGGTCATGTGTATGCAAGTGGCGGAACGCACCTCGTGGTGCTGACCGTGACCGACAACCTCGGACAGACGGGATCGGTCAGCCATTCGGTTGTGCTGCCTGCGGCGCCCGTCGCGTTGTTCACATCTTCGTGCGTCGGTGACGCGTGTTCCTTCGACGCGTCGACATCCTTCGACCCCGACGGCAACATCGTCAGCTACGCCTGGGACTTCGGTGACGGTCAGACTGCCGCAGGGCTTACCACTCCCCACACCTACGCAAGCCCCGGTGCTTACACGGTGACGTTGACTGTGGTCGACAACTCGACCCTCTCAAGCTTCACGTCGCACGTTGTGACGGCTGATATTGCGCCGTCAGCTTCGTTCACGTTGTCGTGCGCCGTGCTGACATGCACCGTTGATGCATCGGCCTCCACTGATTCCGATGGAAGTATCTCCAGCTACGCGTGGAACTTCGGTGATGGCACGGTTGCAACTGGCGCGACGTCGTCGCACACCTACGCGTTGGCTGGCAACTGGCCCGTCACGTTGACGGTGACCGACAATCTTTCGGTCGCAACGATCACTGCACAAGCAGCGTTCGTTGCTCCGGTTCCTGCACCGAATCAGTTCGCAATCGACGCGTTCGGACGGACAGTCGCCAATGGTTGGGGGACCGCCGATCAGGGTGGCGCATGGACGACCTCCGGCACGCCGTCGAGCTTTGTCGTCAACGGAGGCGTTGGAACGTTCAGCCTCGGCGCGTCAGGTGCGAGCGCGGCCGCACGCCTTTTGTCGACGACACAATCCGACGTTGACCTCCAAACCAAGGTGTCGTACAACGTCGCACAGAGCGGCAACGGGTCATGGATCAACCTGATCGGTCGTTACGTTGCAGCCAACAGTGAATATCGTGCTCGGATCCGATTCTCAGCTACGTCGGTGTTTGCGCAGGCCTATCGCCTCCCTGGCGGTGCTGCGGTTGCGGTTGGTGCTGAGGTCGCTATTCCCGGGCTTGTGTCATCTCCCGGAACTGTGTACCGCGCTCGCTTCAATCTCAGCGGCACCAACCCCACCACGATGCGGATCAAAGTGTGGGTCGATGGAACGCCCGAACCGAGCGCATGGAATGTGAATGTCACCGATTCGACGGCGGCGCTCCAAACGGCTGGAGCTGCTGGAGTCCAAGCGTTTGCCTCGTCGAGTTCGACTTACCCGCTGGCGTTTTCGTTCGACGACTTGGCGCTGCGTCCTGCCAATCTACCGCCGATCTCGGCGTTTACCGCCACATGTTCGGGCTCCCTCGGATGCACCGTCGACGCTGGTGCGTCGACCGACGATGGGGCGATTGCGAGCTACTCGTGGGTGTTCGGTGACGGTACAACTGCAACTGGCGTCACGGCGGCGCACACGTATGGTTTGGCCGGTAGCTACACAATCACGCTGACTGTCACTGACAATCAGGGTGTCGTGACGACCACAAGTCAGGTGGTCAACGTCACGTAGCCGTAACGCTGGCCCCGGACCGGATCGCCCGAGCGCACCAATGCGACGATGCGCCACTAACCTGGGTGGAACGGCACCGGAGCACCCTTCGTTGCCGGTCATGGCGAGGATGGTCGATGTCGAGTACTTGGTTGATTCGAGCTGGTGAAGACAGCAGGCTTGCTCCTGTCTTCGAATCGTTGAGCAAAGTGGCGCTCGGGTGGCCAGACGTCTCAGGTCTGGAAGATTTGCGACTCACTGAACGCGCTGCGATCGCGGCCGCGATCCGTGCGACGGGCAAATCGACATCTGTTGCGGCGCTCGACGCGGCAGAACTCGTTGCGTTTCGTGACGACGTGACGGTCGGCGATGTCGTGATCACTCCCGATTCCCGCACCCGTCAGGTACTCGTCGGCGAGGTCACCGATGAATACGACTATTCCGACGATGCTTCCGTTGGTGATTACCACCACAGTCGCTCGGTCAAATGGCTTGGTCGGGCCGATCGCGACGTGCTCGACACCGCGCTGCGATCCGACACGAACTTCCGCAGGACCTTGAAGCGACTCACCGCGAACCAGTCCGAGTGGCTCGCAGTCGCCGAGCGCCTCCGCAATGGCGACTCGATGCTCGCGCCCCGCAAAGCTGTGTATCGACGCGGCCGTGTTGAAGCGATTGAAGCGGAACGGGTTGCGTCGGAACGAAAATGCGAAGGTTGCGGATACATGAAGCGGTCAACGCAGTTCAACGAGGGCAACAACCTCTGCGTCGACTGTCGATAAGCACCGCCCGCTGACGGCGTGACCTTGGTAATTCGCACACGCGATGGCATCGCATCGGCAAGGATGTACCAATGCGAGGTATCGACTGGGGACGCGCCCGGTGACCATCGAGGTGTTGGCGCTCAGTAAATCGTTCGCGACAGGGCGGCGATCCCAGCGCAGAATCGTCGAGGCGGTTCGGGATATCTCGCTCAATGTCGATCCAGGGGAGCGGCTTGCGTTCATCGGACCGAACGGAGCCGGGAAGTCAACCTCGATCAAGATGCTCACGGGCATTCTGTATCCAACAAGCGGAACGGCTCATGTCCTCGGGCTGGTTCCATGGCGCGACCGGCGCCAACTCACACGTCGTATCGGGACGTTGTTTGGTCAGCGTTCGCAGCTGTGGTTTGAGCTGACGCCACGCCAGTCATTGAAATTGTTGGGCGCGATATTTGGTCTCGACGACGAGCGTCTCAACGAGCGCCAACGAGAACTTGGTGAGCTCCTCGACGCCGAGGAACTCTTTGATGTGCCCGTGCGGAACCTGTCGCTCGGCCAGCGGATGCGGTGCGAACTTGCTGCGTGCATGTTGCACGAACCAGAGATCTTGTTCCTCGACGAGCCAACGATTGGCCTCGACCTGTTGGGCAAGCAGCTGTTTCGCGATCTGATCGTCCGACTCAATGAAGAACGCGGAACGACGATATTCCTCACGTCTCACGATGTTGCCGACATCGAATCGGTGGCGCGACGCGTTGTGGTGATCAATCATGGCGCGGTGATTTACGACGATGCCGTGGAGGTGATGCGACGGTCGTTGCTCGCAACGAAGTTGATTGATGTTGGGTTGGAACGGCCGGTCGCTGCGCCTGAGATCGATGGTGTCACGATCGTTGAACACACCGGCACCTTGT
>JBBRPC010000163.1:0-8587 GCA_038228615.1 Acidimicrobiia bacterium | reverse complement strand
GTCGCGGCGCTCGGCATCGACCTCACGCCATTCGGGGCGGTCAACACTGCGGCGAACGCGAATCCATATGTGAACGACGCAATGATTGCGCCAGTGCTGTCGAACCCGCAGCACGCGACTGTCGACGCGACAACATTTGCGAATTGCACCGTCGAGTTGTTTGTATCGGATCGGCCAGCTTCGTCGTTCGGCTCGGGTGCGACCTACCTCACGACGGGTATCGCCAATGGTGCTGGCACGGTGCGGCTGTTCGTCCCGGCGACTGGCCAAGGCAGTGTGGTCACTGCGACTGCAACGAACTCCACTGGCAGCACTTCAGAGTTTTCACACAACATCGCGATCCCTATGCCCCGTGTCAACAACGTCGCGCCGGTCGCTGCGTTTGCAGTGTCGTGCAGTCACCTCACTTGTAGTTTTGACGCGTCGGCGTCGAGCGATTCCGACGGGACCATCGTCCGATACCAATGGAGCTTCGGTGACGGAACGACGGCGCAAGGCATCACGGCGACACATAGCTACAGCACAGGCGGTCCATTCAATGCCCAACTCAATGTCACCGACAACGACGCGGCCGTCACTGCGCTGAGCAAGACTGCGAATCCAATCAACCTGCCGCCCGTTGCTGCGTTCACGATTGCGTGTACCTTCCAGCTTTGCGGCGTCGATGCGACAGGTTCATCCGATCCCGATGGCGCAATCTCCACCTACGCCTGGGATTACGGCGACAGTCAATCAGCCAGTGGTGCGGTGGCGTCACATGCCTTTGCCGGGAGCGGCACGTACAACGTCGTCCTCACCGTCAACGACGGCAATGGGGGAGTGAACAGCGTGACTCACTCGGTCACCGTTGTCGCGCTACCAGAGGGGACAGTCGCATTCGACAACTTCGCCCGCACTGTGGCGAATGGGTGGGGGACGGCTGGTCTCGGCGGGAGCTATACCGTCAATGCGCCGACCGCCGACTTCAGCGTGGGTGGCGGCGTTGGCAAGGTTGTGATCAACGCCGCGACCGCCTCGCACTTTGCATTCGTTCCGTCCACCTCTGCTGTGCGCGATTCCGACGCGACGATCGACATCGCAACAGACAAGATTCCCACGGGCGGGACGTGGGGTCAGGCGGCGGGAGCCACGGCCCGACATCTCAGCAACTCGCTTGAGTACCGCTTGCGGCTTCGGTTTGCGGTGGGTGGCGGTGTCAAGCTTTCGATTGCCAAGGTCGTGAACTCGAATACTGAAGTCCAGATTGGCACCGAACCAACGGTTGCCGGGATCGCCTTCGCGCCTGGTCAGTTTGTCTCGACTCGCTTTCGTGTCACCGGCGTCAACCCGACCACGCTGCAGGGCAAAGCCTGGATTGCCGGCGGCGTCGAGCCTGCAACTTGGAACCTGACGGTCACCGATAGCCAGCCTGAGCTCCAGACCAGTGGACCGAGCGGCTTGCGCGTCTACCTCGGCGGAAACGCAAGCAACGGACCGGTCACGTGGAGCTTCGCTAATTTGAATGTACGCGTCATCAACGCGCCGCCAATCGCATCGTTCACCACGAGCTGTACCAACAGCGTGTGCAATTTCAATGCTGCCGCGAGCAACGATCCAGATGGCAGCATCGCGAACTACGCCTGGGATTTCGGTGACGCAACCACTGGAACAGGTGTCAACCCTGCGCATAACTACGGGATCAACGGGTTCGGTCTGCACACGGCGACGCTCACCGTGACCGACAACCTCGGTGGCATGACGACGCAATCGCAAACAGTCAACGTTGTGAACCTCCTCCCCAACGTCTCGTTCACCTTGAATTGCACAGGCCTTGCCTGTACCGTCGATGCGACTGCGTCGACCGATCCGGATGGCTCCATCGTGAGCTACGTATGGGACTTCGGTGACGGCGGCTCGGCAACGGGCGTGACGGCTTCGCACACCTACTCCGTTGGCGACGTGTACACGATCTTTCTCGTTGTGACCGACAACAGCAACGCAGCCGTTCCCGTATCAACGACGGCAACGATCCTCCCACCGAACCAACTGCCAACTGCCTCGTTCACACAAGCATGCAGCCAATTGCAATGCTCGTTCGACGCCTCGGCGTCGTTCGACCCCGATGGCAGCATCGCGTCGTACGCCTGGATGTTCGGCGACGGTCAATCAGGGTCTGGCGCCACGCCAGTTCATACCTTCCCATTCACCGGTACCTACCCGGTGAGCTTGACCGTGACCGACGACCGAGGCGGCATCGGAACCTTTTCGTTCGCGGTCTCGGTGCTTGGCCCGAACGTATTACCGACTGCGCAGTTTGTGCCAACGTGCACAAACATGTCGTGCGCGTTGGACGGCTCGCAATCGAGCGATGTCGATGGCAGCATCGCGTCATACGCATGGACGTACGGTGATGGCGCCAGTGGAACAGGCATGACATCAGCCCACACGTATGCGCTGGCCGGAAGCTGGCCGGTGTCGCTCACCGTCACCGACAATCGTGGCGGGACCAACACGAAAACACTGACTGTCACAGTTGCGCCAACAATGGCGAGCACGACGTACGCCGCGGATGCGTTCGGCAGGACGGTGAGCGCTGGCTGGGGTAACGCTGATCTTGGCGGGAGCTGGACGGGCGCGACGGGGAACAATTTTCAGGTCACCGGGTCACTCGGCACGCAAAAAATCACAGCGATCAATGGCGGCAACAATGCCTATCTCGCTGGTGTCACACAAACGGATGCCGACGTGCGGGTGCGAGTTGCAGCGAACGCGGTCGCGAGCGGCACTGGTCACTGGGCGACGCTCGGCCTTCGCCGTGTTGGAACGAATTTCGAATATCGGTTGCGCGTGCGCATGTCGAGCACGGGTATTGCGCTGGGTGTGCTGAAGCTGGCCGGAAGCTCGAGCAGCACCCTGATCGGAGTCGAGGTCGCGTCGGGATTGTCCTATACGCCTGGGCAGTTCTACCGAGTGCGTGCGCAGATTGTTGGGACGAACCCCACGACCATCCGCGCCCGGGTCTGGCTCGACGGCACCACCGAACCCACAACCTGGCTGCTCACACGCACCGATAGCACGAGTGGCATCCAGGCCGCCGGCTCGCCAGGTCTCGGTTCGTTCGACGCAGCAAGTGTTGCGCCGGTGACGTTTAGTTTCGACGACTTCAATGTTGGGCCCGCCAATCAGGCTCCGGTCGCGGCCCTTGCGGCGAACTGTGTCGGTCGGACCTGCACGACGAACGGCGGGGCGTCGACCGACGACGGGACCATCAGTACGTACCAATGGGTGTGGGGCGACGGAACAACGACAACCGGTCCCACCTCGACGCATACCTACGCCACCGCTGGTAATTACGTCGTGACGCTCACAGTCACGGATAACCAGAGCGCCATAGGTATTGCTAGCGAAGCCATCCTTGCCGATGTCGCGCCCGTGGCAGCCTTCGCGAGCCCGTGCGCGGGTTACGTATGCAGTCTCGACGGTTCTGCATCCAGCGACTCAGATGGCACGATCGCGGCGTACGCCTGGAGTTTCGGTGACGGGCAAGTCGCCAACGGAAGCACCCAGAACCACACGTACGCGGTCGGCGGTACCTACACAGTCACACTCGTCGTCACCGACGATTTCGGTCTCACGAGCACTGCCACCAAGACGATGACGCTCAACGCGCTTCCGGTCGCGGCGTTCACGCCAACGTGTGTCAACTATTCGTGCACGTTTGATGGAACCGCATCCTTCGATCCAGATGGAAGTATTGCCTCGTACTCCTGGAACTTCGGCGATGCCCAAACCGGTACAGGATCCTCGGGAGCCCATACCTACGTCACGGCAGGAACGTACGTTGTTGCTCTTACGGTGACTGACAATCTCGGGGCAACCGCGACTGTCTCAAAGACGGTGCTTGCAAACATTGCGCCGACCGCTGCGTTTACATCTTCGTGCACTGGCGATGCGTGCAGTTTCGATGCGACGTCGTCAAGCGATCCCGATGGTTCACTCGTTGCGTACGGTTGGGCCTTTGGTGATGGACAATCAGCCAGCGGATCTGCACCAAGCCACACCTACCTCACCGCGGGTACGTATGTCGTTACGTTGACGGTCACCGACAACCTCGGGTCGACGGTAGCTACAACGAACAATCTGAATGTGAACGCGGCCCCAACAGCGCGCATTGTGGCCGTATGCAGTCTCATGCAATGCAACGTCAGCGGCAGCACTTCGAGTGATCCTGATGGAAGTGTCGCTAGCTATCAATGGTCATTTGGCGACACCGCTGTCGGAGCTGGAGCGACGGCAAGTCACACCTACACGCTCGCTGGTACCTGGCCGGTGGCGTTGACCGTGACCGATAATTCCGGCGCGTCGGCAACCACAAACCAGTACGTCGTGGTCGCTCCGTTGGCGCCGACGAACGTCTATGGCTCCGACGCGTTTGGTCGGACCCTCGCGAGTGGCTGGGGTTCAGCCGATCTTGGTGGCGCATGGACGGCAGCCACCGCCGGCAACTTCTCAATCGCGGGCGGTGTTGGCAAAATTGCAATGCCGTCGAACGCATCCAGTAACTCCGCTCGCCTCTCTGCAATCAGCAGCACGGACCTCGATGTGTCGGCCCGGATCAGTTACGACACTGCGCAGACCGGTGGTTCCTGGATCAACATCGTCGGCCGCTATGTCGGCACAAACCAGGAGTACCGGGCACGGATTCGATTCGGTGGCTCAACGATGTTTGCCGGTGCCTACAAACTTGCCGGTGGAAGCTCGGTGCTCATCGGTTCCGAAGTCGGGCTGGCAGGCCTGACACCGACACCAGGATCGTGGTATCGCGTCCGGCTCAACATTGCCGGAACCAATCCCACAACGATCAAGATCAAAGTGTGGCTCGACGGAAACGCCGAGCCAGCCGGATGGAATGTGAACGTCTCGGATTCCACTGCATCGCTGCAAGTTCCTGGCTCGCCTGGGTTGCAAACGTACGCGGCATCGAGCACCGCGTATCCGCTCACTTACAGTATCGACGACTTCGTCGTTCGTCCGGCGAATCTTCCGCCGATCGCGTCGTTTGCAGCGTCGTGCCAAGGTTCGCTCGCCTGCAACGTGGATGCGAGCACATCGAGCGATGACGGAAGCATTAGTTCGTATCAATGGGTCTGGGGCGACGGCGCGACAACGACCGGCGTTGCTTCGACGCATGTCTTTTCCGCACCGGGCTCGTACACCGTGACCCTGACGGTCACCGACAATCAGGGCGTGCAATCCGTCAAAAGCCAAGTCGTGGTTGTCACCTGAAGCCTGCGACGCGGCAATGTTGTCGATTGACCTCGACAGTGACGACACCGGTTCTACGATCCAAGTGTGCGGATCAGCGGACGACGCCGCCTGACGGCGATGGCTCTATGTGCGGCGATGATCGGGGCTGCGGGTGCATGGAATATTCCGGCAGCCAGAAGTAGTGGTTCCGTCACGTTTGTTGTGAATACCACTGGCGACAGCGATGACGCCGCGCCCAACGGCATATGCCAGACTCAGAACGCCGGTGAATGCACGTTGCGCGCTGCGCTTACTGAAGCTCGCGTATCGACGCTTCCCATCGAAATCGACTTCGCCATCGCGGGATCGGGAGTGCACACAATCAGCGTCTCGACACCATTGCCGAGTATCGACAATGTCAACGCGCCGGTCGTTGTCGACGGAATGACGCAACCTGGATCGGTACCCAATGTCGATCCGCTCGCGATGACCGCCACCTTTGGGATTGAGATCGCCGGTCCCGGCGGCAGCACCATCAACGGCTTGACGATCGCGTCACCGAGCAATGTGATTCGAGGCGTCGACGTTCACGGATTCCGTAAGCAGATGTATTTGACAGGTCCGAACGCTGCGAACAACACGATCGTTGGCGACATTGTGGGATTGACACCGACGGGCGAATTCGATGCGAATTTCGCGCTCAACCCTGGTAGCTCATGTGTCGAGCTGATCAAAGGGGCGCACGGCAATCACATAGGAGTTCCCGGCGACGCGAATCGCAACGTCGTGTCTGGCTGTGATCAAAAGGGGATCGCGCTTTATAACCCTGGTACCGCGAACAACTGGATTCAAAACAACATCATCGGTCTCGATCCCACGGGTACGCAACGTCGCGGCACAAAATCGCATGGTGTCGATATCAACTCGTGGTCGACCTCGACGACCGTCGGCGGGCTCGGTTGGGAAGAACGCAATGTGATCTCTGGCAACAACCAATCGGGCGTTGAGATCTCGCACGGAGCAGGCACGGAGTACCACGCTGTCATTGGCAACTTCATTGGAACAGATCTCTCGGGTACCACATTCAGTCCTGCGACTGTCAACGGTCAAATTGGTGTTCGCCTCGAAGGCAAGCCGAGCTGCGCAGGTGTGTGTACCGCCGACGAAGGTTTCGAAACGGTGACCGACAACATCATTGTCAATTCCACGCTCGCGGGAGTGTACGTCGACAAAGGCGTTCACGACTCGCTGATCGCACGCAATCTGATCGGCGTGCTCCCCGACGGAACCGCCGCGCCCAACGTCCGGTTCGGCGTGAGGATCGAGGCCGGTGCGACGCGCATCACCGTCGCCAACAATCGGATCGCGTTCAACGGGCACGGAGTACAAATTGCAGCCACAGGTGCGATGCCGGCGAACTCGACAGAATCGCCAACCCGCTCGATCGAACTCACCGGTAACCTGATATATAGCAACGGTGGCGGACTGCCAATTGATCTTGCGCCGTGGGGAGTTGCGAACGACGTCGGACATGGCGATGCCAATGTCAACGACGACATGCGTGTACCAGTGCTTTCGATGGCGACTTCCAATTCGGTCCAGGTCACGACCTGTTCGGGTTGCACCGTCGAACTGTTTGAAGCGACCGCGACCGGTTCCTACGGAGGGGCGATCGCGTTGCTGGGTTCGGCGACAGCCGACGCCGCTGGCACAGTAGTCATGTCGTTTCCGACCGCATCAGTGACACGAAAGGCGACATCGGTTGCGATCAACGCTCAAAGAAGTTCGAGCGAATTCGCCCGCAACGTGACGGTGCCCGCAGCGCATTGACACGATGTCGCAATATTTCGTCGTTAGGCTCAGCTCCTGTCTGAGGGAGGACACACGTGCGTAGAAGTTTGAAATGTCTGGGCGCTGCCATCTTGGCGCTGAGCGCGTCATCGGTTGGTGTTGCGGGCGTTACCACGCACCCTGCGGGCGCAGTAGCAGGGCCCTTCACTGTTTCGACAGCACTCTCAGCGCACGTGCCCGCGAACACGATTCCAGTTGTGGGTGATTTCACCAACGATGGTGTCGACGACATTTTGTGGTACGGCTTCGGTGCGATTACCGATCGACGCTGGACCGGGCAAGCAAATGGGGTCTTCGTCGGGTCGACGATCGTGATCGGTGGCGACTACGAGCCGCTGACTGGCGATTTCAACAACGATGGCAACCTCGATATTTTCTGGTATCAGGCTGGGCCGAAACCCGACTACCTGTGGTACGGCACCGGGCACTTCACCTTCACGAGCGTCGCGGTTCCTGTCAACGGGACGTATCGTGCGCTGATCGCCGACTACGACGGCGATGGTTTCACCGACATCCTCTGGTATGCGCCAGGGGGCGCGCCGGATTCGATCTTTTATGGTCGCCACGGTGGGTTTACCTCGGTGTCGCTCTCGATCAATGGTGACTATGACTACGTCACTGGTGGTGATTTCGAAGGGGCTGGTGCGCTCGATTTGTTGTGGTGGAAAGTTGGCAGCTCCACGCATCCTGTGTGGCGCTACCACGGCGGACGGGGTACCGCGTCGTATACCGCGTCGAACATCGTCGGACCTGGCGTCGGTTCGCTGCCAATGGTCATGAAGATCAACGGCGACGCGGTCGACGACATCTTGTGGTATGGCGACGGATCTGCCGCCGACGCGGTTGCCTTCGGGCCGACCTTTTCCCGTACGGCGACAACAATCAACGGTCATTACCAGCCGCTCTGGGGGAATTTTGACGGCGATAACAATCTCTACGACGACGTGTTCTGGTGGGGTTCAAATCCAGGAGCGACCGACGCCTTCTGGGCGGGGAATGGCACGGCGAATTTCACCGACGTGAGCATGGCTGGCACTCCCCATTACGACTGGGACACACATGCGCCGCTGTTAGGGTTTTTCGATTCGATCGAGTCGTTGGATCTCGGCTTTCAAGACTCCAAACCGGGCGGCGCGAATGCGTTCTTCTATGGCAACGATGTCGATGGCGTGAATCCGAATCCGCATGCGAGGCCGTTTTCGTCGGTGCGCGGGCGAGTGTGCGGTCCAGTGACGGTGCCGGCGTTGCGGTTGCGTTGCCGGATCGGCGATTAAGCCGGCGACGGCGACCGCGTTGATCTCAAGGCGCGATCCAGCCTTCGGCCTCTAGACTGCGGGACGTGTCGCCAACAGCATTAGAACGCCGTCTGATCGATATTTCCAGTCGTCTGAAGCATCTGCGCGCCGACGTGGCCGTATCGACCGAACAATTGGCGCATTTCGACGCGGAGGCTGAAGAATGTCGACTGCGCGCGCTTGTCTCCGAAACGCCGCTCGCCGAGGCCGAAGCG
>JBBRPC010000162.1:0-8645 GCA_038228615.1 Acidimicrobiia bacterium | reverse complement strand
GACCACGGCGCGGTTATACCAACTGCGATCGAAAAATACGATTTCGCCGGGATTCGGAAGCTCCGCGATATAACGCTGGAAATACCACTGGCCGCGTTCGAGATCGGTCGGTTTTGCGAGCGCAACAATGCGGTGCTCCCGTGGGCTGAGGTTCTCGGTGAACCGTCGAATCGACCCACCTTTGCCAGCGGCATCGCGCCCTTCGAACAAGATCGCGACGCGTCGACCAGCGTCGCGCACGGTTTGTTGCAATCGGCCGAGTTCGATCTGGAGTGCTCGGAGTTCGTCTTCATACCTATCGTGTTGCATAACGCTCCTCGTTGTGATCATCGTCGAACCACGTCCACTCCCACGGCGTGATCGTTGTAAAACAGGCCGCGAGAAGGGTGTCGCTCGCACGACTACCGCGACGATCGCGATCTAGTTCTTCGATGCGAACCGCCGTTTCCCTCGGGTCGCCGTCGATCCATATAACCGACACGCGGTGATCGCCCGGTGTCCAGGGTAGATCACTCCCGAATACGTCGGATGCGAACGTCCACGCGCCAGCGACTCCCTCAAGTGCGCAGACCGCTGGAATGAATTCATCCGCATGCCAGCGTTGATACTCGTCGTCGCCTGCTGGCGTTTCGACGATGACGTATACGGCGCGGTGGGGCCGAAAGGGCAACGCCTGCGGCGACACGAGAACTCGTGTCGCCGCACGAATGTCGCGCACGTGCATGGGTCTGGCGAAATGCGAACGCCGGTGCTCGTGGAAACGTCCGAGTTTGTGGAGTTCGCGACCGAGCCCGTAGAACTCGCGTAGCGTCGCGTCTACCGGCTCGGTGATGAAGTACAGCGTCATGTAGTGGATTGCGTCGAAGGGCTCAACGAGCACCGGGGCCGCACGACGCGCTGACGGTGTCAACACCCACCGTTGCCCATAGGCAATTCCGGGAATGGGGAACTGCTCAGGCATGTGGTCGAGCTGGTGCCATTCGTTGTAGCTGCGGTGGTGACCTGGATCGGTGATCTCGGTGAACGAGAAGAATCCAACTTTGACCTTGTTCACGGCACGAGATTCTGGCACGCAGTCCCCATTCAGAACAGCCCGGTCGTGAGGCCAGCTGCAAACGTCTTGCCGATGTCGTCGGCGGCGGATTCGTCGATGTCGGATGGTTGTCCGATCACGACCAAAGGCTTCGCGATCAGTTTCCAATGTAACGATTTGACGATCTTTTCAACGCTGGCCACCGCGCCCGTCGCGTCGGTGGTCCCTTTGACGACGAGCGCCCACGGGAGCCCCGTGGTGCGGTCGAGGCAATCGAGGTAAATGCGTTCGAAGAAGTCTTTGGTCAGGCCAGCCATGTATCCAAAATTGGCTGTGGTCACGATCGCGATGGCATTCGCGGAACGCACGTCGTCGAGGGTGGCGTCGACCGCCGCTCGCTCGACAACCTGGATCGATCCATCGTTCGCACCGGACGTGAGTGCATCGGCGAGGATCTGTGCTCCACCAGTTCGTGAGTGGCTCACCACCAAAAGTCGTGCAGCCACATACGCATGCTATCGGTCGATGACGCGCCGCTATGTTGGCCGCATGAGTGTGTCGCTGCACCCCGTGACCGATCTGTTGACGCTGCTTGATCTCGATCCCGTCAAACCTGATGCGTTCCTCGGCACTGGACCTGTGTTCGGGTGGGAAAGGATTTACGGCGGTCAGGTTGTTGCACAAGCGTTGAGAGCCGCCGCGCGCACCGTGACATCGGAACATCGTCCGCATTCACTGCACGCGTATTTCGTGCGCGGGGGAGATGAGCGTCACCCTGTGCTGTATGAGGTTGAGCGTGTCCGCGATGGTCGCTCGTTCACCACTCGCCAGGTGGTGGCGTATCAAGAAGGGGGTGCAATCCTGAACCTCATCGCCAGTTTTCAAGCGATCGAAGGCGACGAAGACGTGCAAACCGTGCAGGCGCCGGAGGTCGCGGGTCCGGACGGACTCCAAGATGTCGAACACGACGCGTTTTTGCAACATCGAGAAATCGAACACTTGCGCCATCCGGTCGCACGGGGCCGCGCCTGGTTGCGAACAAGGGACGCACTTCCCGACGATCCAATGCTGCAAGCATGCGCGCTCGCGTATCTTTCCGACGAGGACGCGCTCGGTGTGGCGCTCACTCCTCACTCGCTCGGCTGGCATTGGGACCAGCTCATGACCGCGAGTCTCGATCACGCCATCTGGTTCCATCGACCGTTGCGAGCAGATCAATGGCTGCTGTTCGACATCGATGGTCACGGTGTTGCCAACGCACGCGGTCTCGCATTCGGTCGTGTGTTTGATCAACAGGGTGTGCATGTCGCCTCGATCGCTCAGGAAGCGCTCGGGCGCACCCGCACCCGATAGCCGCACCCGTTGGCAAGTACGGCTGCTGTTCGCCTACCTTCGCGGCATGACAGACACCCAATCAGCAGGCGACATCTTTTCTATCGAAGGAAAGGTTGCGCTTGTCACCGGCGGCACACGCGGCATCGGACTCATGATTGCCCGGGGCTTTGTGCAGGCAGGAGCGCGCGTGTACATCTCGTCCCGCAAAGCTGCCGACTGTCAGGCGGTCGAAGCAGAACTCAAGTTGATTGGCGAGTGTGTTGCGATCCCGGCTGATCTCGCAGAAGAATCCGAATGTCAACGCCTCGCGACCGAGATCGCCGAACGTGAGCCGTCGCTGCATATCCTCGTGAACAATGCGGGAGCAACTTGGGGTGCACCGCTCGCCGAATTCCCGGCTGCCGCGTTCGACAAGGTCCTGGGCCTCAATGTCCGTACTCCGTTCATGCTGACACAAGCCTGTTTGACAATGCTTGAACATGCGGCGACGCCTGAGGACCCCGCCCGTGTCATCAACATCGGGTCGATCGACGGAATTCATGTACCAATACTCGAAACCTATTCGTACTCAGCGAGCAAAGCAGCCATACACCAGCTCACCCGTCACCTCGCTCGCAACCTCGGTCGTAAGAACATCACTGTGAACGCCATCGCGCCTGGGCCGTTCGAGAGCAAGATGATGGCGGCGACTCTGCGCGACTTCGGAGACTCAATTGCGGCGAGTTCTCCGCTGAACCGCATCGGTCGACCGGACGACATGGCTGGCACGGCGATCTTTTTGAGTTCACGGGCCGGGAGCTATATCACCGGGGCGACGATCCCCGTCGATGGCGGCATCGCAACCACAAAATAAAGCACGAAGTAGAGCACGAAGCTGGCGCGCGACGGTGCCTAGAGCGAAGGCGTGCCGTTGCGTGCGAGGTGCAGATGTTGGAGCACCCGGTACATGTTTTTGTAGCAGATACGGTGCCCATTCAGGCAGTAGTCGTGCAACGCCTGCGCCGTCGCTGGATCGAACGTGTTGAAGAAATCGCCATGGGCTGTGCTCACGTCGCCTGAGGACAGCGTGAGTCTGTCGATACGGCTGATGCGCGGATAGAGCACCCAAAACGTCAGGCGGGGAACCATGACCGGGTGTGTATCCGGGCAAACGCCGTTGACGGCATAGGCCATATGTGACCGATGGTCGGAGCTGTCGAGATCTGCTCCGTTCCAGCATTCCGGGAACCGGATACCGACGGCCAGTAACTGCGACTTCCCGCATACCTTCGGCCGCAGGAATTTCGCGTTCGCCATTCCGTGGTCGAAACAGGCCCAACGGACGTTGTCCGGACCGCTCGCCACGATTTTGAGCCCAAGGGGCATCACCGCGATATCACCCGCGCTGATGTTTTGGAAATATGCCAGCGAATCCATGGCGTCCACGGCGTGTCCGCGCGAATACAAGGTTGGTACCCAATATGCGGACGTGTCACCGACCGTCTTGCAGGTTGTGACTTGCCCACTCAGGGAATCGAGCGTCGAGTCGGCGTTGGTGGTTGCGTTTCCGAAGAAATCGTGGCTGTGCGACATCCCGTTCATACCAGGGTGCACGATCGGATCACTCGGTGATCGATGCGAAAAGCCGCACCGGGAGACCATCAGTGCCGTTGGCACGGTAGGCGCAGCCAGCGCAGAGGTCGCTGGCATCGCCAGTCCGACCAGACCGAGTGCACATACACCGACCCACGTCCGTCGACGGGTCCGCGATCGGCGCCAAGGTTCCATTGATCGTTCTCCGGATTCGGTTCCCAGCCCAACCCTTCTGTGGTGTGTCGACCGATCACCCGCAATTTCTTAAGCCAAGGTTGCAACTATCGCCGAACCCCGGCCATGCTCCGTTGATGATTCTTGATCGATTCCGCCTGGATGGACGCGTGGCGCTTGTCACGGGAGCTGGCAAAGGCATCGGAGCTGGATGTGCGATTGGTCTTGGCGAAGCTGGCGCCGACGTTGTGCTTGCTGCGCGAACGGCTGGTGATCTTGAGGTCGTTGCAACGAAGGTTCGCGAGCGCGGGCGACGTGCGCTGGTGGTGCCGACCGATGTGACGGAGGCTGATCAGCTCGCGTTGTTGGTCGAGGCAACGATGCAAGAGTTCGGTCGGCTCGACATATTGATCAATAATGCCGGCGGTTGGATGCCGCGCCCGTTTCTTCAGACCAGCCAACGCAATTTTGAGGCTGCGTTGCGGTTCAATGTGACGAGTGCGTTCGTCCTGAGCCAGCTGGCGGTGCCGCATTTGGCCGCGACGGGGCACGGTGCGATCGTGAACATTTCGTCGCGCGCAGCGAGCATGGTCCAGCCTGCATTCACCGCGTATGCAGCATCGAAGGCTGCACTTTCGATGTTGACTCGCGCTATGGCGCCCGAACTCGCGCCGAAAATTCGGATCAACGCGATCGAAGTCGGGGGAGTGGAAACGGCAGCGCTCGAGGCTGTGTTGACGGATCCTGTAGTTCGTCAACAACTTGAACAGAACACGCCGATGGGACGCGTCGGTCAACCTGAAGACATCGCTACGGCAGTTGTGTTCTTGGTGTCGGATGCTTCGAGTTGGGTCACGGGAAAGATCTTCGAGATCGACGGCGGTACAGAAGCGCCAGCGTTTACTATTCCCGTTGCCCCGTTATGATTTCGGTGAACCGCCGCGCCCGGCGATCAATGGGAGATCGAGATAGGTCTTGATCCCAGGTGCAGCTTGCACGACATATGGAATTGCGTTGACGCAGTGCATCGCAGGAGCGATCAAACCGATCCAGGAGTCCTCACCCAACACCGGTGGGTGTAGCCCGTGGAACGTGACGAGCAGGGGCGGGGCCGCATCAAGTTCGACTTCGAATCGTTGTTCGCCCAGGCTCCAACCATCGGCCAAATGGCCGTCATCCATCATCCAGTTTGTTCGAACGGTGATGACTGGTTCGCCGCCGATCGTTCCCTGCCAAGTGAATCGTTGTGCGGCAACCGTGCCCGTATCAATTGTGCCAACAGGCGAATCGATAGGCCGTGTGGCGACTGTCATTTCGTGTTGCGTCGATTTCTTCGGATCGAGAACCCAACCGAGTTCGTGCGCGACCATGGCGAACGATTGCAGGAAGCCGTTCGACATCACCCTCAGCATCGGACTGTTCGCCGCCACTTCTGGAGGCTGACCGAACAACATGATGTCGCGTACCACGCTCGCCGTTGCATAATTGCGGATGTCGGAGAACTCCTCCATCCGCACGTGTTGAATATCGCGACAGAGCGCGCTCAACGTGAGAGGGAAACGTTCCGTGATACCTCCGGGATGTATCCCGGTTCCATGGAGCGTCACGTTCGCCGCCGCACACGCTGCTTCCATCTCCAAGGTCCGCGCATCGGCTCTGGGAAAGATGTAGCCAATCGGAGTTACGACGTTCTTGTGGGATCGCAGCAGCTGGAGGATCTCGCCGTCGTCGGCCAACATCGGCGAGTAGACCACTGCGTCCGCATCGATGGCACAGATTTCGTCGATGCTGTTGGTAGCGATAACGCCCGTCGAAGCGATTCCGGCGATGTCTCCTGCGTCACGCCCGACCTTCGCTGCGCTGTGTACCCAACACCCAACCAATTCGAGCTCAGGGTGTGCCACGATCCCTTTGATCGATTCCTTGCCGACGAGACCCGTTGCCCACTGGATGACTTTGAATGCCATCGCTGGAACCTACTTGTGTGAGCTGTCATTGCGCGGCGATGATTGGCGCATGCGAATCTTTATTTCGGTCGACATGGAAGGCATCAGCGGAGTCACGCGGTGGCAGGACGTGATTACGAGTGGTCAGGACTATCAACGTGCCCGGTCGTGGATGACCGCCGATGTGAACGCGGCTGTCGAAGGTGCACGACGCGTCGGGGCGGTCGATGTCGTGGTCGAAGAAAACCACGGCGTTGAGATGTTGTGCAACCTTTTGCTCGATGAAATTGATCCGGAGGTGGAGGTTGTTCGTGGATTACCTCGCGGAGGGGCGACGACCATCGTGGCGCTCGACGCTTCGTTCGACGCGATGTTCTTGATCGGTCATCATGGTGCGGCGGGTGATCCGATTGGCATCGATGCACATACGATCAGCTATTCCGACTACAAAGTTGTGCGCTGCAACGGTCAAGCAATTTCTGAAGGTGAAATCTTTGCGACTGTTGCTGCATCCCATGGTGTCCGCACGGCGTTGATCGCTGGCGACGATGTGGTGTGTGAACGAATCGCAAAGTTTGTTCCTGGTATCGAGACTGCGGTCGTGAAGCAGGCACTCTCGCACACTGCTGGTCGAATCATCCCTCCGCTGCGAGCTCAACGGATCATCGCCGACGCCGCGGAGCGCGCTGTTCGCCGTGTTGGCGAGATCGGCCTCCCCACGTACGCGGCTCCGTATTCCTTCGAGATCGAACTCCGCAAGCCGTTGAGTGATGAAGCGTTGGAAGCGTATGCAACGCGGTTTCCAGAATTTACGATTCTTGGCGACCGCACGGTTTCGTGGGAATCCGACGATATGCATCTCAGCTACCGGCGTGCTGCGATCACATCGTTCATCGCCGCATCGCCATCGTTGGTGCGAACATACTGACATCGTGGCTGAGCTCATTGTCCCAGATCACCTCTTGTGGATTGGTTCCGAGCCAGGCTGTCGTGCCTGGCTCGACCGGCTCCCGGGAGTCGTGTCCCAGCTTTCGAAACGATGGTCGTTGACGCTCGGTGAGATGTTCGACACGAGTCATGTGTCGTACGTGGTCGCAGCGGTACGTGCCGATGGCTCGCCAGCGGCGCTCAAAGTGCAGTTTCCGCACCGCGAGTGTGAGCACGAAGCCGCGGCGTTGCAGGTCTGGGATGGCGACGGTGCAATCATGTTGCTCGACCACGCCCCGGAATTGCATGGGCTATTGCTTGAACGTTGCGTCCCCGGTACGCCTCTGAGCAATCTCTCGTGTGATGCGGCGCTTGATGTCTATTGCCAACTACTTCCGCGACTCTGGAAGACAACGAACGAAGCAAGTAGCCAGGTGACGTCCGAGACCATTGGCACGTTGCGCGACGAAGCCGAAGATTGGTCGCAAGGTTTGGTCGCGAAATGGAACGCGGCCGATCGTCCAATTCCTCGGTATTGGATCGACGTTGCGGTCGGCTTGCTGCGAGACCTTGCAAATTCGCAACGTGAACCGGTCTTGTTACATCAAGATCTTCACGCCGACAACGTGTTGTGCGCATCGCGGGAGCCTTGGCTCGCGATCGACCCGAAACCGCTGCTCGGCGAACGCGAATTTTCTGTCGCGCCCATCGTGCGCTCACGGGAGCTCGGCCATTCGCGGCAGTTGGTCTTGCGCCGTCTCGATCGGTTGACCGCCGATCTCGACCTCGACCGCGAACGGGCACGGGGTTGGACAATCGCACAAACCGTTGCATGGGGAATCGGTTCCACCCATGTGCAGCACCACGACACCATTCGATGGCTCCTCGAGCTATAGCCGAGCGGTCGCCAAAGCCCCGTCGTTCTGAGCCCATCTAAGATGCGTGGCGATGAGCATTCTTGGAACTCGTGTACTACGTGCCGCTGAAGATCCCCGCTTCCTCACGGGCGGCGATCGCTACATCGACAATTTGCCGCTGGCTGGCGCAGCGCACGTGGTGTACGTCTACTCGACGGTCGCGCACGCGAAGATAGTGGGGATCGACACAAGCGACGCGCTGGCCTCGCCGGGTGTCTTGGGCGTCTACACGGGTAGCGATATCAGCCTTCCGCCGAAGCGGAGCAGCAATCCCCGAGTGCCTGAAGCGTTTGTACAACCGCTCATTGCGATCGACACGGTGCGTTTCGTTGGCGAGTTGGTGGCGGCAGTTGTTGCGCAAAGCCGGACCGAAGCAACCGACGCCGCGGAGCTGGTTGTTGTCGATTACGAACCGCTTCCGAGTGTCGTTGATATGGAAGAAGCCCTCAGCGACGACGCGCCGCGGCTATTTCCGGAGGCCGGCACCAACGTCGCGATCCACGCCGCGTTTCGAAGTGGCGACGATTTCTTCGACGGCTGCGAGGTCGTGGTGAGCGAACGGATCGTGAATCAACGCGTCGCGGTTGCGCCCCTCGAGCCGAGGGCTGCCGCGGCATGGTGGCACGACGGCAGGCTCGAACAGTGGGCATGTACGCAGGGCGTGCACGGCACGCGCAACAGTCTTGCGAAGATGTACGGACTCGACCACGACCACATTCGTGTCGTCGCCCCCGACGTCGG
>JBBRPC010000161.1:0-8740 GCA_038228615.1 Acidimicrobiia bacterium | reverse complement strand
TTCCCGACGTTCGCTTCGGTGAGCACGTCGTCGCACTCGTGCAACTTCGAGACGGTGCGCTCCTCGACCGCGATGATGTGCATCAATATCTGCGTTGCCACCTCGCAGGGTACAAAGTGCCGCGACAACTGTTCGAAGTCGCGACAGTTCACCGGTCGCCATCGGGAAAGCCCGACTACCGATGGGCAGCCGATGTCGCGGCCGAACGCACGCTCCTCGAGTGAAGCTCCGCCAGGACAACGGGGAGATCAGCAGGGGTTTGAGTAGGTGCCAGCTTCGAGGGCCTCGGCGATTGCCCAGGCGAAGGAAATCATCGCTTCACCCTTGAGCGCGTCGTGTGTTCCGACAAGTGCTGCGATCTTTGCGCCGCCGGTTGCTTTAATTCCGGCCGCGTCAAGGATTGGAACCGTCGTGGGTTTGCGGCTCTTGATCCGCACACTAAACGCGCGATCGTCGTAGGCACTTTCGCACCGGAAACGCTTCGCAAGGCGCCGGCCCCAGGCGCGCTCTTCGCCATTCGGCGAATAGCCAGGCCTTGGTACGACATTCGCGTATGCGTTGAGCATCATGTAAATCGCGGGATGCGAAAAGCGCGCGCCCACGAGAACGTCCTCATCTGGGAACGAAATCGCAGCTCGACGAGCGAGCTCAGCCGTCAGGGCATTGAGGCACGGCGCCGTGTGTTTCTTGCGTGCAGCACCCATGCCCCACAAGATCGCGGGCGTGCCGCCGATCCGTTCGAGCGAACCAAACATAAAGCCAACCAGCCCGACGTCGTCGTGCGCGAGCACCACGAGGGGGAACGATTCGATGTGTAAATCGAGCACCTCATCTTTGTGTGTCAGACCGACACTCATGAGGAGCTGCGAGAACTCATCGAGCTCAGCAGGCTTCAGGGACACCGAGTCGCGGGATTCGACCTTCATCGGCCATCTATTGTGGCCGAAGTCGACCCCATTCTCAAAGTCGTAGCTTTGTGGCGTGACGAAGACCCTGCCGCGAGGCTCTGACCAGCACTATCAGACGGTGCGCGCCTTGGCCATATCCCAGTACGCCTTGCCAATTTTGATCTTCGCGTTGTCATCGAACTGAAAGACGTCGACCGCGTCGATCACCATTGTCGTTCCACCGATCGTGGCGTGGATCTCAAGCAGGACCGCAGCCTCGGTCCCACAGATCTGCGCATCGCGAAATTCGAGCACAATTGCATCAGCCATCGTTCGGGCGTCGTCCCAAAACTTGGCGACGCCCTCGTGGCCGTGATGTGCGGGCGTGCCGACGGGGTCAGTCCACTCACAGTCGTCGGCATAAAGCGCAAGCAGCGCCGCTTTATCGTTGTTTCGGTAGGCCTCGACGTAGCGGTCGATCGTGGCCTGGATGGCTTCAGGGGTGGCAGTCATGGCCCGAACTTAGCGGCCCAAGCCACCCGGTGCGCCTAGTGCCGCCAGCGGCGGGGACGTACGCCGCCACGCCCGAGGGCACACGCAACGCATTCGACTGCCCGCCGGTCGACCCCGATGAGACAAAGGCTGCAAAACGGGCGCTCACACGTTGGGCACGTGAGCCTCGTCGCAGTCCCAGCGTGATTCGAACACACTGAGAGGGCCTCGCCGTGTGCCAATGACGTCAGCAGTGATGCGCCACGGATCTCTGGATCGTCGCTCCATTGCGACTCAGTGCCGCGTTGGACCAGGTGCAGGTGCCCACTCGACCACAGCATTCCACGCGGTATCGACGCGACGTACGCGTCGAGCAGGGTGTCATCGCTCACTAACACCACACGACGGCGCATCGACTCATCATGCAGATGTTCCAACAATGCGTCTCGCTGATCGGAGCTGCAGGCATACAGCAAATCGCCATCGATCACGATCGTTGGCTCGGCACCAGCAAAGATGATGCTGAGGAGCTGCGCGTTTGTGGGCGCTACAGGAGTCGTGGGATGCGCCAGTTCGTCGGCGAGCTGCTGACCTTTCAGATCGATCTCATCCAACTCAGCAAGCAGTCGGTCGCGTTCTTCGGGATCTGCATCGCTTGACCCAAGCCCTTGCAGACACCGCTGCGCGAATTCGCGCAATTCGGTCGCAGGATCCGAGCCAGCCAAACGCCCCAAGACCTGAGCGGTTTTGGCGCGTCGTTGAATCAACACAGCACCTGGATCGAGGACACGTTGGGCCCCCGCAATCGCCAGGCCAGACAACGGAGCGGATTGGGCTCCGATCGACTTGACGTATTGGGCGTAGGTCGCCACGCCAGCGTCGCGAAGCACCGCAGTTTCATGGCGCCGAGCGGCATCGAGATGCGCACGCGCCTCACGGAGTTCGGATGCCGACGCGCTGCCAACCGCGGCGCGGGCCACTTCGACTTGGTGGTGCGCGGCGACGACGGAATCGCTGCAAGGATCAGCGCCCGACACGTCGCCTGTTTGGTCCTTGACACTCTCGAGCGACGCCACAGTTGGGGCCGGCGTCGGACTTGTTCCCGTCTCCCACTCGATCGCGAGTCCCATTGCGACGGCAGCCAACTCAGTGGTCGGCCCGCCATCGAGTTCGCCGTTATCGATCGCGTTGATTCGATGCTCAAGGACCTCGGCGCGAGATTCCAACTCATCGAGCGCCGCTTCAATGGCGCCACGCTCGTCGCGCACCACGACCACGCTGGTACGGGCGTCGTCGAATGCGTCAGCGGTGATCAACGCAGACACCGTGGGGATGGTGCGGTCGATCCATGCAGCGACCTCGGCCGATGGGCCGAACCCCATGACCTGAGTGAGCGTCGGGCCGATCCGGACTACTTCTCCCGGCGCGTCGGGATTGCGGATCTCCAACGGAGGTGCGAAGACTGGTTCAATACGTTCAGCATGCATAATTGTTGGCGTGCGCCCCGAACGACGCGAACGGGGAACGTACGAATCGTCGGCATGATCTCGTCCCAACCTAAGCATGACTCCCAAATCCTCAGCCCGGTGCGCTCTCCCCAAGCGCACAACATCACGTTGTCAACCAATAGCGTAACTGGCGCTTTCGGCCCATTTGCGGCTTTTAGTGGACTGGCGCGGCGCGATGTGACATCCGCCGCTTCTTGTAGGTTTGCGACCAAGCGACGGCGTGGTCGGGCCGCCCCCGTCATCCCAACAGATCATCCCAACAGTTCGCCCCAACAGTTCGCCCCAACAGTTCAATTGGAGACGCACCTTGCCAGCAATGTCAGACGCTGCACACGGCGTAAGCCGTGCCGCCCGGACGCTCGCCGCTGCATTGGAGCCGACGATCGGCCAGGTGTATTTCGCACCGGAGGCACACGAGGCCTACACCGCGCTCGGATTCGGACCAAGCCCCGCCTCGTTCGACGGCTTACACATGCCCGACGGCGCTGCCTACTTCACGAGCCGCGGTTCGCTCCTCGGCCAAGTCGCGCCGACCGTCGTCGCGGCAACATTCGCTGTGTTCAACCCGGCCGCAGTGGTCCCGGCCGTCACACACGGATGGTCGCTCACCGATGCGCTCACGATTCGCACAGCACGGCGTGAGGCTGGCGCCGCACAACTCGAACGCATCGTCGGCCCCATCCTTGCGCCCAACGACACGACCGCCGTCAGGACCGCCGCTGATCTGCTTGAGCGCGCCGTTGCCCCGCTGAGGCCAGAAGGCCGGTCGCTGTTCGCTGGGGCACGCGACCATTTCATCGACACCACCAACCCGTGGGAACGATTCTTTCAACTCGGCGACATGTTGCGGGAGTATCGCGGCGATGCGCATATCGCTGCGTGGATCGCAGCGGGGATCGACGCAACCGAAATGAACCTCTTGTCGGAGCAATACATGGGAATCCCGGCGCGTACCTATGCGCGCACCCGAGCATGGAGCGACGAACAGTTCGACGCAGCGGTCGCACGTTTGCGAGCTCGTGGCTGGATGAACGCCACTGGCGGGCTCACGGATTCCGGCCGCGCCGGGCGCGAGAGCATTGAAACCGCGACAGATCTCCAGGTCGCCCCAACGGTTGCAGCACTCGGCTCCGATCTCACCGACCTCATCGCCATACTTGGCCCATGGGGTGCAGCCGTCAAGGCCGGACACGGATATCCCGGCGGCGCCGCCGACCTATGGCCGAATCGTTAGGGTTCGACGCATTCTGCGTCTGGCCATTGCGTCGCGTCGTCGCTCACGACATCGTTGCGATCGAAATTGGGACTGAACCGCGCGTCGCGTAAATCGGCTCCGCTGAAATCGACTGAGCCGAGTCGAGCGCCGCGCAGATCGGCATAGCGAAGATTCGCGCCTTGGAGCAATGCACCGCGAAGGTCGGCGCGAAAGAGCGTCGCCGCGCCAAGGTCGGCTTCTCGAAGATCCGTTCGAACTAAGCGTGCGTCAGTGAAGTCGGCGCCTTCGAGACTCGCACGAAACAGCTTTGCGCCTGTGAGATCCGCGCTCTCGAGATGCGCGCGGACAAGATTCACGCGACGCATCGAGAACCCGGAAAGATTTTTTCCTGCGAGGTCGTACATCTGCAGGTTCGCCTTTTCCAGCCGTACGATCAGCGCAACACGACGATGATCGTGTTGGCGAAACACGAGGCTGCGACGCGCGATGGCTTGGACAACACGATCCACGAAGCGATGGGGCGTGAGCACGGTGCGTTCTGTCTCGACCGCGGTCGACTCAAAGACGAACGGTTGCGAGTGACGGGCCATATGGCGCGTCGTCAATTCGCCGAAGGATGCGGGCATCAGTTGCGGCCCATACCGACATCGCGCGCCGCGGCCATACGCTGCACCGCGAGCGTCGCCATAATGCCCATCAGTACCGAACCGATTGGTCCCACCTCACCGAGACCTCCGAGTACGCCAGCGAGCACGCCACCCGCAGCCACCCGGACCAGGGTCGCAACGATGAATGGACCCGACTTCCATTCGTCGGGGACATCGTTGCGTCGAGAGCGCAGCACTTGGGTGAGCTCGTACGCATCGTGCAGGGCAGCGCCCAACATTCCCAGGACGGCGGCCAATGCCCAATTCACAGAGGCAACCCTACCGACGGCGCTGCGCCGATCGGCGCACCTCGCCGAGTTCGTGGTCGCATCGTCACGTGGTGGCTGCGAACTAGGTTGCGCGCAATGACGGCGAGAACGACGCGAACGCTGGCGGTGTTGACCGGATTCGCGTTCGCCGTGTCGGGTTGCGCAGCAAACTCGACACCGACTTCTGCGCAGCACACATCGACAACCGGGTTCGAGGCGAAGTCGACCACCACGGTTCACATCGACGACACGCTCCCGGCGCGACTCGACAACGGAGCGCAAGGGCGCGATACCTATCACCGCAGCGATTTTGTCCCGCCAGCGAAGACCTGCGGCGGTCGTCTCGACGGTTCGAACCTCTCGCACGTGTTACGGGTGCTACCGAAAGGTCCGGTCGCTCCCAACGGCAAGCTGGCGTTCACTTCGGGCGTGTGCGTCTATGTTCCTGCTGGCTACGAACGATCCACATGGCGTTACCCAACGATCTATTTGCTGCACGGCGGTGGTGGAGATGCTGGCGACATGGTCAGCCAAGGACACGTCGACGCGGCGATGGACCACCTTGTGGCTGGTGACCAGCGCCGGGCGGCAATTTTGGTGATGCCCGACGGCGACGATGGTCGTTGGTTCGATCAGACCAACGGCACCCTGCGCAACGAGACGTACATCATCAACAGCGTGATCCCATATGTCGATCGACACTTCCGGACGATCGCGACGCGTCAGGGTCGGGCGATCGACGGAATTTCCAACGGTGGCCTTGGTGCCATGATGCTCGCCGCGAAACACCCAGAGTTGTTCATTGCTGCCGGAAGCTTGTCGGGGAATCTTGCAGGACTCACGCTCACAGCTGGATCAAGTGGCGTCGGGCCCGGGGCAGGAATGTCGGAGTCCGACGAGCCGATCCGGCACGTTTCGGAACTCGCGCACACCGACCTCGTCATCGACATCGGCTCTCGATGCGACGACCCCAGAGCCGCGGCGATGTGTTTCACCAAAGGTGTCGACTTGGCATTCCTGAGCGCGAACCGCGCGTTCGAGTCGGCAGCCACAGCCATCAAGAGCCACGTCGTCGACTACCGAGAGAACGTGGGCGCGCACGCCTGGCGCTATTGGTCTCCGCTGCTCGCAATCCGCCATCTGCCGTTTCTGCTCGCCCGTTTGCAAGATCCAACACTGCAGGGGTGACCGATGTTCAGTCGTCGTTGACGATCGTCAGCGTTCCGACTGGACGTCCGAGCGTGAGCCCTGGGCTCGGGTTGATCAGTGACAACGTCACGGTTTCGTCGGGTTCGTGGATCGTGTCCGGGAGGACCGACACCGTGATCGCCTTTTGGAACTGACCGGCAGCGAAGGTGATCGTCTTCGTGGTGAACGGCTTGAAGTCGACGCCACTGGTCGCCGTGCCGCCAGACCATCCGACTTGCACAGTGAGATTCGACGGTGCCGGAGCCGACAGCGAGACCCACATCTTCACCACCACGGCGGGACCTGCGTTTCCCTCACAAACCGCGGCGTCGCTGATGCTCACGCGCAAGCCCGTCGGTCCGTCGTCGTTGATGATGTTCACTGTTCCCGTCGCGTGACCGGTGGAGAGGGAGTAACCGCCGGTCGGCGACGACAACCCAACGGTGAGCGACTCGTCGGCCTCGACGACGACGTCGGCTTTGATGGGGATCGACACGTACATCGCCGTTTTGCCAGCTTTGAATGTCAGGGTGCCGGACTTCGCTGTGTAGTCGGTGGGCGCAACGGCTGTGCCGTTTGCCGTCGCGTAGTGCACCGTCACGGGTTGGGTGGACGGCTGTGACAACGTCACAGCCAGCGAGGCTGTGCGCGCACCTCCGGAGTTTCCTTCCACGACAGAAGCGCCAACGATCGACACGGTCTTGGGCGTCGCGACGGTGAGCAACGCGCTGTTCGTCACCGCTGCACCTAGGGGATTGGTGAACACTGCACGGAAGCGTTTTCCTGTGTCACCGAGCGCGGCGGTCCCGCCGTAGGTCGCAGCATGAGCGCCGCTGATGTCTTGGAATGTGGTCCCACCGTTGGTCGAGACCTGCCATTGGACAGATGGTGCCGGCGTTCCTGACGCGGCCGCACTGAATGCGTACGCAGCGCCTGTCACTACCGCTGTATCGGAAGGCTGCGTGACGATCGCGGGTCCAACGCCCGTGACGGTCAATGTCGCCGCCGTCGTAGTCGCAGAACCTGCGACGCTTGTGTACACGGCCTCGAACTCGTCGCCCGAGTCACTGATCGACGCGGTTCCCGTCAGCGTGTCGTTCGTCGCGCCAGACACATTGTGGAACGTGGCGCCACCGTCGGTGGAGATGCGCCATTGCACCGACGGTACCGGATATCCGGCCGCCGCGGCTTCGAACGAGTAGGTGTTCCCCGCCACGACCGAAGTGTCCGCTGGTTGCGCGGTGATCGTTGGTACCCCCGTGGGTACGACGGTGTTCGAGGTTGCCGACGAAGCACTTGACCCAATGATGTTGCGTGCCGTCACTGTGCATGTATAGGTGCTGCCAGCAGTGAGCCCGGCCACGGTCAGCGGGCTCGCGCCGCCAGTCGCGGATCCCGCAGCGCCGTCAACCGAAGCGCAGCTCGCGGTGTAGTCGATAATCGGGCTGCCGCCATCGTGGGCCGCGGCAACAAAGGCAACTGTCGCGCTGTCGATTCCTGCGCTCGCCCCACTCATTGTCGGAGGGTCGGGCACGAGAGCAACGAGCAGTTTCGCCGCGCTCGAAGTTGCCGTTCCCGATGCGTTCGTGAATACCGCACGGAATTGCTTGCCGGAATCGGCCAACGCCGCGGTGGCGCTATACGTCGTATTGACCGCTCCTGCGATGTTGGCAAAGCTCGTCCCACCATTCGTGGAGACCTGCCATTGCACACCTGGCTGCGGATATCCCGACGCCGCGGCGCTGAACGAGTACGTCTGGCCCGTCGTGACGACCTGGTCGGTCGGCTGCGCGGTCACCGACGGCGGTGCCGGCGGAGGTTGGACCGTGGCGCTGAACGTGTTGCCAGGTCCAGGGATCACAAGATTGAGCGCGGTCGTTGCAAGTCCGCATGTCTTCAGCGGTGGGATCGTGTAGGTGCCGGTGAATGTTGACGCACCGGTAAGGTTCGCGATACCCGACATCGTGACGTTCACCGGCGCCGACGTTGTGCACGAATTGCCGACCACGTTCACGGTCGGCGTCGCGGTCGGATATGCGCTCGGGATACGGATGTTGAACACGGCCGTCGCGGTGACGGCGAAATTCGAAGTATCGAGCGTTCCGGTGATTGGTTGCGCCTCGATAATCTGCATATTCGCGGTCACGAGTCCGATGCCCACAAGGTTCAGCGTGACTTGCGCCGGCGGCAGCGTGATGTCGCCACCGAGCACGCCAGTGGTGAGATCGACAACACCGTTGAAGTTGCCGGTCGGAACAGTGACATCCATATTCAGTTTTTTGAGATGCGTTGTCGCGTCGACATCCCAGTTGAACGGAAAGAGGATGTCGCGCACCGCTACAGCAGTGCTGTCGACGACCGTTGGGTTGAAACCATCGTTCGCACTCAACGTCGCTGTGTAATCACCCTGGACACCACATGTGATGGTGGTTGTGGCGTGCGTCGCATCGCTGAACACACAGGTCGGGTTGCTCGCGCTCCAATGCAACGTGAGCGGGTCACCTTCTGGGTCCGACGCGGCGCCGCTGAGCGC
>JBBRPC010000160.1:0-8771 GCA_038228615.1 Acidimicrobiia bacterium | reverse complement strand
GGGCATCGGCGGCCACGCGGTCGATCAGCGCACGTGGGACGATCTAGAAGAAGCGTTACTTCTTGCTGATGTTGGCATCGACACAACGACGCGGCTCCTCGACGCTGTCCAGGGTCGCGTCAAGGAACTCAAGATCTCCGACCCGGCCGAAGTGGTTGCGTTGTTGCGCGCCGAAATAGAAGCATTGCTGGAAGTTTTGACGGATCGATCGTTGCGGTTCGACGCCGGCGAACTGAATGTGTGGATGTTCGTTGGGGTGAACGGCGTCGGAAAGACGACGACGATCGGCAAACTCGCGGCACAGTACGGAGCCGGCGGTCGCACCGTGTTACTTGCCGCGGGTGACACGTTTCGTGCCGCTGCGGCTGAACAGCTGACCCAGTGGGCCGACAAGACTGGCGCGGATATTGTGCGCGGCCAAGAGGGTGCCGACCCAGGTTCGATCGTGTTCGACGCGATGAGTTCGGCTACGAGCAAGCGCACCGACATATTGCTCATCGACACTGCGGGGCGGCTCCACAACAAGAACAACCTGATGGCGGAGTTGGAAAAACTCAAGCGGATCATCGACCGTACCGACGGTGCACTCAAAGAAGTACTCCTCGTCATCGACGCGACGACGGGTCAGAACGGCCTGCAGCAAGCCAAGGTGTTCGCCGACGTCGTTGACGTCACGGGGATCGTCTTGACGAAACTGGATGGAACCGCAAAGGGTGGCATCGTGTTGGCGATTCAAGCGGAAATCGGGTTACCTGTGAAGGTCGTGGGGGTCGGCGAAACAGCAGGTGACCTCATCGAATTCGATCCCAAAGAGTTCACTGCTGCGCTCTTCGACGACTAGGGCGAAATCGAAACTAGATTCGGTGCACCGCGGTGTTGATGGCACTGTCGGAGCGAGAACGAGCAGCTGCGTGGCGAGATATTCGCCAGGCCACACGAAGTAGGCAGTAAGACATGTTTGAGTCACTCTCTGATCGTTTCGAAGGCATTTTTAAGCGACTCGGTAAAAAGGGAACGCTGTCGGAGCGAGACGTTGATGAGGTCGCAGGTGAGTTGCGGCGGGCCTTGATCGGTGCCGACGTCAACGCGAAGGTGGCGAGGGTATTCGTCGACCGGGTCAGAGATCGCGCGATTGGCGCAGAGATCCATAAGGCGCTCAATCCGTCGCAACAGATCATCAAGATTGTCAACGATGAACTGATCGGCATTCTCGGGGGCGAGACGGCCAAGATCACCATGAGTTAAAAGCCTCCGACGATCATCCTGTTGGCAGGGCTACAAGGTTCCGGCAAGACCACCCATGCGGCCAAACTCGCCCGACATCTCAAAAGCCAAGGATTGCACCCGTTGCTGGTCGGCGCGGATTTGCAGCGTCTCGCCGCAGTCGAGCAGTTGCAAACACTCGCGGAACGTGTCGACGTGCCGTTCTTTTCGGAAAACAGTGATCCCGTGACGGTGGCGCGCAAGGGCCTCGATGAAGCGGCGCGCCTCGGACGCAATGTGGTCATCGTCGACACTGCTGGCCGTTTGCAGATCGACACGGAATTGATGAACGAATTGCGCGATGTGCGCGACGCGATTCATCCGCACAACACGTTGTTGGTGATCGATGCGATGATCGGACAACAGGCCGTCGATGTAGCCGTCGAGTTCAACGAAGCGATCGGTCTCGACGGGGTCATCATCACGAAGATCGATGGTGACGCGCGAGGCGGCGCTGCGTTGAGCGTCAAAGAGGTCGTCGGCAAGCCGATCCTATTTGCGGGCACTGGTGAAAAACTCGATGAATTCGAGGTGTTTCACCCCGACCGTATGGCGAGTCGAATTCTCGGCATGGGCGACGTGTTAACGCTGATCGAAAAGGCCGAGGCTGCATTCGACACGGATCAAAAGGATCGCGCCGAAGAGATCATGCGCGACGGCACGTTCACGCTGGAAGATTTCCTGAGTGCATTCACCCAAATCAAAAAGATGGGGCCATTGCAAAATGTGATGGGAATGCTTCCCGGTATGCCGAAAGAGATCAAAAATGCTGATATCGATGAGCGCGAGATCGGTCGGGTGGAAGCAATTATTCATTCGATGACCGTCGAGGAGCGCCGCAAGCCTGATCTCATCAATGGGTCGCGGCGGGCCCGAATCGCGAAGGGTTCCGGAACCTCGACGACCGAGGTGAACAACCTTCTGAAGCAGTTCAAACAGATGCAGCAGATGATGGGTCAGATGGGCGCGATGGGCAAAGTCATCGCGCGCAAAGGCAAAAAGAACAAGAAGAAGGGCGGAAGGGTCACTGCTCCTGGGGGTGGCGCGCCGAAGAGTCAGCCGAGCGCCCCAGGCGGCCTCCCGGCCGGGTTTCCCGACTTGGGCGAGCTCGGCGAGCTTGGCGACTTGTCCAAGTTTGGCGATATTGGCGGCTTTGGCGGGTCGCGGTTCCCCGGCTCGCCGCCCAAGCGTTGAGGGGCTCGCCGCCGAAGCGTTGAGGGTTTAGGACGAGCGCGCCGCTAGAGTGCATGGGTCTGGTCGACGTGAGTTGGCTCGGTCACTTCATTTTCGTAGCACCAAATACGTACCAGGGAGATTCACTGTGGCGGTCAAGATCCGCTTGATGCGCGTCGGCAAGAAGAAGCAGCCGACATATCGCGTAGTCGTTTCCGATTCGCGCAGCCCTCGCGATGGCCGTTTCATCGAAATCCTCGGGCAGTACGAGCCGCGCCAAGAGCCGTCGTTGGTGAACATCGATGCCGACTCGGCGCTGGCCTGGATTGAAAAGGGAGCTCAGCCCACCGAACAAGCTGCGAAGATTCTCGCGATTGCTGGTGTGTGGGATTCCTATCAGGCCAAACATGGCAAGGCTGCGGCATCGAAGCCGAAGCCGAAGACTGCGGCGCCGAAACCGAAAGTCGCGGCAGAATGACGCTCGATGGCGACGCGTTCGACGCTGAAGCCGAAGACCTCGATGAGGTTGGTGCTCCAGGGAATCGGGTTGTCGGTGTGCGCGCGACTCGCGTCACCGAATTCCTCGCCCGGGCGCTTGTCGATGAACCAGACGGCATCGATGTTGATACCCAAGAAGGTCGCGATGGCGAAGCCGTTATCACCGTGCGCGCCGCGCCGGGCGATGTCGGCCGTTTGATCGGGCGTCGCGGTCGTACCGTTCAAGCGATGCGTCAGGTTGCGCGCGCTGCTGGTGCAGCCGACAACGAACGTGTCCAGCTCGAAGTCGTTGACTGATCGACTTGAGGTAGGGCGGATCGCTCGCGCCCACGGGTTGAAGGGCGATGTCGTCGTCGCCGCCATTTCAAATCGTCCCGAACGTTTCGCCTCTGGATCAACGCTGTACGACCCAGATGAGCGAGCGTTTTGTATCATCGCAAGCCGTCCACAATCCGGCAATTTCGTGGTGCATTTCGACGATGTCAACACGCGTGAAGCTGCCGAAGCGTTGAGGGGCCGGTTGTTGCTTGGCGACCCGCTCGGTGAACTCCCTGATGGCGAAATGTGGGTGCACGAGTTGGTGGGGAGCGTGTGCGCTCTTCAGTCGGGCGAGGTGTGCGGCACGATCTCCTCGGTACAGGAAAATCCGGCACACGACCTGTTGGTGCTCAATACGGGCGTGCTGGTTCCTATGGTATTCGTCATCGACCACGATCGCAGCGCCCGAGTTGTCACCATCGATCCGCCTGAGGGTCTGTTCGAGTTGTTCGAGTAGTCGCGTGCGCATCGACGTGTTCACGTTGTTTCCCCAGTACCTGCAAGGGGCGTTCAGCACGACGATACTGAGCCGTGCGGTCGAAGCGCAGCTGCTTGACATTCGTTGCCACGATCCCCGTGATCACACCCACGACCGTCACCGCAGCGTCGACGACGCGCCATACGGGGGAGGTGCTGGCATGGTCATGCTCGCTGGTCCGATCTTCGAAGCAGTGGAGGCAGTCGCGCCGCCGAGGCCATTGTTGCTCCTGTCGCCGAGCGGCCGTCGATTCGATCAGCGGTACGCCGAGGAACTTGCCCGACTCGACGGCTTTTCGTTGCTGTGCGGTCGCTACGAAGGCATCGATCAGCGCGTCGCCGATCACCTTTGCGATGGCGAGTTGTCGATCGGTGATGTTGTCCTTGCCGGTGGTGAGGCCGCGGCGCTCGTAGTTATCGAAGCCGTTGCTCGTCTCGTTCCTGGAGTGCTTGGCAACGAATCATCGAGCGCAGATGAGAGTTTCAGCAACGACGTGCTGGAGTACCCGCACTACACCCGGCCAGCTGATTTTCGAGGCTGGACGGTACCTGAAGTCCTCCGGGGCGGCGATCACGCCCGAGTCGGCCGTTGGCGGCGTGCGCAGGCGCTCCGCCGGACGCTCACTCGCCGGCCCGATCTGTTGACGCAACCGTTGAGCGAAGCCGACGCGCTGTTGCTGCGCGAATTCCCCGATCGCGACGGCGAGCGGTAACATCCAACGTTGTTCCGCGTCGCCAGTGTGGGTTGTCGCGTGAATGCGACACGAATGCACGACACGTTCACCACAGGAGCCCTGCGTCATGAACCGCACCGACCTAGTCGATCGCGCCAGCCTGCGAGACGACATTCCGAAATTTTCGCCAGGAGACACGCTGAAGGTGCACGTGCGGGTCGTGGAAGGCAATCGCGAGCGCGTGCAGCTGTTCCAGGGTGCGGTCATCCGCCGCCAGGGGAGCGGGCTGCGGGAAACGTTCACAGTTCGCAAGGTGAGTTTCGGCGTTGGTGTCGAGCGCACATTCCCTGTGCATTCTCCCACGATCTCAAAAATCGAAGTTGTGACTCGTGGCGATGTGCGCCGAGCCAAGCTGTACTACCTGCGTGACCGCATCGGCAAGAAGGCCAAGATCAAAGAAAAACGCGACTGATATTTCGACTGGTATTTTCGACTGGCGTTGTTCAAAGTGTGATTCGTTCGACGCCGCACGTCGGTGCAGTGAATCCCGGTGTCGTGAGCATCTCGCGTGCATTGGTCACCACGAGCGCGTCGTAGTCGTCGAATCGCGTGAGCCAAGCAATTCCGGCCGCGCCCATCGCATAGACCGTCGTCGCGAATGAGTCAGCCCAGGTGAGGCTTGGCCCAACGACGGTAACAGACGCGGCGCCGTTCGCGATCGAACCGTCGCGACCATCCCAGAGATGTGCGCCGCGCTGAGCGAGTCCTGATGTTGCGACTGCGCCTGAAGTGATCGCAACCGTTGCGATGATGCTGTGGTCGTCGTGCGGATCCACGATAGCGACTCGCCAAGGGACGCCCACCGCAGGTGCGCCGCGAGTGAGAACGTCGCCTCCGATATTGATGCACCAATGCTGTAAGCCCGCAGCGGTGAGTTGTTGCGCAGCGCGTTCCGCGGCCCAGCCTTTGACAAATCCTGCCGGATCGAGGGTTGCTGTTCCTGGTCGGTGTGCTCGGAACGCTCCGCCGCTGCTGTGATCGAGCCATGTGCACGCGTCGAAGACGTCGCTGACGATCGGGTCTGCGCCCGCAATATCGAGTTCGCCGCGATTGATACGGCTGATTGCGCTCGCCGGTTTGAACGTGCTGAAAACGTCCTCGAGCTCCTGCATCACGGCCATGAACGCGTGGCATGCACCGTCGGCGTGTGATGCGTCGACGTTGTCGTAGACGTGCACGCTTGCGACTGTTCCCATTGTCGGAGCCGAGAAACGAAATGACGCGCGCTGGGGCGCGCGCAAGCTTGACGCCGCGACGGCTTGGTCCTGCACCACTCAGCCGCGCTGACCGTCGAGCAGGGCTTGCAATGACTGACGGTACCCATCCGAAGTGACGGTTGCGCCGCTGATGGAATCGAAATTGACGCCCTGTGCGGGAATTTCCTGGTCGATCATCGGCACAGCTTGCTGGTTGATTTCGATCGATCGGTTGCGGTCGCTTGGCGTTACTGGCGCGTCGGCGGAGCACGGGGCGCCATCCGCGCGGAGAATCGCGGTGACCTGTACTGGTCCCCAACGGGTATCGACCGCCGGGCCGGTCACCGTTGCGCCGCTGCAGGCCGGAGTCGCAGGGATCGTGGTACCGAGCTGTTGGCCCGGACCGTTTGCACCGGATCCGTTGGCAGTCGTTGGAGTTACACCGTGCTTGATCCCGGTGGTTCGCGTCCCGATTGCATTCGACGCCGGACGGTCGAGTTGGGTCAGGATGAAGCCGCTCAGCCCGGCGAGCGCTACCGCCGGGAGGGCTCGCCGAGAGAGTGACGCTGGGCGATCGCTGCTACGCATGGATTACCACCAAGGCCGTTCGTAATGGATGTCGAGGTTTGAAACGCCAACGTCGATCAGGCCTCGTCGAGCGGCGAACAGCATTCGTTCTGGTCCGCACATCACCGCCACTCGCTCGGCGATGTCTGGGACGGCGTCGCGGAGTGAGGCGGCCCCGAACGGATCGTGATTTGCGAGCGACGCGCTCGGTCCGACGAGCGTGAGCACACGCCCTCCGTTGGCTGCGGCGAGCGAACGCAATTCATCGAGATGTACGAGATCGACGTCTCGTCGCGCTCGGTACAGCAGCACTGGTTCGGTGCCAGCCTCGAGTCGTTGCATGAGCGCTCGAATCGGGGCGATGCCGATTCCGCCTGCGATGAACACGAGTTTGCGGCCCGCGGCGACCTCGGGTGTGCAAATGCCGAACGGTCCTTCGACTGCGACGAGTGAGCCTTTCGGGAGCGAAGCGATCGCCGCACTCGCGTCTCCTCGGGCCTTGATCGAAAATTCGAGCCCGCCAGTCGCGGGTGCGGCGCCCAACGAAAACGGATGTGTTTGCCACCACAGATCTCGTCGCAGCGGACGCAACATGAAAAACTGTCCGGCTTCTGCTCGCATCGACTTGAGCTCATTGCCAGCGAGCACGATTGTGCACGTGTCGTCGGCGATTCGGTGCACGGACCGCACTCGCAACGGTCGCATCACGGCGCGAATCGACGGGGTGAATCGGCTGCACACGAGCGCGGCAATGACGCCGAGGTGCAATGCGATCCATACCCATCGGGCCACGGTGTCGCGGGCGAAATCTCCCCCCGACACAATCTCGTGACTGAACGAGACGACGAGTGCGAAGTACGCGGTGAGGTGCAAGAAATACCATGTTTCATAGCTGAAACGTCGGCGGATCGACCGCAAGGATGTGAGGGTGACGATCGCGACGAGTGCCGCGCCTACAGTTGCTCCTGCCATGTATGGCTGACGTCCCGTGACGTCGGCGATCGATGAGGCGTAGCCCGCGCCACCTTGTGCCCACTCCACAATTCCGGCGGCGACGTGGATACCGAGTGCGATTGCCATCGTTTCGCCGAGGTATCTGTGCCACACGAACAACTGGTCGAGACCGTACGCGCGCTCAACGCTTTTCGGACGAGCGACCAGGGCCACACCGACCAACCCAGCCAGCGACGCGGCGATGCCGCTGAGTTGTGTCAGTGACGTGGCTGCTGGGGCCCACCCTTTGGAAAATCCGCTGACGCCGCCGTGCCAAGCCCACACCCCGACGGTGCACGTCAAGAGCGCGGCGAGCATCGCAGCAATGTCGGAGTGCAAGAGTTGGCTTCGTGGCGCAGGACTGAGTGCGGCGTGGGCGTTGTGTTTCGTCGACGGGCGCTTGCGGCGCCCGTCGTTCTGCGGCTGAGTCGCGTCTGGGGTTTGCCAAGCCGACGATGCCGTCGTCGTCACCGGAGCCAGTCCCCCCATTATCGGTGTTGAATGTTGGGTCCCGCGTCGCCTTTGGTGAGAGCGAGGTGAGAAATCGTCGGGAGGTGGAAGCCGATGATCGAACCGCCGCCAGGGTGTTCCTCGACGAACACGCTGCCGTTGTGCGCCTGCACAATGTCGTGGACGATCGCCAACCCAAGCCCCGACCCTGGACGACTTCGCGCCTCGTCGCTGCGGTAAAAGCGCTCGAAGATGCGGGCTTGGTCAGCTTTGGCGATGCCAGGGCCGCGATCGGCGACGGCGACGCGCCCAGAGCGGACGCTGACGAGCAGCGGACTCCCCGTGGGCGAGAACTTTAAGGCGTTATCGATGAGATTCGAGATGGCGCGATCGATACGACCGGCTTGGACAGTGACCAATGCATCGTCGGCATCTAAGACAATTTCGCTGTCGGTGCGGCGCATTGCTCGTTGTACGCAGGCTTCGGCGAGAGCTCCGAGTGACACGCTCACGGTTGGTTCTGCGGAATGCTGGTCGGTCGCTAGCTCAACGAGTTCGTTCACGAGCGATGTCAACTCTTTGCTCTCGCTGTCGAGATCTCGCAAGATCTCGACGCGCTCTTGTGGGCTGAGTGAGTCGAGGCGAGCGAGCAGCGCAACATTTGTTCGAAGACTTGTCAGCGGCGTGCGCAACTCGTGTCCTGCGTCTTGGACGAGCTGTTGCTGTGCGGTTTTGGATTCGCTCAACGCCGCGAGCATCGCATTGAACGCGCCAGCGAGACGTCCCGCTTCGTCGCGTCCGCCAACGGGTGCACTGATGTCGAGGACACCAGTGCGCGCGACGAGTTCGGCTGTCGATGTCAAACGAGTCAGTCGGCGGGTGACTTGTTGTGCGATCAACCAACCAAACGTGGCGGCGACGAGTGCAGCGAGCGCAACCGCGATGAGCGTGCGGTTGCGCAGCGAAGCGAGCAATCTGCGTGACTCTTCGAGATTGCGTGCAAACTGGGCCGCACCGCGACCATGACCGCGCGACACCGTATCGATTCGATAATACTGATCGTCGATTTTAAGGTCGCGTCGAAGCATCACGTTCGGGGCCT
>JBBRPC010000159.1:0-8781 GCA_038228615.1 Acidimicrobiia bacterium | reverse complement strand
GTTGCACCTCGTCGATTTCGAGTAGATACGGCTTGCCGCGAAGGTTGAGCGAAAGTGGGCCCTTACTGAATGCGCAGAACTTACATTTGAATGTGCACACATTGGTGTAGTTGATATTGCGATTCCGAACGAACGTCACTTCGTCGCCGACGATGTCTTTGCGTAGTTGATCCGCGACGCGACACACGGCGGCTACCTCAGCGCCGCGCGCCTGAAGAAGGGCGACGATCTCACGAACGCCGACCTCTTGTCCTCGTTCGACACCGTCGAGGACTTCGCCAACCGCGCCGGTGGCACGTGGCGCACGGTTGAACGGAAGTATTGTCGGAGGTTCCTCATCGCCGCCCGACGCCCAATGATCGTCGCGGGCGAGGCCTTCCGAGTCGCTATGCAGGAGCACCGAGAATTGGAGCCCTGGATCGATCCACTTCTGCGGTTCGCGGACGTATTCGGGATAGACGGTCAGTCGCGGTGCCAGTACGTGGCCATGCGATTCGGTGGCGTCTCGTAGTACGTCGAGGGATGGCCACGGCCGCTCAGGATTGACGTGATCGATTGTGACCGGAGAGACGCCGCCCCAGTCGTCGATCCCAGCGCCAAGCAGGTCGCCGAGCTCGCCTGGATCTGAAAGGTTCGGCGGAGCCTGGAGATGAATCGCCGACGGCAAGATAATGCGCGCGGCGGCGATGGACCACAGAAACTCTTCGCGATCGCACGGCGACGCCTTATGCATCGCGGTGCCAGGCTTCGGCAGGAAGTTCTGGACGATGACTTCCTGTACGTGTCCGTGCAAGAGATGGGAGTTTGCGATTGCTACCAATGCGTCGATGCGTTCGCTGCGAGTCTCGCCGATCCCACACAAGATCCCGGTGGTGTAGGGAATGTTGGCGAGTCCCGCGGCGTCAAGGGTCGCGAGGCGGCGCGCCGCCGTCTTGTCGGGTGCGCCAAAATGCGCGCCGCCGGGCTCGTGAAGGCGATCAGCCAGCGTCTCGATCATCATGCCTTGGCTTGGCGACCAGCGACGCAGTTCGAGCAGTTGCGCGCCACTCAGCGCACCGGGATTCGCATGGGGGAGCAAACCGGTTTCTTCGATGACGAGCTTCGCCATCGCGACGAGATACGCAACAGTGTCGGCGAAGCCGTGCGAATGCAGCCACTCGGCTGCTTGTGGATAACGATCCTCTGGTGCTTCGCCGAGCGTGAAGAGGGCCTCATGGCAGCCCATGGCAGCGCCGCGGCGAGCGATCTCCAGCACCTGTTCCGGTAGGAGGTACGGTGTTTCCAAGCGTGCCGGTGGCTTGGCGAACGTGCAGTATCCACACCGATCCCGACACAACATCGTCAGCGGGATAAACACCTTCGGAGAAAACGTCACCCGGCGGCCATGCGCAGCATCTCGAATCGCGCCAGCGCGGCCCATCAGGACGGCAGGCGAGGAATCGATCAGCGCATTGAAGTCTGATGCCATGAGCACACCGCGCACGCTACTTGACCGCTGGTCTGTCTCCACTGCTGCGGCGATCTGCAGCGTCAACTGCGGTGGCGATGGCAATATTCCTCGCCGAACGTCCTGGCGACGGCCACGCGCTCAACGGGGAGGTGGGGCGAACAACAACTCGGCGATCTGGTCGAGGTGCCAAGTCGTGGTGCCGAACTGGGTTGCGCCCATCGTGGCGCGCCGCAAATACATCTGGAGGTCGTGCTCCCAGGTAAAGCCAACTCCGCCGTGAATTTGGATCGCATCTTTGAGGATTCGAACGGCGGCGTCGTTCGCTGCCGCCTTGGCGCTATGACACGCGAATGCCCGGTCGTCGGTTTTGGCGTCAACGGTCATCGCCGCGAAGTGGACTGCTGCCGTCGCACGTTCGAGCCCCAACGCCATGTCGGCGAGTTTGTGTTGGATCGCCTGAAACGAGCCGATCGGCTTTGCAAATTGTTCGCGCTGCTTTGCGTACATCAAGGTCATTGACAGCATGCGTCGCGCGGTGCCGACGAGGTCGGCAGCTGCGCACGCGTGGCTGCGATCGCGCCACGCGCCAAGTGTTGCTGCATCGAGTCGTGACCTGTGGCCTGCAGGCGTCGACTCGGCGTCTAGGTACGAATGTACTTTGGCATAACGGAACCACCGGCGGCTGTGGTCGACGCTGTTGACGCGCTCGAGCTCGACAGTGTCACGAGTCTCCACGACGATGGCGCCGCTCGGCGAGACGAGAACGATGTAGTCAACGAGGTCGGCGTCGGGAATGAGTGTTCCACCGAACCCAACCGTCGCCGCGACCTCACCGGTGAGGACGGCGTTGAGAATGTCGTGATCGATCGCTTGCAACAAGGGGACCGCGATCAGCGTCGCAAAGAATGGGCCGGGCGCAGATGCGTACCCAAGCTCATCGAGGAACAAGCATGCATCTGTGCAGTCGGCGACGGCCACGGGGGCATAGTCGGCGAGTGATTGTTGTACTTGTGTTGCAATTGAGCGATCGTCGATGTGCGCTCGTAGCGTGGATGCCGAGCAGCGATCTGCAAGGAGTCGGTGCGCAGTTTCAACCAACAGCGCCTGGTCGGGCGAGAGTGTGAAGTCCAAGGTCAGCTCCTCGGAAGTCCAAGGATGCGTTGCGCAATAATGTTGCGCTGAATTTCACTCGTTCCACCTGCGATTGTGTTGGCGAAGCTGATGTAAAAGCTGGTGACCCATCGACCAGCATCTTCGCCAGCGACCGCGTCGACCACGGCTCCATATTCGCCGAGTATTTCCATCCCGAGTTCAAACGCGGCCTTACCCGCTTCAGAACTTGCCAACTTCATGAAGGAATGCTCTGGCGCACTCGAACCCTGTGCGAAGGATGCAAACCCTTTGTAGCCAAGCGCCCGCAGACTTGAAGCCATTTCTGCCGTCGCGGCGATCTTGCGCCGAATGCCTGAATCTTGAGCTTTGCCGTATCGCTGCGCGAGATCCACGAGGCTGTGGACTGTCTGTTCCAGCCTTGCAACGCCCTCCACCCACAGCCCGGCGCGTTCGTGCGCGAGTGAACCTTGGGTGATTGCCCAGCCACCGTTGAGTGGTCCGACGAGATTGGCCGCGGGAACCATGACATCGGTGAAAAACACCTCAGCGAAATCGGCCTGACCCGTGATGTGGCGGAGTGGCCGCACGTCGATTCCGGGACTCTCCATGTCGACGATGAACGCGCTGATTCCTTTGTGTTTGGGTACGTCGGGGTCGGTCCGTACGTAACAGAAACATTTCGAGGCAACCATCGCGTAGCTCGTCCAGACCTTCTGGCCGTTGAGGATGAAATTGTCGCCGTCGCGAACTGCTTTGGTCTTGAGCGCGCCAAGATCGGAGCCAGCGTCGGGCTCGCTCATGCCGATGCACCAGATCGTGTCGCCGCGAATCGCTGGTGCGACGAAGATCTGCTGTTCCGCGCTCCCATATTCGATCAGGCTCGGGGCGACGATGGCATAGCCGGGAAAGTGTGTTGCCCTCGGGATGCGCCTGGCCGCCATGACTTCGAGGTAGATCATCGTCTGCACGGACGTCGCAGCGCGGCCACCCAATTCCGGTGGATAGCCAGGAATCATCCAGCCGTTGTCGAAGAGGCACGCCTGCCATTCGCGCAACCAACTTGGAATGAGTTCGCCACCAGAGGCCTCGCCCTGGAAGTCAAAACCATTGGCGGCCTGCTCAGGCACATTCGCGTCGAGGAATGCTTCGAGCTCGCGGCGAAATTGATCGTCGGCAACGGACCACGCGAGGCGCATGGAGTGCATTGTGGTGCAGATCGACGAAGTGAGGAAAATTGGTGCCGCACCGTCGGGGACGACGCGATTGGTGCCATCGCTGAAATCATGAGTTCTTCGTCAGGGCCGACGGGTAGCCTGTAGCTCCGCGCCCGAAACAACGCGACCGACGAAATAGCACGAAAACAACACGAAACAAGGCGACACAATGGCAACCACATCCAAGGCTCGGACGCACGAGCCAGGGCCGTTGCCGAGACGGTTATCAGCGTCTGTGCCGCTGTCATTGCTCATTTCTTCGGCGGCAGTCACCATCAGTTTCGGTGCAATCTTTGGCTTGCTCGCTGATCTTCAGAAGCATCTCGGCTTTGGCGACGCTTGGCTCGGCGTCATCACCGGATCTGCATTCGCCGCCGGTTTTGCTGTGCAGATGGGCTTCGCTCGCTATGCCGATCGTGGCCGCGGTCGCTTGATGTTGCGGAGCGGGCTCATGATGTGTGTGCTCGGCTGTGTCGCGGTTGCGTGCGCCAACAATTTGTGGCTGTTGTTGGTGGGACGAGTCGTCCTGGGTATCGGTGAAGGAATCTTCTTACCTGCTGCTCGTCGGGTTGTGATTTTGCGCAACCCCACGGCAATTGGTGCGGCATTGGGTCGGCTCGGGGCCGCACAGACTGCGGGATTTTTAGCTGGCCCGCCGTTTGCTGCGTATCTCGCTGACGCGACGCGGCTTTGGGTGCCGTTCATCGTGCTTGCCGTGGCGCTCGTCGCAATCATGCCAACCGTGTTTCGTTTCGAAGTTCCTGGGTCGGCGACACCCGCACGATCTGGCGTGCTTCGCACCCTGATCGGAACGCGGGGCGTACGCGCCGGCATTTGGATCGGCGTCGGGATGACGGTGTCCATCGGCGTCTACGACTCGCTGTGGGCACGGTTTCTCAAAGACCTCGGCGCGAGCACAAAGTTTGTCGGCGTGAGCTTGACCATCTTTGGGCTTCCGATCGTCTTGTTCTCGGGCATCGCAGGTCGTCTCGCCGATCGCTTTGGCCCTGCGAAGATCGGGTCGATCGCATTGTTCGCAAGCGCACCGTTCATCGTCGGTTACGGCTTTATCAAGAGCTACTGGTTGATCGGTGCATTGGCGTTCGCGCACTCCACCTTCGATGCCGCGGTCGTGCCTGCGAGTCAGAGCCAAGTTGCCCGTTCCGTTGATGACGACCTCGTCGCGGCAGGGCAGGGATTGTTAGAAGGAATCGGCCTACTTGTCGCTGCTGCATCGGCGCTCATCGCCGCACCGGTATATGGGCGCTTCGGCGCTCGGGTTGTGTGGACGGGGCTGGCCGGATGCGTGGTCGTGTCGGCGATCGGGACCGCGCGCGCCCACGCTCGTGCTGCAGCACAGGGAACACAGATTGGGTCGCCCGCTCAGCACGTGTCAACGCCCCAAGGACCTCCGCATCCCCGTGGCGTTGTCGAGCAATGAAGGCACGGGCTTGGCCGGCGGTTTCCAGATAGGCGTCGCGAATCATCGGTCGAAGATAGCGTCAGGCGATGGCAACGAACCCCGGCGATAACGCATTCACTGGAGATTTGTACGGCAGCGCTCCAGAACTCGTATTTGCGGGCGCAACGAGTTTTGCCAGGCGCAAATTTACGCGTGATCTCGAAGGTGTCGACGTGGTGGTGAGCGGCATCCCCTGGGATGGTGCCACGACGTATCGGCCAGGTGCGCGCTTCGGCCCCCGTGCGATACGTCAGGCATCCGCGAACTTATGCTTCGGGAAGGTGTGGCCGTGGAATCTCGATCCATTCGACACCCTCGCGGTGATCGATTGGGGAGATGTGATGTTCCCTGAAGGCAACTGGCCAACGATGAGCGAATTGCTGCAACGCCACGCCGATCTGATCGTCCAGGACGGCAAAAAAATGCTGACGCTGGGAGGCGACCATTATGTGACCTTGCCGATATTGCGGGCGCACGCTCGCGTGCATGGCCCGATCGCGCTAGTGCACTTCGATGCGCATTCCGACACCTGGGACGACGATCACGAGCACCACGGCACAATGTTCTTGACCGCGATCAACGAAGGGCTCATCGACGTGGCCCACTCAGTCCATGTAGGTGTCCGGACATTCAACGACCACGATTGGGGCATGGCGATCCTGACCGCTCCGTGGGTGCACGATCATGGCACCACCCAGGTCGCTGAGTTTGTGCGCACGCGTGTTGGCGCGAGGCCGGCGTACCTCACGTTCGATATCGACTGTCTTGATCCCTCATGCGCTCCGGGAACGGGAACTCCGGTGGTCGGTGGGCTCACGACCGCACAAGCCCAAGCGATCCTGTACCAACTCGGCGGAATTGATTTCGTGGGGATGGACGTCGTGGAGGTCTCGCCGCCGTACGACCACGCAGAGATCACTGCGCTTGCTGGTGCCACGCTCGCCCTCGATTGGTTATGTCTGCTCGCCGCGAACGAAACGCCGAACCCATACCAAGGCGGCGCGACGCCGTCGCCCTGACCGTTACGCGTCGCCGATGTTCGGCATGAAGGGCGGCACCCCTTTGGGTTGATCGCCAAAGAGCGCGATCGCCGCTTTGTTGATCGTTTCAATTGTCCATTCGGGTTCGTCGGTCGACGCGGTGACTGGTCGCCAACCGCGCAGGACCTGCACGAGGCCACCCATGACTTTGATCACCTGACCAGTGACGCCTGCCGACAGATCCGAGGCGAGCCAGCCCACGACTGCCGAAACGTTCTCTGGAGCGAATTGGTCTGGCTGGCCCTCTTTTTTCGCCATGTATTCACCGGCCCCAGGCGTTGCTTCGGTGAGTCGCGTCCGTGCGACGGGCGCGATCGCGTTGACGCGAACTCCGAGGCGTTCGAGTTCGCGCGCCATCACGATCGTCAGCGAGGCGATACCAGCTTTTGCGGCCGCGTAATTGGCCTGGCCAGCGTTGCCGTAGAGACCCGACTCCGAAGCAGTATTTATGATCTTCGCGTCGACGGGCACGCTCGTCGATTTGAATTGTTGACGCCAATACGCCGCAGCAAACCGCGAAGTCGCGAAGTGGCCCTTGAGGTGCACATCAATGACCGAATCCCATTCCGATTCGTCCATAGAAAAACTCATGCGGTCGCGAAGAATCCCTGCGTTGTTCACGAGGATGTCAAGGCCACCAAACGTGTCGACTGCCTGTTGGATCATCGCCTCGGCGTCGTTCCAATTCGAGACCGAGGCGTAGTTCGCTGCCGCGGATCCACCAAAGGCAAGGATTTCGTCGACGACTTGCTGGGCCGGGGTTGCATCGTTGCCTTCCCCCGCCATGCCTCCACCGAAGTCGTTCACCAGCACGGAAGCGCCCTCGGCAGCTAACAAGAGCGCGTGTGCTCGACCGATTCCACGCCCTGCGCCAGTGATGATTGCGACCTTGCCCTCAAAGAGGTTCACGCTGTCTCCTTCGACCATGTTGACTTCGAGTCGGATTCGATCAGAGTGCAGCCGCCGCGAGCAATTCGAATGTCGGAAACGGCGCGTGAACGTTAGAGTCCGGCGCTCTGACGCCCCAGTGCCACGACCTCTGTGCATCGCAACTCGGCGAGTGCAACTACCGAATGCCATGCGGCGCGGTCCGTTGAGTTGTCGAGTTCGTCGCGGAGCGACCCGCCAACGACCGCCACGCGATAGATCACGCGTACCGCGTGGTAGTCGATGAGGACACCATCAGGTTGGCGGCGAATGTGTCGTGCGATCGAATCGACTGTGAGGAGCTCGCAGACCTCGACGACCAGCCCGGTTTCTTCCGCGCACTCGCGTACGACCGCGTCGATCGGATGTTCACCAAAGTCGATCCCGCCGCCGGGCAATGTCCACGCCCCGGGCGAGGTTGTCTGGTCGTTGAGGCGACACAGGAGCAGATCATGCTGTTCATTGACACACACGCCGTAGGCGGCAATCCGCTGCGCTTGCCCGAGTTCATTCTCAAACATGAGTACCGGTCAGTCGCCGTGGAACACGGCGTCGCGTCGCTCGCGAAACGCGGCCATGCCCTCGAGCAGGTCGGGGCTCGTGGTCGCGAGCGCTTGAAAATGACCCTCGAGTTCGAGCGAGGCATTGAGATCCGTCTCGAATGCCGCATTGAGAAGACGTTTCGACAATCCGAGCGATCTGGTTGGTCCGGCCGCGAGCTTTTTCGCAAGTGCGTACGCGGCGGCGTGCACCTCGGGAGCACTCACGCAGTCGTACGCGAGTCCGAGGCTCACTGCTTCCTCGCCGAAAATCGATTCGCCCAGCATCACGAGCGCCTTTGCCTTCGCCAAACCGACAAGCCGTGGTAGGAGGTAGGCGCCGCCTGCATCCACAACAAGACCCCATTTCGGGAACGTCCACACGAAGCGAGTGCGAGGCTGCACGACGACGAAATCGCACGCCAAGGCGAGATGCGCGCCGGGCCCGACCGCCGCACCATGGACTGCCGCGACGGTTGGTTTATCGAGTTCCCAAAGCGCCCTGATAAACGCCTGCACCCCTTGACGAAGGGCTTCGCTCGTCGAGCGCGTTCGGAACTCTGCCGTGCCGGCCTGCATCACCGTCGACGCACTGAGGTCCATCCCACTGCAGAATGCATCGCCCGCACCGCAGACCAACACGGCGCGTACCGACGATTCCGTTCGTGCCGTCTGCAGCGCCGAAACGATTCCGTCTCGCATCGCGATTGTGAGCGCATTCTTGGCGTCGGGACGCGACAGCGTGATGCTCATCACACCATTGGCATCGATCGCGACGACCAATTCATTCGTCATACTGGTGCTCCTAGGCGCGGTTTGTGAGGATGTTCACAACGGCGACGCCACTCCCGCGCCCGCCCGCGTTGTGTTGCAACGCGAAACCATTGCGGATCGTGACTTGACGCTGATCAGCTTGACCGCGTAACTGCCACCAACATTCGGTGATCTGTGCAACGCCTGTCGCCCCGATCGGATGACCCTTCGCGAGCAGACCACCGCTCGTATTGACCGGGATACGCCCTGAGAGTGCCGTGTC
>JBBRPC010000158.1:0-8799 GCA_038228615.1 Acidimicrobiia bacterium | reverse complement strand
GCGCGCTGGGCGGCGATGAACGCGCCAGAGCGAGGGAAATCGACCTACTGCGCTTCCAGATCGCCGAAATCGACAGCGCTGCAATCGAGGACGCTGACGAAGAAGGTCGCATCGCCCAAGAAATCGATCGGCTGTCCGACGCAGAGGCACACCAGGTCGCGCTCGACGACGCGTTCGGAGATCTTGATGCCGGTGTCGACGCAATCGGACGGTCGATGGCTGCGCTCGCTGGTCGCGAACCACTTGCGAATCTTGCCGCTCGTCTGCACACGCTCCAAGCGGAATTGGCCGAGGTCGGCCACGACGTGCGAATCGTACGCGAGTCGATGGTCGCGGATCCTGTGCGCCTTGAGTCACTCGCCGCTCGGCGTCAACAATTGCGGGATCTGCGCCGCAAGTATGGCGACGCGTTGGACGATGTCATGATCTACGCACACGAGACGCGCCTACTTCTCGAATCGCTCGAGTCCCACGAAGAACGAGTGACCCAATTACTTGAGCAGAGAAATATTGCGGAACGCGCCGCCCGCGAAGCCGCCGACGTGTTGCACTCAACCCGGGTGATGGCGGCGCAGCCACTTGCTCAGGCCGTTACCGAACAACTCCAACTGCTGGCGCTCGAAGGTGCGACGTTCTCCATTGCCATCGAAGTTGGTGATCTCACCGACGACGGTATCGACACGGTCACGTTCGAACTCGCGCCAAACCCGGGAGAGCCAGCCCGTCCGCTCGCACGTGCTGCATCTGGAGGCGAACTCTCTCGCACGATGCTCGCAATTCGAGTTGTGCTGTCGCAGGCCCCACCAACGTTGGTGTTCGATGAAGTCGACTCCGGCATCGGTGGGGAGGTCGGTGTGGCGATCGGCCGCGCGTTGCGATCACTCGGAACGAAACACCAGGTGTTGGTCGTGACCCATTTGGCCCAGGTCGCTGCGGCCGCCGATGCCCAACTCCACGTGAGCAAGACCGAGTTGGATGGACGGACCGTCTCCACCGCAGAACTGCTGCTCGACGAGGCGCGAGTTGGCGAGCTTTCCAGGATGCTGGGCGGAAATGACGTGTCGGTATCGGCGTTGGCACATGCGGAAGAACTGCTCGGGAAGCAATCACGTAAAGTACAACGCTGATGTCCTGGCTGGTACGCAAGCGACCGGGTTTGGCTCACCTGCCGCCGGAAGCGATCGAAGGAATCGCTCGCGTCGGCGACAGAACCAAAGATTTGACCAAGCGCCTCCAACCTGGCGACATTGCGATCATCGACCACCAGGATCTCGATCGTGTTGCTGCGGAGATGCTCATCGCTGCCGGCGTCGGGGCAGTGGTGAACGCGGCACCGTCGATTTCTGGGCGATATCCGAACGGCGGTCCGATCCGCCTGGTCCGCGAGGGCATCGCCGTGCTCGACGAAGTGGGCGGCGATGTGATGAATGATGTTCGCGATGGCGAGCGACTGCACGTCCACGACAATGCGTTGTGGAGGGGCGAGACGATCGTGGCGTCCGGTAAGCAACTCGCGTTGGCCGAGATCGAACGGCGCATGGATGACGCGAATGAAGGTATCGGTCATGAGTTGCGTCGCTTCGCCCGCAATACCCTCGAGTACGTCGAGCGGGAAGCCGAAGCGACGTTCGCGCTGTTGTCGCTGCCGCGTCTCACCGTGACGGTAAAAGGGCGCCATGCGTTGGTGGTCGTCCGCGGTCACGACTACCGCAGCGATCTGCGTGCACTACGACCGTATATGAAGGAATATCAGCCGGTACTCATCGCCGTTGACGGCGGTGCCGATGCGTTGTTGGAGCGAGGTGTTCGACCCGACATCATCATTGGCGATTTCGACTCGTTGAGCGACGCGTCGATGCATTGCGGCGCAGACCTCATCCACCATGTGCATCCCGACGGGCGCGCGCCAGGCCGCGAACACCTCGAAGCGGCGGGGATGAAGTTGGGTCGCGACTACCAGGAGTTTGTCGCCGAAGGCATGAGCGAAGATGTTGCCATGCTGTTGGCGTACGAAGCTGGCGCGACCTTGATCGTTGCGGTGGGGACACATTCAACGATGGTGGAGATGCTCGACAAGGGACGTAAAGGCATGGCTTCGACATTCCTCACGCGTCTGCGACTTGGCCCGGTGCTGGTCGACGCGAAAGGTGTGCACCAGTTGTACGAAGGTCGAGTGCGACGTCGCGATTTGGCGATGGTGGTCGGGGCAGGGCTCGTCGCATTCACTGCGATTTGGGTTGTCTATGAACCGCTGCACGTGTTTTGGCAAGGCTTTCGTGATCTCTACCTCCACAGCTTCTGGAACACAATTCGTAGTTGGTTCTCGTGATCAATTTTCGATATCACCTCGTATCGCTCATGGCAGTGTTCCTCTCGCTGACGCTAGGGATTGCGCTCGGCTCGACGGTGGTCAAACAGGGCGTGCTCGATGTGCTCAAGCATCGGGCGGCGACGGTAAAGCATGAAGCTGATGTCATCGATCAGACCAACAAGACCTTGCAATCTCGGATTGACGCACAGATCGCATACTCAGCTGCAACGGCGCCGGCCGTGGTTGCGGGAAAGCTTGCCGGAGCGAAGGTCGTGTTGTTGGCGCTGCGCGGAGTCGATGGCGCGGCCGTGCAGTCGATGGCAGTGCTGCTGCAACGGGCTGGTGCCGTTACCCCGGCGATTGTGTGGCTCGAATCGAAATGGGCGCTCGCTTCCGATGCCGATCGGACAGCGTTGCGGAGCGCGCTTGGAACAAACGTCGACGACGGCGGTTTGCTCGGCGCCGGAATGCGATTGCTCTCCAATCGCATCGCGCATACGCCGACCAGCGTGGCTCCGACCGATAACGCACTCGTCAAACTTTCCAATGCTGGATTCATTTCTGTCGAACGAGTTGGTACCACTGGACCGCCAGATCTCAATGGTTTTCCCGGCGGCGACGCTGCAGTCGTCGCTGTGGTCGGTCGTGGTACGACGATCGACACGGGCACCTACATCGAGATATTCACAGAAGCCCTCAGTCGAGCAATGGTGGAGGACGCGTTGCCGCTTGTGCTTGGTGAGCGGGATTCCGACCCAGTGAAGTTCCCGCAGCCCGGCACTGCGATGCGGTTGATGTTGAGCAGTCGTGAAGTCAGCACCGTCGACTCGCTGGCAGCCATTGAGGGTCGCGTCGCCGCGGTGCTTGCTGTCGCTGCAATGCGCAACGGGACCGTCGGCCACTACGGCGATGGGCCCGGGAGTACGCGACCGCTTCCCGTCATTCCATGAGCCGCGCGCGGTGGGCCACCAGGAGTTGTGTGGCTGCTGTCGGTTCGGTCATGTTGGCCCTGGTCTCGATCGTTGGCGCGAATCGTGCAGACGCGGCGAGCCTGCCCACCTCTCGAACGGTTCGTTCGGTCATTGTGATCACAGTAGGGAATCTGGTGTGGGCCGACATCACGCCCGCAACCGATCCGTCGTTATTTGCGTTGCTGAAAACGTCGGCACTCGGCTCGATGTCGTTACAAGGCGCGCATCGCGAGCGCCCCACTGCACCAGAGATGTACGCAACGCTGGGCGCCGGCGCCCGAGCAGTCGTCGATTCCAGTAGCGGGGATTGCCGTCGCGCTGCATCACAGATCCGTTGCGCACGTGCGGCTGCGATCGTGCGCGCAAATCGTGCAGCGTTATTCGGTGCCGAACCCTTCGCGCTCGGGGATGCGTTGCAACGTGGCGGAATTGGTCGCTATCTGGTGGCCCCATGCGATGCTGCATGTCCCGTCGCGCTCACATTGGCGAATTCGCGTGGAGACGTTTCGATGTTCGGTGCATTGGCCGACGGGTTGCGCGTGATATCGCAACCATCGAAGCGCACCGTGGTGCTCGTTGCCGTGCCCAATACGTCAGCCCTCGAATCGCTGCTCGATGGCGGAGCGCAATCGGCGATCGCTGCCGCCGACGCGGTGCTCATTGTCAGCCCCGATACGCACGGCAGGGCAGTCGCGTTGACTGCCTGCATCGTCAGAGCATCGCAACGGTTTCGGGCGACCGAGTTGCGTTCGGCGACGACTGGCCGGGCCGGAATCGTGCAAATGATCGACATCGCGCCGACGATCCTTTCCTTGTTCAACCTCAACCGTCCATTGTCGATGGAGGGCCGCGCGCTTTCGTCGACTTCGACACGAAGTTCTGTCACGAGTCTTGTGACATCGCTACGCGACATCAATACCGACGCGCGATTGCGCGACAGGATGCTCGGCGCAGGTGCAGCCATCCTTGCCGTCTTCGAGCTGCTGAGCGTTTCGCTGTTCTTGTTGGTGGCGCTGGGCCGCCACAACACGAATGCAGAATGGCTTCGATCCGGGATGTGGAATCAGGCCGTCGAGCTGACCGCGGCGGTTGCAATTGCCTACGTTCCTGCCACGTTTCTCGTGCGCTTGCTTCCGCTCGGCGATGCCGGACATATCGAATTCTGGAGCGCACTCACCGCAGCGACGTTGCTTGCGGCGACGGGTGGATGGATCGTCAATATTCGATTCGGTCGAAGTGCGGCCGTGTGTGTGATGGCACTGACCTTTGTCGTGCTGTTTGCCGATGGCGTGACGGGTACTCATCTGGAATTCAACGCGATGTTTGGCTACTCAGCAACCGCTGGTGGTCGGTTTGTTGGATTCGGAAACAATGTATTTGGCTTCTTTGCGACCGCAGCGGTGATCCTCGCAGCGTGGCTTTCGCTGCGGAGCCCCCGGTGGCTCGCCGTGTCGCTCCTCGCAGTGGCATGGCTTGTGATCGCGCTTCCGATGTTTGGGTCGGATGTCGGCGGCGCAATCACAATGCTTGCGGCGGCGCTGTGCTGTGCGGCAATGCTGTTCGAAGTGCGAGTCAGGGCGCGCACGGCGGCGATCGCGTTCGTCGGTGCGGGGGCGCTTCTTGGTGGCTTGGCGTTGCTCGACGCGTCGCGGCCTGCCGACCACCAGACGCACCTCGGCCGTTTGGTCCATGCCGTGACCGACAACGGATCGTCGGAGCTCGGACGAGTGATGCACCGCAAGTGGGACGCTGGTCTCCACGTGTTGTTCCATTCGGTCGGCACGTATGTGTTGCCGGTGGCGATGTTGGTCGCGGCGGCCGTGTGGCTCTCGACTCCGAGCATCGTGCGCGCGCGACTGCGGTCGTTGCCGGCGGCGCGGGCGGCGATCGTGGGAGTGCTGATCGTGAGCGTGCTGGGATCGATTGTCAACGATTCTGGCATCTCCGTTGCTGGCGCGTCGTGGTCGCTTGCGATTCCGTTCGCGGTATTTTCGTTGAGCCGAATCGATCGACAAACCGTTGCTGGTACGCGATGAACGTGTTGGTTGCGTTCGTCGTTGGTGCGTTGGCATCGTTGCTTCTCGGACGGCTGCTTGAGCCCGTACTCGAGTCGCCCAATTTGCAGCGTCGGAATTATCGAGACCACGACCTCGCCACGGCCGGCGGCATTGTTGCGGTGTGCGCGGTCTTGTTGGGGATCGCGTGTGCGACGACCGAGCGTTGGATCATTGGGACTGATCGACCATTTCTTCGTGGCTCCTCTGGCGCGTTGGTCTCGGTGTTCATTGGCTTCGCGCTACTCGGATTTGTCGATGACCTGCTCGGCGACGGCAAGGATCGCGGTTTCATTGGCCATGTGCAAGCCCTGCGTTCCGGACGTATGACGACAGGTGTGGTCAAACTTGTTGGAGGAGCTGCAATAGCGGCGATTGCAGTAGATCAACTGGATCTTGGCACACCCCGAAAGCTGCTCGGAGTCGCGCTGGTCGGCCTTGCTGCAAATCTCGCGAACTTGTTCGATTGCGCTCCGACCCGCACGCTGAAAGTAGGGCTCGTAGCTTGGTCCGCAATCGCCGTAGGTTCGGTATTGAGCACAACTGTCGGGAGCGCGTCGAGAGCCGTGGCGATGATTGGGTCGTTGTGTGTCGGTGCCTGCGTCGGATTGGCGCCCGCCGAGGCGCGCGAGCGCCTGATGCTTGGCGATACCGGTGCCAACGCCCTAGGAGCCGTGCTCGGTTTCGTCGTTGTCGCGACGTCCAGCGTGGCGACGGAGTGCGTCGTGTTCGGCCTGTTGTTCGCGTGCAATGCGGCAAGTGAATACGTGTCGTTCAGTGCCGCTATTGATCGCATTCCGGTACTGCGCGCGATTGATCGGGCGGGCACGCACCGGTGAATCGGAGGCGTTGGACGGCCCTGTCGTTGGGATGTTCGGTCGGCGGTTCGATTGCCGCTGTCGTGTTCGATTTGCCGTTTGGAATCGCGTCGATGCTCATCGCGATCGCCCTGGCGTTGTGGCTCATCGCACTGATCAGCGAAACCAGATCGCCGACGCTGTCGATGCGTGCAGTGCTGATCACGATCAGTGTGGCGTTGACTGTGGCAGCGGTCGCGCCACCACGGGGATCGCACGATGTGTGGTCGTACGCGATGTACGGCCGAATCCAAGTGGCGCACCACGAGGACCCGTACTCACACCCTCCGGCTGAGTTCAATCACGACCCGTTCTTGGCGAGGGTAAATCCGCGTTGGCGTGCTACGACGCCGGTCTATGGGCCGCTGTTCGTTGCAGTGGCCGATGGCATCGCGAGGATTGCAAGCGATGATCCGTTGACGACGCGGTTGCTGTATCAACTGTTGGGCGCGTTATGCGCCGCGATCGCGGTGTGGCTTGTCGTTTGGCGAACTCGCCGCGTCGCCGCCGCCGTCATGTTGGGTTTGAGTCCAGTGGTGTTGGTGTCTGCCGTCAACGGTGCGCACGTCGATCTTTGGCTGTTGCCGTTGCTCGGAGCCGCCGCGCTCGCTCTCGAACGCCGACGTTGGGTTGTGGCTGCATTCGCCTTGGCGGCCGCGATGCTCATCAAAATCACAGTGGTGTTCGTGATTCTCGGTCTCTGTGCGTGGCTCGCGGCACGATCGTTGCGGCGCGCCTCAGTTGTCGTGGGCAGTGTGACCGCGCTGGTGGTCGCGACCGGTTACGCCGTTGCGAGCCGTCATGCCCTTCATGGTCTGCGCCAGAATGCCGGTCTGATCTCACGGTCGTCGATATGGATGGTGGTGCGTTGGGCACTCACCGCATTCTCCCAATCGAACGTCGATCGCTTCCTCGTCGCCCTCGGGACAGTCGTCGTTGCTGTCGCCACGGTGTGGCTCTGCGCACACATCGGCGGAACCGTTCGCAGCGACACCTCGATCAACGCGCCAATCGTGTTTGTCGCGGCCGCTGGCGTCTCGGTCGGCGTATCCGCGTACGTCTTGCCCTGGTACAGCGTGGTGCCATTGATGTTCGCGGCATGGTCGGGATCCAAACGGTGGGGCATGTTCGCCGTGATCCAAGGCGTATTGCTGTTTGGCGCGCACCTCTTGCCCCCTTCGCCGACAGCTGCGGTCGGCAGTCCACACCCGTTCAAATGGTTAGAAGCATTGGCCGCGATTGGGTGTTGTGTCGTGTTGGTTTGGAGCATCCGCCAGCAAGTGCGCGGTGTCGTTGACGTCACCGCAGACATCTAGGACCGAGCGTTCCCACTTGTTTGTTCGTCCATCCGTCTCCTGATCCGCGTGCCGTGGTACGGTCGGATGTGCCTCGCGGAGCGGCGCTTGTACCCGTGCATTATGTGTCGGTGTGTTGTTCACAACCGATTGCCCAGCCGGGAGATCTGCACCCCGAAATTGATCCGCACTCTGAAATTCTGCCCAAAAGTCCCGTGCGTTTACGGAGGTTGTCCGCGTGGTCAAGCATGTCTTTGTGACCGGAGGCGTTGCGTCGAGCCTTGGAAAGGGCCTCACGGCGAGTTCGCTCGGCCGACTCTTAAAGAGTCGAGGATTGCGGGTCACGATCCAAAAACTCGATCCGTATATCAACGTCGATCCTGGCACGATGAATCCATTCCAGCACGGCGAGGTGTTTGTCACCGACGACGGTGGTGAGACCGACCTGGACCTTGGTCATTATGAACGGTTTGTCGATGTGGCGCTGTCGCGCAAATCGAACGCGACGACCGGGTCGATTTATCAAGCGGTGCTGGCCAAGGAACGCCGAGGCGCGTATCTCGGCGACACGGTGCAGGTCATCCCGCATATTACGAACGAGATCAAGGAACGCATTCTTGCGCTTGGAACAAACGATATCGATGTCGTCATCACCGAAATCGGTGGGACGGTCGGCGATATCGAAATCTTGCCCTTCCTCGAAGCGATCCGGCAGTTCAAAAAAGATGTCGGTGCCGACAACGTGTTTTATATTCATGTCACGCTGGTTCCGTTCATCGGTCCATCGGGTGAACAAAAAACCAAACCAACGCAGCATTCCGTGACCGAACTGCGCAGCCGCGGCATTCAGCCCGATGCGATCGTGTGTCGCTCGGATCGCCCGATTCCATACCGACTCAAAGAGAAGATCTCGGCACTCTGCGACGTGCCTGTCGCTGGCATCGTGACGGCCGCAGATGCGGATTCACTGTACGAAATCCCATTGGTGCTCCACGATGAAGGTTTCGACGACTACGTGTGCAAGGTGTTGCACCTCGAACAACACGAACCCGACCTCACCGAATGGAAAGCGTTGGTCCGTAAGGTTCATGCTGCTGATGCAGAGGTGCGGATCGGCATCGTTGGTAAGTACGTGCAACTCCCAGATGCGTACTTGTCGGTGGTCGAGGCTGTGAAACACGGTGGCATTGATTGTGGCGCAAAAGTCGTCATCGATTGGATCGCCGCTGATGAAGCTGAAGGCATGCTTGCAGAGGGTCGCTTGGCTGGCCTCGATGGCATCGTGGTTCCCGGCGGTTTCGGTGTGCGCGG
>JBBRPC010000157.1:0-8895 GCA_038228615.1 Acidimicrobiia bacterium | reverse complement strand
GTGGGGCCCGATCCCCCTTCGGCCTGTTTGCCGTGACATGACGAACAACTCGTCACGAACAACGTTCGGCCGTATTTCGTATTGTTCGTCGTCTGTTGTTGCAAGGCCTCACTGCGCAGGCTGGGTTCCCGAAGACGGTACGTCACAAATCCAGCGATCAAAACGACCATGAAGAACACGCCCACGGTGAGATAACGGTCAAGGCTCCGTTCGAGCCATTCTGGCTCGAACGGGTCTGGTGTTGGTCGTTCCTTGGGCATCGCTCATCCTCCCTGAATGCAGCTAGGTCCCTTGGCAGGAAGATTGAATTGGTGTGTGCCGCGGTCCGGCCCAGGATGCAACACATCGGTGTTCACAACAAGCGACGTGTTCTCGGCTGCGACTTCGTAGCGGTCCATGCCTCGGGGCGCAGGGCCGGCCTGATATTCACCTGCGAGATTGAAAATTGAACCGTGACACGCACACTCGAATCGGCCTGAGCTCTCACAGAATGGCACTCGACAACCGAGATGTGGACATTTTTGCGACAGCGCGAAATATTGATCATTCGCATTGACGACATACATGCGACCCGTTGGGTTGTACGTCGCGGATCCTTTTGCGAAGTTCCTGGCGTCGCCCATGTTGATCTTGGCACCTCCTGCGCGCGACGCGAGCGGACGCAACGCCTCCCAAGTAGTCCAAGTAGCAGCGGCTCCGAGGAGCCCCATCCCAACCCTCCACGCGTTGCGAAGGAAATCGCGGCGAGTACTAGCCATCGTCTTCTCCTAAAGCTCGAGATACAAGTGATGCCATGGCCAGACGAACGCCCAACCAGGACCACGAAAGAATGTGCCAATGATCGTGAGCACAATCGCCGCGCCTAGCAACACGCTGAACAGCACCACTGCGACCTTGCGATGGCGTGCCTCCGTAGCAGGATTGCGATCGATATACGGCAGGAACAGCAGCACGAAGAATGCTCCGCTCGGCACAAGAAGGCCGCCAACCAAGGGATCGAAATGCGAGAGCAATTCTTGCAGACCTGCGAAGTACCACGGCGCCTTCGCCGGTTCCGGTGTGAGGTTGGGATTCGCCAAGCCGTGCAGCGGAGCGCTGAACATCACTCCGAGTGCGAGCACAGTCGCGGCGACACCAAGAAATACCACGGCGTGACGAACGATCAAGTGTGGCCAGGTGAAGACGGCATCATCGACCGGTCGATCTGAGGCGGTCTCCGACTCACGATCCACGACACCCAACACGCGCGTCCGTCCACAGAACAGTTCCTTCGGTGCGGCCGCAAGTGGTTGCGGTCCAGGGCGCGTGGTTGCTTCCTCCGAAAATGCTCCGGTGTCGGTTATCCCGTCATTTCGCGCAACGGCGAAGCCATCTTTGCGGACTCTCCAAATGTGCACCATCAACATCAAGACCAGCGAGACTGGCAACACTGCAACATGTAGAGCGTAGAAACGCAACAGCGTGGTCTGGCCGATCTGATCTCCGCCAATCAACATGTTTTGCAGTTGGTTCCCGATCAACGGCACGTAGTGGACGAGATTCGTACCAACAGTCACAGCCCAATACGAGAGCTGATCCCATGGAAGCAGGTAGCCGGTGAATGAGAACATCAATGTAACGGCGAGCAACATCACGCCGATCACCCAGTTGAACTCGCGCGGTTTTTTGTACGCGCCGGCATAAAATACGCGAGTGAGGTGCGCGGCAACTGTGAACACCATCAGGTGAGCCGACCAGCGATGCACATTACGAATCAGTTGACCGAAACCGACTCCGGTACGTAGACGCTGCATGTCTCCATAGGCAGATGTCACCGACGGCGTGTACAGAAACATGAGATAGACGCCGGTGATTGTCAGGATGCCGAACAACACCGCCGCAATGAAGCCAAGCCGCAACGAGTACCTCATGCGCAACACGCGCCGGGGAATCTTGACGGGATAGACGTGCAGAAACACGTTGCCGAACGACTGCAGGGCGCGGCCACGCGGCGTATCTAGATGCGGATGGCGAAACACTGAACGCCACGCGTCGCTGCGCCGAACACGTGCCGCGACACCAACGGTATCCGGATACGTATTCGGCGACTCAAGCACGTCGTTATTCGTGGATTCCATGGTCGCTCAGCTCCGATTCTTATCCAGCGTGGAGAACTGCACGGGATGTTCCTGGAGCACTTCCTTTGCGTGCACCATCGACAACGCGCCAGGAGGGCAGCGGTTCACGCATAACCCACAACGAATGCATGCATCTTCATCCAGCAGCAAAACAGACTGATCGGAAGTGCCTTCGCCGAGCCGGTCGGCGCGCACGATCGTTATGCAGTTGGTAGGACAGACATCGACGCAAAGACCGCACAAGATGCAACGATCCGTTTCCAACATGATGTTGTTGAAACAACCCAAACAACGTTGTGCCTCGCGACGAGCGCTCGCCGTGTCGTAGCCGATTTCGACTTCTGCGAAGCCCGCCCGACGGGCCGTCGGTATGCCGGGGATGGGAACTCGCGCAATCGCGTCGTAGCCGGATGCCAAACGTCGGTAGCCGACATTGACTGAAAGCTCGATCCGACGCTGCGGTTGTATTCGCACAACATCAGCCAATTGATCGTGAATCGATGCAGCGGCGCGTTGTCCGTCGGCGACGGCATCGATCAAATTTCGTGGTCCGTGGGCGACGTCGCCTCCAGCCCAAATTCGTTCGTGAGACGTGCGCAACGTCGCTGGATCAGTCTGAATTGTGCCACGAGGCGAACGATCCAGTTCGATGCCGCTCAACACACCAAGATCAGCGCTCTGGCCGACCGCCAGAATCACCGTATCCGCTGTAACCACCTGTTCAGTACCCTGGCGAAACGTCGGAGCGAACCGTCCTGAGCTATCAAATACCGACTCGACATCGATCGTCATGAGCCCGGTGAGCTTGGCCTCGCCAACAAACGACTGCGGACCCTTGCGGTACAAGATCGTGATGCCTTCGGCCTCGGCGTTCTCAATCTCTTCTGGGTCTGCTGGAATTTCGTCCGGCGATTCGAGCGCCACAATTGTGACGCTCTTGACACCTGCCCGCACCGCAGCGCGCGCAACGTCGAGTGTTGTTGTCATCGAACGCCGGGAATCCGCGATCGCTTCATCGCGTGTTGGCTCGGTGTTGTCGTCAACGAGACTCCCGTCGGCAGGAGCGCCGGCCCGAACTGCGCTGCGCGCGGCGTCAAAGGCAACGTTGCCGCCTCCCACAACCACGACGCGTTCACCCAATTCAACGCGGTACCCAAGATTGATATTCAGGAGAAACTCCACGGCGCGCACCACGCCATCGAGTTCCTTGCCAGGAAGATCGAGATCACGCCCGGATCCAGTCCCAACTGCAATGAACACCGCGGCATGTTCTGCTAACAACTGTTGGATCGTGATATCGATCCCGATTCGCACGCCGGTGCGTATCGAGATTCCCAGCTCGCAAATCGCGCCGATCTCCCGTTGAATCAAATCGCGCGGGAGTCGGTATTCAGGTATCCCCAGCGTCATCATCCCACCGAGACGATCTGCAGCTTCGTAGACCGTGACCGGATGCCCAGCCAGACGAAGATCGTGCGCGGCAGACAAGCCGGCCGGTCCACCACCGATGACCGCGACCGACAGCAGCGTCGCTTGTGGAATCGGGCCATGGGCCGCATGCCAATGCCGGTTCACATCGAAACTCTCAACGCCGAAGCCCGAGGTGACATATCTCTTCAGCGCTCGAATCGACACTGGCGCGTCCAACAACCCGCGACGACACGCGGTCTCGCACGGTGCAGCGCACACTCGGCCGCAAATCGACGCGAACGGGTTCGGTTCGCGGGCGATGCGATACGCATCCTCGTCACGCCCTTCTGCGATTGCCGTGACATACGCGCCAGCATCGGTGTGCACAGGGCACGCCGCACGGCATGGCTCGTTCGTCCACAGCCAATCGGCATCGGGGTGCGCAGGCCTGACCGCCGACGAATTCTTTGTCATAGCCAACGCCGGGCTTGGAGGCGTCGCAATGCTACGGCGATGCACGCCATGCTGACGGCGAAGCACGCGACGGCAAGGCCGACCCGCGTGCTCCGAGATGTCGACGTCAAGCTCGTCAATATCAGATTCGGAACTACGACCGCGAAGCCAACACCGACGACCGCAACAAGAATGCTGCGGCCGACGGCGCTGAACCAGCCAAATCGTGCGTGCGGTTGCTCGTCACTCATGAAGTGACCGTGAGGTCGACCCACATCTTCAACTTGTAGTGATCTTTGATATTGCAGGCAAGGATGTACTTGCCTGCTTTCAACGTGATCGTCTTCGTTTCGGTCTTGCCGACCTCAACATCGCCGACTTCGCCGACGTTGGTCGCTTCGCTCACCTTGCCGTCTGCACCAGGCACGAGGTCGGCGCCGGAGGTCGTGGTCGACAGGACAATCATTTCGTGTTTGATGGTGCCAGTGTTCTTGGCCGAAAACGTGATAGCTCCGGCTTTGACTGTGAGGGGCGTCGCCTTCAGCGACATCATTCCTTTCGTGCCCATCATGTCGTTGAGCACCACGTCGACGGTTGTACCTCCGCCAGAAGTCGGGATGGTTAGACCACCGCCCGTTGTGCCGCTGCCCGTCGTTGGGCTCGCACTCTTCGTTGAACTCGATCCACAGGCTCCGGCGGCAATGATGGTCATCGCCAACGCGGTCGCTGTTCGCATAATCCGGGTGGTTCGCATGGTGTCCCTCGCATCCGTCGTGGCCCTTTTGCCACAAGATCCAACGTACAGATGGCCAACGAATGCCAGTAGGGCCCTATGACCCTTGGTCAAGCGTCGATGGACCCAACCCCCACATCACGATCAGCGTTGACAACGAAATCCATCGCACGGCGCACCGCCGAAGCGAGGGGCGCCTCGGTGTCAAGGTCACGTGCCTCTGGCCATTCCGCGGACTGGGCGGTCATCCCACGGGCAATCTCGACCGTCGCCTCAGATGCATCGTTTGCAAACTCGAGGCGGCGGCGAATCCGCGCTTCGCTTGTGGCGACCGAACACACACATCGCAACTCCAATATCGGCGCCGAAACACGTCCGGCAAGCAACCGAGCTCGGCTGCGTTTTGTGGGGTCGAGCCACGATGCGTCGAGAACAACCGATTCCCCTTGACGCAACGCCGACGCCGCCCGCGTTTCGAGTTCGTCGTACACAGCGTCAACATTTCGGCGCGCATATCGTCCACCATGCAGAGCGACGGTGGAACCAATCGTTTGCCTCGGAAACAGTTCATCGCGCACTACATCAGACGACAGCAGCCTCGCACCGAGATCGTTCGCTAGCCGCCGTGCCACCGATGACTTCCCAGTACCCGGCGCTCCACCCACGATCACGAGCCGCACACGGCCTTGTTCGAGATGCGCGACTGCAAGGGCATGGAGGTCCCGCGCGATCTCTGCAGCGTTGACATCACCTTGGTCGTGACGCAGACAAGCGACCTTCGAACGAACATGCGCTCGATACGCGATGTATTGGTGTTCCAAAGAACACGGCCAATGGTCACCTGTCGACTCTCGGTAACGCGCAAGGAACGCCGTTGCGAGATCAGCATGACCGAGACGTTCGAGATCCATCGCGAGAAAGGCAACATCATTCAGGACGTCTCCGAATCGAAGCCGGTCATCGAATTCGAGACAGTCGAGTACACGCGGGCCATCTTCGAGACAAAAGATGTCGTCGCATTGCAGATCTCCGTGGCCATCGCGCGCTCGTCCGTCCGCCACCCGACGCTCGAACATCTCACGTCGGCCGCGCACGTACTCGCGCGCCAGCAATGCCAAATGCTCAGCATCACGTTCGCTAATGACAGCACCGACAAACGGCGCGAGCTGCGCAATTCCGTCCTCCCAGAGTCGCTCAATCGCGTCGTAGTCAGTTGCCGCGTCGATGTCCGGCCCCGACCTCGCGGTTCGATGAAATCTGGCGATCAAGTCTGCGATGTTTTCGATCCGAACAATCGCGCCCGGGGTATCCAACAGCGCACTGAGGCGTTGCGTATCTGCAAGCCTCTTCATGACTACGAAATGCTCGATCGGCAAGCCATCCATCACAACATCAGCAACGCCAAGATAGATATCTGGGGCAAGTCGCCGATTGAGTTCAACCTCGCGATGACATGCAACGCGGCGCGATTCGACCGTGACGAAATCGACGAATCCATTGCTCACGGGCTTCTTGCGCTTGTACACGCGGTCTCCGTCGAAAAAGAGCGTCGAGATATGCGTCTCGATAACGCCTGGCCCCTCGCCCATCACGTCCGGGGGTATGTGGTCGAGAGCCGTCCAACGACAACGTCGCCACCGTGACGTATTTGGAGGCGAAAGAACGCGTCGTAGTCGTGAATCACGTTGTGCAGATGTCCGAACATTTCAAGACTGAGGTTCCCCAACAATTGCGCCCATGCCAGCAAGCCGCGAGACAGCACCGCATCAGGAATTTCACAGCCACTCATGTCGCGCAATCCGACGAAGTCGGCGTGCACTGGACGCGGGACAGCTCGTGCCAACGCGTCGTCGCAAACAATTTCGCCATTCGCCACTCCGTCGGCAAGCAACCTCAGCAGCACCAATGGCACCCTCGCCGCGGGATCGATGGTGTCGGGCGGGGCAACGTAACCAGGGACGGGGCTTCCATAAATCAGTGCATAGAGATGAGGATCAGCAAGGGCCCAAACGCGCACGGCTTCGCAAACAGCAAGCCACCGCGAAACGAACCCGCCTCGGGCCTTCGACGCCGCCGTTTCCGCCGCGTCACCAACGGCAGCGTACGCATCGACGATCAAGGCGGTGAGGAGGTCGTCGCGGCTCGGGAAATATCGGTACACGGCCGATGAGACCATCCCGAGATCGCGCGCGACGGCCCGAAGTGACAGCGCCGACGAGCCGTGTTCCGCCAAATGCCGACGTCCAACCGTTTTGATCTCGTCGGTGAGTTCGGCCCGTGCGCGCGCACGCGCCGTACGCGGTGCATCCAGTGTCATCGCCACCATGCAATCATAGTCAGAGCACACGACTTTATCAAGAGCATTGATATAAAACGAGAGCAATGCTCTTGACATTTCGAGACGACCGGGTCACACTTCGTTGCATGACAACTACCGAACCCACAGCAGCAATGTTCCGCTATATCGAACCCGGATGGTTTACACGCAACATCTTCAATCGCTTTGTGGCCTGGCTCGCGCGCCGCGGCCTGAGCGTTCGCGGGTCAAGTGAGCTGCGAGTACAAGGACGCTCCTCAGGCATTATGCGAACCGTGCCGGTGAATCCACTGACAATCGGCGACAATCGCTACCTAGTTGCGCCACGCGGGACGACCCAATGGGTTCGCAATTTACGCGCCTCGAGAACGGGTGAGCTCCGCGTGGGTCGCCGTGTGGAAAACTTTGCCGCGACTGAACTTGCCGACGATGCCAAGACTGAGATCTTGCGGACCTACCTGCGAATTTGGAAGTCGGAAGTTGGAGTGTTCTTCGACGGGGTCGGCCCCGACGCCTCCGACGCAGAGATTGGCGCAATCGCGCACGGATACCCAGTGTTCAGCATCACTGTGAACTAAGCGCTATGCAGGGCGGATCGCGTCGGCCGGCGCCAACCGGGCAGCGCGCGCGGCGGGAGACAATCCGGCGAGCGCACCAACGAGAAGCGCAGCACCAATCCCAGCAGCCAGCGACAGTGCGGGAATCGAAAGCACGATGTCTTGTACCTTCGCATACCCGACCGTGATACCAATCCCGAGGGCAACGCCAATGACTCCGCCGAGGAGCGACAGCAGCACGGCTTCAACAACGAATTGCAGACGGATGTGTCGCTTTGTTGCGCCGAGTGCCCGACGCACGCCGATTTCAGTTCGACGTTCCAACACTGAAATCACCATGACGTTCGCGATCCCGATGCCACCAACGATCAAGGCAATTCCACCGAGACCGAGGAGCAACGCCGTGAGCGACGAGTCGGCAGCTTGTTTGGCAGCGATGACGTCGGATGGTCGAGACACCGAGACCTCTCCTGGCGACTCTGGATTCGCGGTCGCACCAAGAACACCACGCACCGCATCGAGTTGCGCCGGATCTGTCACCACAAACACCGTCGCAGGAGCGGCAGGCGTTGCGAACAGCTTCTCGGCGACCGGGTAACCAATGAACGCGCCAGAGTCGAGATTCGGCAAAATCGCGATTGGATTCAATATGCCAACAACATCGAACCAGTTGCCGTTGACATAGGTTCGCGGTGACTGTCGGAGGTCCTCGATGCCGAGGCGTTGCGCTGCCGTGGCGCCGAGGACGATGGCTGGAAAGTTTTCGTCTGCCGTGTCGAGGAAGTGGCCGGAAGCGAGTGTTGCGCCAGTCGCTTGCGGAAAAAACGAGTCGGTCGCACTGATGCTGATGCCATTTGTCACGGTCGCGTCGACGAAATCGGATCGGCGCACCGATGCCGTCACCGTTGTGATGCCGCTCGCAGCCGTGACGGCGCCGATGCGGCGGATCATCGGGATTGCGTTATCGCCTAGCGCGGCCGTTCCCCCTGGCGTAAACGACGAGCCAGCCTGAACTTCGAGACGGTTTGTCCCGAGCGCGTTGAGTTTGGCGACAAGATCGGCGCGACTCGACGCTGAAATTCCCATCACAGCGACCAATGCGGCGATTCCGATTGCAACACCAATCGCGGTCAGCGCCGTGCGCATGCGGCGCGTGCGGATCCCGACGCTCCCGACGCCAAACACATCGCCGAAACGAACGTGGCTCGGCTGAGGTCGCACCGACGCGCGCAGTTCCGACGAGCCGGAGCGCTCCGTTGTCGCTTCCGAGGCTGGTGACTTTTCCGTCGTGGTCATGCCGGCACCGCG
>JBBRPC010000156.1:0-8938 GCA_038228615.1 Acidimicrobiia bacterium | reverse complement strand
GTGCCGCCTGGGGTTCCGCCGGGTGTGCCGCCTGGGGTTCCTCCGGGTGTGCCGCCTGGTGTGCCTCCTGGGGTTCCTCCGGGTGTGCCGCCTGGTGTGCCTCCTGGTGTTCCGCCGGGTGTGCCGCCTGGGGTTCCTCCTGGGGTTCCGCCGGGTGTGCCGCCTGGGGTTCCTCCGGGTGTGCCGCCGGGTGTGCCGCCTGGGGTTCCTCCTGGGGTTCCTCCGGGCGTTCCGCCGGGGGTTCCGCCGGGTGTGCCGCCTGGGGTTCCGCCAGGGGTGCCGCCGCCGGGTGTTCCTCCGCCCGGTCCGCCACCGCCGCCTGGTGTGCCACCGCCTGGGGTGCCGCCGCCGGGTGTTCCTCCGCCCGGTCCGCCACCGCCGCCTGGGGTTCCGCCTGGGGTGCCGCCGCCGGGTGTTCCTCCGCCCGGTCCGCCACCGCCGCCTGGGGTTCCTCCGCCTGGTGTGCCGCCGCCGGGCGGGTTGTGGTAGCCCGGCACCTCGATTTCAGGAAAATCTGGATCGCGATTGGGTACAGGGGCATCCGGCACTGGCTTCTCCGATGTTGATTGGTGGCCGCATTTTGCCGCCGAGGTTCCGACGACATTTTCAACTATCTCATCGTCGCACGCAACCGTCCCTTGAACGTCCGAGCAATTTGTAGTCAGGAATTTTCGTCAGGTGGGTTCAGCTGCGTGGCGGCGCGTGTCACCGAGACTGGAAACGGCGAGGATGTCGAGCCACGCCGGCGAAGAGCGCTTGGTCGGCGTGCCGCAAACTCACCTGCACGCGCAGGGCCATTCGGTCTCGTACCGCGATCCCGCATCGCGTGAGCATTGCTTCGCCGTTGTGCTGCCACGCGACAGTCGTCACGTTGCCGGAAACGTCGAGCACGCGTCCTTCGCTCACGCGCACGATTTGGGAGGCCGGTTTCGACAACGCGTGATTGATCAAACTCGCGGTCCACGCTGCAGTCGGTTCGTGTTGTAACGACCATTGTTCGACTGTAACGACGGAGCCATCGTCACGACGTCGCAATGTGGCTCGCTCGGTGATGTTCGCGTCGAGTGCCGTACGTGTTGCGAGTCGCGAGATGTATGTCTGCGGGGTCGAACGGTTCACCCCTAGCTCGATGCTGTCGGCAATCTTGCGAGCGCCAACTCCGCCTGCGGCGACGTAGCTGCGACCGTCGAGAACGACATAGCGCTCGAACATTTGAATCGTTCCAGAACCGTCGTTCATTTCGAACGTCGCCTCGATGCCGGGGTTCCCGAAGACCGTTGCCTGCTCGTTGCGACTGACTTCACGAAATCCGGGCATGGTTGTGGCACGGTGAGCGAGTGCCGTCGCGGCCAGTTGCGACGTCGTCGTTGTACCGCTGCACGGCTCGTCGCGTACCCGAAGCGTCGTCGGCTCGAGCATTGCGTTGTGTCCCGCCGTTTGCCCGGTTGTCTGCACGACGATCGTCGTGGCGCACTCGCAACCTGCTGGCCACGCGTCGGGTTCGAGTGCAAATGCCAAGTTTGCAGACCATGCCGATTGCATGCTGGCTGGCGTCGGCGTCGAATCAGTACTGGGAACCAGAGGCGATTCGCTCAACGTTTCGACGCTGAGTGCTCCGACTGTTGCCGCGCCCATCGCCACGACCGACTTCGGGTTGTCCTGTACCGACGGTTTGACCTGTAGTTGGCGCCAAATTGTTTCGGCAACCAATGGAATTCGACTCGATCCGCCAACGAGGTAGATGCCAGAGAGCTCCATTGGCGTGAGCCCCGCGGCGCTGATTACAGCCGCGAGCGTGGCGACGGTTTCGTCGACTTCATCACGGATGAGTTGATCGAGTTCGGCGCGTGTCAGCTGGATTTCACGTTCGAACCCTGGTATCCACACTTGACACGCGAGCACTTCGCTAAGCGTCTCTTTGGCTTGCTGCACTTCAGATCGCAACGTTGCTGCGTCACGACGTGAGCGCGGATCGGTCGGGCGTATCAGTGCTTGCCACTGCTGCGGATCATCGGCAGCGAGCGTGCTTCCGATGTAGTCGAGGATCCGTCGGTCGATGTCTTCGCCGCCGAGTGGGTCGCGGCCAGCGGGTGGTCCAGCGAGTTCGAAGCTGTTGGCAGTGCGCACCAGCACCGCGGCATCGAACGTCCCACCACCAAAGTCGTAGACCGCGAGCTTCTGGCCGGGCTGCGCGGTGCGAGCGATTCGGATCGCCGCGGCGACCGGCTCGGCGATGAGTTGGGTGGTGTCGGGAAGACCGGCGCGTGCGATCGCCGCGCGGAGCACCGCAAGTCGAGTTTCTGCCCATTCCGCAGGATGCGTCACACGTACAACCGTGGGCATCGTTTCGCCTTGCTGTCGGCATGCTTCGCCGAAGACGCGGCGCAGCACGGCCGCGGCGAGTTCCACGACGGCAATCATCTGGTCGCCAAGAAATATGGACCCTTCACCGAACGAACGTTTCGGTGTTGGCTCGTAGCGTTCCGGCGCGAAGACCGACTGATGTTGCGCGGCGGAACCGATCAGAATGTCGTCGTCGATGGTCACGAACACCGAGGAAGGAATTCGGGCACGGCCGTTGGATTCGATGTCGACGACCGAAACCTCCGCTCCGCGCGCAACCGCGGCGACGGTGTAGCTCGTCCCAAAATCGATGCCGAGATTCCATTCGTTCATGTTGCGCCATCCAATATCTGAAGAAGTTCGACAGCTTGACGCCGCAATGCGCGTATCTCTTCGAGCGCAGTCCCGATCCGATCGAACAGCATTTTGCGGCGGCCGGCCGCCAGCTCGTGGTCGGCCTGTGCGTCTCGGAGCGCCTCGCTGAGTTCCTGTTCGCGTTCGTTCATCGCATCGCGCAACGCTCGCCTGATGGAGCCTTGGAGTTCAATCGAATCGCGCGCGAACGAATTATTGAACTCGAGTTGTGAACGGGCGATCTGATCGCGCATCCAGGCGATGAACTCGCTTGAGAAGAGTTCGCGACTTCGATTTCGAAATGACTGATACGCAAAGAATCCGCCGAGCCCGAGCCCGACGGCGAGCCCGATTGGGGCTGCGACGACCGCGCTCATTGTGACGCCTAGGCCAGAACCAGACACAAGCGAGGTCATCGAACGCCCGCTCGAGAACGTACTGAAGATGGAGAGCCGATCAAGGTGCGTGAGACTCCGGTGACCGAGTTCGAGCGTCGCGAGGTCGTCAGCCAGCTTGCTGGTCGCGAACGCTTCGATGGTTTCGAGCAGCGCTCCCGGAGTATCGATGTCGCGAAAGAGCGATGCGACAAGCACGTCGATACGGTCCATTGTTGTTTCGTTGATCTCGCCAGCCAGCGCGATGAGTTCTGCGATGAGTTCGCCGGCCAACGTATCCTGTTCTGGTTTCGTGAGTTTTTGCAAACGTTCTTCAAATCGCCTTCGGATATCGATCGTGCGTGCGTTCGCAATGGCGCTGCGTTCCAGCGCGAGTTTTCTGAATTCGGCATCAACGAGTTGCATCCAGTCGGCGCGATCGTGGTTGAGTTGTTGCAGCCGGGACCTCTCGCTCACGATTCTCGCAAGCGTGTCTTGCGTATCGGTGTTCGAACCGCGCCGTTGTTTGAGCGCTGCTTGAAGATTCGCAAGCGGCACTTGAGATGCTTGGATCAGATTGGCTGCGCGCACTATTTCTGTGCGCCCGGACACCCTCGCGTCGAGCGCCAATCGAAGTGTGTCGACCGCTCCCTCCTGGCGCAGCGCCAGCGCCTCGTCGGCGTCTGGCTCTCCGAGCGCCTCGACGGCCAATGAAGCGCTTGTCGCGAACCACGGAGCTCCCGCGAATCGGGGAGCATGTTTGGCGACGATTCGACGATTGTCTTCGAGGACGACGCGCCAACCTCGATGGGTATCGATCTTGTTGAGCACGAAAATGACGGTCGCGATGCGGGCCGATGCTTTGCGGAGGAAATTGAGTTCGCCGGTGCCAATCGGCACGCCAGCATCGACGACGAACAGCAACGCGTCGGCGCTTGGGAGCGCCTGCAGGGTGATCTTGGCATGCCCCGCGTCTAGGCCGCCAACGCCTGGAGTATCGACGAGATCGAAATTCAACAGGCACTCGGATGAGATCTCCATTGTGACGCCGGTGACGATCCTTGATTCCAGTTGCGCACCTGCAACGGTCGCGCACGCTTGACCGTTCGCAATCGAAGTTGTCTCACCCTGGGAATCGCCGGCGTAGAACACGGTCGAACTCTCGAGCTCGCCGTGACTGAATCTCACTGGAACGGCTGTGATGAGGTCGATCCCACTCGGTGAAGCGTCGCGGCGTTCCAGGAGGGCAGAGACGAGCATGCTCTTGCCGCGTTTGGCCTCGCCAACCACGAAGACAACTGGCTTCGCGGTGTTCGTCTGACGGGCAGTTGTGAGCAGCTCAGCCGCCGCTATGCGCCGCTCGCGGGCGAGGAGCTGGATCGCTCGATCGAGATAGGAGTCGATGTCGGTACGCAACCCTTCCGTCGCCGCGCCGGTCATCCCATCGGTCATAGTGATTCCCAAAGAATTTGATACGACCGCAATGCCACCCGTGCGACTTGCGCTTGGTCCGGGTTCGCTTCGGTCACCATGAAGCGTCGCCATGCGCCCATCCGGTCACGAGCCCGGGCGCGCAAGTGTTCAATGTCGTCGCTGGCGTCGTCGCTGTCGATGCCAAGCCGATGTGCGGGAACCCCTGGGGCGAAGAGCCGCCGCAACTCATTGCGCAGATCATCTGGAAGCACCACTTTGGCAGTCAAAACATCATGTGCAGTTTCAAGTTCGGCCACTGGATGCATGATGGGATCGAGTCGAAGTGTTTCTACTGAAGTGCGCAGCGATTGCAGTGCCAATTCGGCGGCGCCCGATCTGTCTTCGGCGTCGGCCACTGGGCGGTAACTGAGTTTGACAAGTGCGTCGAGGACTGAACGGGTCTTCAGGACATGGTCTTGTTCGTGGAAGTAACGCGTCAACGTGCGCTTTACTTCAGCGATCCCCGACAGCGCCGCGAGGGCGTGGCGGATTTCGTTGGCGCCGTGGGCGCCGTCGCGCGCTGTTTGGACAGCCTGCTCGATGCCGCTGAGATCGAGCATCGCCAGCAGTCGTTCGCGGATGTCAGTAGGAAGGTCGAGGTCTGACCGCATGAAACGTTCGTGTGACCGGAGTGCTCGTGCGAGCTGATCGCCAGGGAGCGTCGCGAGCGCAGCGATGTGTGTGGCATCCGACTCGAGTAGCGCAGCTGTCTCGACTGCCTCGGCAATCAGGCCTGCCACTGGCACAACGGTCGCGACCGATGCGCTGAGTGCTTCAGCGAATCGGCCTGCGAGTTCGGTTGCAACCTGCATTGGGTGCGTACCCGAATGCTCAAGCTGGTCAGCTCTCGAGAGCACCCCAACCGCGTTGACTGCAGAACTCATGTTGTCGCCGTCGGTTTGGAACGCTTGTAGCGCATCGAATTCATCTTGGAGAATCGCGTGATTCAACAGAAGCACGACCGCATCGGCAGCTTCGAGCGCGTCGGCGCTCGCTCGCGCTGTCCGCAAAAACGACATTGTCGCCTCGTGGTTTGCCTCATTGACCGATCCGATACCAGGTGTATCGATCAGCGTCATCCAGCGCAATGCTTCGTTGGTGAGGTGGACGTGCAAGCTTTCAACTTCTTCGAATGGCACACCGAGCGTCGCGGGCAGCGTGCCGTCAGCGCTGAGCTGAACATCTCTGCGCGACCCGTCTCGGAGCCATATCTCGACAAGTTCTGGCGCGCCATATTCGAACCAGGTGACCAGGCGCGTGCATTCGCTCACGTCGGTAGGAGCGACTCGCTGACCAAGGAGCGCGTTGACCAATGTTGACTTGCCAGAATTCACTCGACCGACGACGGCCACGCGCGCAGGAGCGCGAAGTCGGCGGGCGAGTTCATCGAGCTCTGGGTCGGTCACGCCACTGAGCGCTGCATCCGCCAGCAACGTGGCGACCCGTTCGATGAGCTCACTCGCCGGCATCAAGGAATCCTCTTCGGCCCGCGCTCGACGCCGGGCGCTGTGTCAGCCGGCGAGTCTTGCGAAGCCGCCGAGGTAGGCGAGGACCCTGCTGGAAATGAACGCTGACCGGTAGTCGCTCAAGGCGTTCAACTTGTCATCGACTGAGCCTTCTCGTTCCACGCCTGCGATTTCGTAGCTGCCAACCTCGAGCGTCGGGTCGATTTGTTTGACCGTGAGTTGCGACACCGAACGCTCGACCTGGTTTTTGGCCAAATCGAGAGCGCTACTCAACGCCTGATCGTGTACTACTGAAGTGACATTGCCGTTGGCGTCTGCCTGAGCATCGAGGCTGTAGTACTTGTCGATGAGTCCAGCGCTTCGCACGTAGAGCGCAATCGCTCCACCCAGCTTGGCGTAATTCTTCGCGTCGGCCTCGAGGAAGCGGTCGAGTCCGCCTTCGATGACATCCGTCGATGTCTTGGCGAGCGCATAGGTGAGGTCCTTGCCTTCGAATTGCGCGATGGCTTGGCTCTGACTTTCGCCTTGCGCCTCGGCCGCACCGTTGACGACGACGGTGTCGAATGCTTGCAGGTTCGCTTCAGCCGCTTTGCGGAAGAAATCAGCGGTACCTGCAACATCTGCACCCTCGCTCAACTTGGCGCCACCAAGTCCACGTCCGACATCGAAGACGTCCTTGGCGAGCCCGACGAGGCTTTTCGCTACTTCTTTGAAAAACGCGCCTTGCAGGGCGATGCTGGCTTCTTGTTCCAGCGTCCTGGCATTTTTGAGCGAGGCCAGGATCGTGTCGCCGTAATTCGCGAGGCTGAGTGCATCGATGGCCTCACCGTATGAACCGACGATCGCCGATACGTCGGACAACGTGTCTGGCTTGAATGCTTTCAATTCTTCGAACAGCGCTTGGACGTTGTCGTTGATCGCCACACTCGCGTTGAGTTGTGTGAAGAAAGCCGAACGGCCTTTGGTGCCGTATGTTTCGAGTAGTCGGCCCGTCGCGAGCGCAGCGCCCGTGAGCGTTGACGCCTGACGAGCGGCATTGAACGCGCCGGCCTGGAGACCTTCGCCTTCGAGCTTGACGGCCTGATTGATTTGAGTTTGGGCATCATTCAGCGTGCTGCTGAGTCCGCTGGTGTAGGCGTGATCGATGGATTTGATCTGCGCTGCATCCGATTTGACCTGCGCGATGTTGGCATCGACTTTGGCCTTCAGCGTCTGGTACGCCCGTTCGCTGAGCGACACAGATCCGTTTTGGCCGGCCTTCGGAAGATTGACACCTGTGAACTGTTTGTAGGCGTCGTAGATGTCGGCGACTTCGGAGACTGCGATGCCCTTGTCGCGTCCTTCTTGGACAATATCGACGGAATTGCCGTTCTTGTCCTGCGAGTTGCGCAAGCCGACCGGGATCAGCATCTTGACCTTGTGTGCCTGTACGACACCTTGCACCTTGTAGGGAATTCCTCCCACGGGCCCGGTAGTGCCGTCTGGGTTAATCGTGCCAGTCATCGTGATGTCGTCGTGGATCTTGTCGCCGCGAATGAGCGCGATCACAGCGATGGTCATCAGCGTTCCGGCGCTCGGTCCGTCGATTCGACCACGGAGTTTGAACGTGAATTCCTTGCCGCGTAACGGCGAGCCAGTGAGGATCGTGCCGACGGTGACCGCATTCCAAGCTGCTGCACGCCATTGGTCGCCGGTGCCTGACACTTCGTCCTCTGAGAAACTCACCCGCAGCTTCTTGTCGGACGATGGTCCGAGGTCGACCTCAAGCGGGCTCGAGACGCCGTGCGGTGGCGTACCGTCGACAAATGCGAGTGGCCATACGGTGACTGAGTGTGTGGCAGTCACATCGGCCTGCGATGCGCCTGCCGTCGTCTTCGTCGTCGAGGGTGCTGATTTCGTCGACGAGCTACTCCCGCACGAGGCGGTTAAAAGGGCGCCTCCAACGACTGCGGCCACCAGCTTGGCGCGAAACTGTGAAGTCGACTGATGCGTGCTCATGATGCTCCTCAGATAACCCGAATTAACACGACGAACATTAGTAAGCCAGCGTCCGACGAACGTCCCATCGACACGACAGCGACACATTGGAGTGAAATTGGCATCTTCGATCCGGTCCAAAAGGAAATTGGCGCTGGCAGTTGGCGCTGCTGTAGCAGTCATCGCGATTGTCTGCTTTGCGGTGATTCAGTCGCATCGTAACAATTCACCGAATCACCAAAATGACGATTCACACCTTGGACCGGCAGCCCTCAGCGTCGACGTGATGATTTCTGGGCGTCTGCACGCATCCACGACGCCAGCTGGGGCGAACTGTGTGACTGCGCATCTCGAAGCTGGCGACGCGATCCTGGTCGGTTTGGTCAACGGTGGGCGCAATCTTGCGACGGCACAGGCACTCCGTATCGCGGCGGCGGCGTCGAGTTGTCTCAGCGTTGACAGCTACACGAGTGACTTGACCAATTCGGCGAGTGATTCGAAGTTCGACCGTTCCTGTGCTCGCACGGTGAACCTTGGGATCGGGCGCGTCGCGTGGGTCGATCTGCTCGCGTTGTGGCTGGAAAACCCGTCCGCGGCGCGCCGACGCGATCGGACCCTGTTCATGGCGTGCGTCGCTCGCTGAGCAACCGATAATTGGGACCTCGGCTATTTGGTTTTTGCGTGTTGCAACAGATCATCGATCACGCCGAGATCCGCGCTGGTCAGCGACCACGAAGCCGCGGCGGCGTTCGCACGCGCCTGTTCTGGTTTTGTCGCGCCCGCGATCACGCTGGTAACCGGGGCGTGTGCAAGTAGCCATGCGAATGCGAGTTCGAGCAGGGAGTGTCCCTGGTCGCCAGCCCAGGTTCCGAGCGCATCTATGCGGTTCACATTCTTGTCTGAGAACGCTTCGGCCTGACGGTCGTGGGGGAGGTTCGCGAGGCGACTGCC
>JBBRPC010000155.1:0-8994 GCA_038228615.1 Acidimicrobiia bacterium | reverse complement strand
GGAAATGCTCAGGTTTTGTACTGCCGGGTCGGTCGACGATGGCAAGAGCACGCTGATTGGCCGGCTGTTGCTCGAGACGAAGGCGATCTTTGAGGACCAACTCGAATCGGTCGAACGTTCTTCGCGCGACCGCGGTTTCGATTACACCAACCTTGCGTTGCTCACTGACGGCTTACGCGCCGAGCGCGAACAGGGCATCACGATCGATGTTGCCTACCGCTACTTCGCCACACCTCGACGCAAGTTCATCATCGCCGATACGCCAGGCCACGTGCAGTACACGCGCAACATGGTGACTGGTGCGTCAACGGCCGATCTTGCGTTGGTCTTGATCGACGCCCGCAAAGGCGTGTTGGAACAATCCCGACGCCATGCGGTGATCGCGTCGCTGTTGCAGGTTCGCCACCTCGTGTTGTGCGTGAACAAGATGGATCTCGTCGACTATGACGAGAAGGTGTTCGAAGCGATCTGCGCCGAGTTCACCGATTTTGCAGCCAAACTTGACGTTGACGACCTGACGTTCATCCCGATCTCGGCGCTTGAGGGCGACAATGTCGTCACGCATTCGGCGAATACACCGTGGTTCGAAGGTCCGACGCTGTTGCACCATCTCGAGCATGTATATATCGGCTCGGATCGCAACCTGATCGACCCGCGCTTCCCCGTGCAGCTCGTGATCCGGCCAATGAGCCATGATCATCACGACTACCGCGGTTACGCCGGTGTGGTCGCTGGCGGGATTTTTCGAGTTGGCGATGAAGTCACGGTGTTGCCGTCGGGTTTCGCGACAAAGATTGCTGCGATCGACCACCTCGGAGTCGCCGTTGATGAGGCGTACCCACCCTCGTCGGTGACGATTCGTCTGGCAGACGAGATCGACATCAGTCGCGGCGACATGATTTGTCGACCCAACAACCAAGCGATGGCCACACAAGACGTCCACGCGCAAATCTGCTGGTTCAGCCCCAATACAACGCTGCAACCCGACAAGATCTACGCCATTAAACACACCACAAAATGGGCTCGCGCCAAGGTGAGTGAACTCCGATATCGGCTCGACATCAACACGCTGTCACGTGACGATTCGGTCAGCGCGTTATCGCTCAACGACATTGGCCGCGTCAAACTTCGCACAACGGCACCATTGTTCGTCGACGAATATCGTCGCAACCGCAGCACCGGCTCGTTCATCCTCGTTGATGAGGGCACGATGGAAACGGTTGCTGGCGGCATGATCATCAGCACCGATTGATCAGCTACGGTTCTCGTCCGAATGGCTCTCGACCCTCGAATCGCCTCACGTATTACTCGGTATCGTCGCACGCTGTCGCAACAGCTGCAGCGAGCGTCCGAAACGGTGGCCGTGCCGCGTCCAGCTTGGCAGTTGCGCAACCGCGTCGGCGGTCGTTTCGAGGAGATCGGCAAACAACAATTCGATTTCATGCTCGATCAAGGACTTCTCCCCCATCATCGCATGATCGATCTCGGTTGCGGAGTACTTCGGGGTGGTCTGCACTACATCAACTATCTCGACGCGGGTCTGTACTACGGCATCGATTTGAGCGATGAAATGATCGCTGGTGCGTACGCAGAATGCGAAGCGGCGGGGCTGAACGGTAAGGCTCCTAGCCTGCGCACCACCGACACGTTCGACATCGACTTTGGCGCCAAGTTCGACTACGGGATCGCACTATCGGTGTTCACCCACGTTCCGTGGAATTCTTGGTTTCGGGCATTGACCAGCGTGAGTGAAACATTTGCACCCGGCGGGCGTTTCTATGCAAGTTTTTTCCCAGGACCGGAAGGGCCGGAACGTTTCGACCCGATCGTGCAAGCGATCGTCGCTCCTGCAACGAATCCCGTCACGACGTTCGGCGATCGCAACCACTACCACTACGCACCGAGCGACTTCGCTCGGGTCGCGGATATCGTTGGGTTGGAACTCACGGTGATTGGCGAGTGGGGTCACTTGCGAGGGCAGCACATGTTGCAATTCACTAAACCGGCGTAGCGGCACAACACGTTGAGTCGAGTACGGCGTCGGGGAGTCGCTGTCGCAGTGCACACTGCGACCGCAACTATCTTCACGTGGCCGTTGGTCGCACATCTCGGTAGTCGTCTCCCGCTCGGCCAAGAAGACGTCGCGACAGTGCCCTTTTTTAACCTGTGGACGTTGGAGTGGAACGCCCAACGCTTCGCCCACTTGCTGCAGCACTACTGGGACGCGCCGATCTTCGCACCCACCCGCGGCGCGTTTGCGCGTAGCGAAGCACAACCGCTCACCGGCGCGGCGTTCGCGGTGCTGCGGTCGGCGTTCGGTTCAGTAGGCGGATACAACCTGGTCCTCATCGGATTTCTGGTCCTCAACGGAATCGCCGGGGCGCGCTTCGCTCGCATCATCGGAGCATCGTTGGCTGCTGCGATTCTGGTGGGAATCGCCGCGCAAACGCTGCCCTTTGTGTTCGCGCAGCTCGGCGTGTTGCAACTCGTGTGCGTGTTCCCGTTCATCTTCGCATTCGAACGACTCATCGCCTATCAACGCTCACGACGTCTCGTCGCGTTGCTGCAGCTCGGGGCGTGGTTCGTGGTATGCGCGTTGACTTCGGGCTACTACGCGATCTTCCTAGCGATCATGTTGCTCGTCGCGGCACCAGTCATGTTGATCGGTGTTGTCTCGATCAAGCGGCTCATCGCACACGTGGCGATCACTGCAATCGGCATCGCGATTGTGGTTTCGCCGTATCTACTGTCGCAACAACACCTCACAACCGGAGAACATTGGTCGCTGAGCACGGTCGCGAACCTCAGTGCCCAGCCGAGCGACTACCTCGATCGTGTACCCGGGAGAGTGGCACTCCCCGTGCTGCGCGACGACGGGAACAACAACGGTATTCAAGAGTCACCTGGCGTGTATCTCGTTGCGCTGGCGCTTGTCGGCGCGGTCAGTGGCTGGCGACAAGGTCAACGACGGATTGTCACGGCGCTTCTGACCGCTTCGGGCGTCATGTTCACGTTCTCGTTGGGACTGCATTTGTCGATACGCGGCTGGAAGCCCTATCGAATGTTGTACGACCACGTCCCTGGCTTCGATCGGCTCCGCAGTCCGTTTCGTTATTCCGTGGGAGTACAACTCTGCTTGGTCATGCTCGCCGCGTTCGCGCTCGCACGGCTCTGCACATGGCGCCCGCGAGGGGGGACCCTCTTCGCAGTTGGATCGATACTTCTTGTGACCCTCGACGTCGTCCCATTTGGCGCGGCGCTCACCACCGTTCCGAATGTCGCGTCGATGGGCTGGGTGAAGTATCTCGAGCGTGCACCACGCGGAACGATTGCGATGGTGCCGTTTCCACCCACAGGTCACGTCGGCGACTTTCTCGATACGACCGTGGGCATGTTGGCCGGTTTGGAACACGGACACCCGATGGTCAACGGCTACACAGGATTATTCCCCGCGGAATTCGACGCACCAGCCACGTCGGGTGGCCTCTGGTCGGCGATGGATGATTTCCCGAGTTGGTGCGGAGCTGAGCAGCTACATCAGCGCAAGGTTGTGTATCTCGTGGCCGCCCGTGCGTGGTTCACACCAGCTCGAGCTGCGGCCATCGACTCGCTCGGCTATCGCGAGCTCTTCCGCGATCGCACAGCAGTGGTGCTGCGCGACACGATGCAATACCGTCTGACCGATGAGTGTGCATAACGTCGCCGCAGAGGGTTTCGACAAAGAAGCGAAAACGTACGAACAATCACGGCCCTCATATCCGCCGGATGTCGTGAGTTGGCTCACCAACAACCTCCGAATCGGCGCAGGTTCGCGCGTGCTCGACCTCGCAGCGGGAACCGGGATTCTCACTCGCTTACTCGTTCCGAGCGGTTGCGACCTGGTCGCCGCAGAACCGGTTGCTGGCATGCGTGCCCAGCTCAGAAGCGTGCTTCCAGCCGTGCCGTGCCTTTCGGCCGTCGCCGAATCGTTACCCCTTCGCGACGCATCGCTCGATGCGGTGACTATCGCACAGGCGTTTCACTGGTTCGACGGGCCCCTCGCTTTGGTGGAACTGCGTCGCGTTCTCCAGATTGGCGGTCGGGCGGCAATGGTGTGGAACGCACGTGACCGGTCCCGCGATTGGGTTGATCAGGTGTGGGCCGTCATGGACCGCGTCGAAAAGCATGCGCCATGGCGCGATCACGACCAGACCGCGACCTTCGACTCGCAATCTCGACGAGAAGATGCCCTCAACGACACACCGGGCTTCGGTGCAGTCCACACCGCCCAATTTCGACACGAACAGCCCGTGACCCACGAACAAGTCGTGCAACGGGTCAAAGGCGTCAGTCATGTGGCCGTCCTTGAGCCAACGACACAGGCATCGGTACTCAACGAGGTCCGCGACATTCTCACATCGCACGAGTCAACGAGAGACACCCCGCTGCTCTCGATCCCCTACCGCGTCGACTGCTACTGGCTCCAGCGCGTGTCATAAGCCATAACTGGGCCTCGACATATCGCAACACGAATCGGGTCCGTATATGTTTGGCCCATGGCCATGGTGATCGCGTTCCTCGAGTTGGTCGGGATCGCCACGCTCGCCATCACCGAACCCACCTTGACGATTCTGAACCGTGGCGCGCCCTTCCTCGCGTCGTATCGCCCGCGCCGTCTCGACTTCGTTGTGGCGACGGCCATCATTTCGCTCGGCCCAGCCGCCGTCATCACCGGTTTCGAAGCAATCGCTGCGGTTGGAAGTAGGTCTGCGAGCGACATACTCCACGCGGTTGCGCTCGGCTTTCTCACCGCGCTCTTCTTTAATGTCATCGCCAAACATCTCTCCACGCTGCGGGTCCGCCATCAATTTGTGGTCATTGCCGTTTCGACTGTCGCCTTGAGCGCGCTGTACTGGGAAGTCGACTGGTCGCGCCTTGCCTTGCTCGCGCTGGTGCCGTTTGGCGTCGTTGTGGTGCTGCGCTTTCTCGGATCAGAGCGAATCGACAAGTGCGTCGTGCGCGAACGCGCACTGGCCAGCGCACCGGAGTTCGCGAATCCAGCTCGTGTCGTCTTTATCGTGTTCGATGAGCTTCCGCTCATGTCGTTGCTCGACGGCACGGGGGCGATCGCACCGATCTTCCCGAATTTCAGCGAGCTTTCACAAACGGCGAACTGGCACAGAAATACCACCACGATTTCTGCGGGAACACGCAAGGCAGTGCCAGCAATCCTGACGGGCTGTCTGCCTCGCGAAGGCTTGCTCCCAACTGCATCGGATCACCCCAACACGCTGTTTTCGTTGCTGCGATCGAAATACCGACTCAACGTGCACGAATCGCTGACCCAACTTGCTGCGCAAACTTCGGCAAAGTCGTTCGCAACCGGTTGGACAGCATTGAGTCGCGAGGCGCTGCGTCTGTGTGTGCAATACAACTCGCCGCTCAAGCGAGACGATGTGTTCTTCGGCGACCGTCGGCTCTTCAAAGATTCACTTGCGGCCGGCACACAGTTCATTGCAACCTTGACCGCGTCGAGCGAGCCCGTACTCGACTTCTTACATATTTTGCTTCCACATCGTCCTTGGCACTACTGCGGAGATGGCCGCGACTATGGCGGCGGCGTGATCGAAGGCGGCGGTCCGCACGGATATCAGTCGCCGGCGGCCGTGGGTTCGGCACGTCAACGCCATCTACTGCAAGTCCAAGCCGCCGACCGTTTCCTTGGCAGCGTTGTCACCCGCTTGCGCGAGATCGACGCCTACGACGATGCGCTCATTGTCGTGACCGCCGACCACGGCATCGCCATCCAACCTGGCCAGCCATTTCGACGGGCGACCGCCGAGAACTACGAAGAAGTGTTGTGGGTTCCGTTGTTCATGAAGCACCCACAGCAACGCGAGGGTTCGACGAGCGACCAACCCCGATTGACCGTCGATATTCTTCCCATCATCGCAGCCCAACTTGAGGTGAACATCCCTTGGGATGTCGACGGCGTCACCCCGGCACAAGCACCCGGCGATCGAAGCCTCGTCGGCACGGTGACACTTACCAACGAACACGTACCGTCGAACAGCCAGCCTCTCTTCGATCGCGGCCTCGGGTTCGCGAACGTGCTCGACGCGAACGTGCAACCAAGTACCCCTCGCACTCCACGCGATTTCTACCACCTTGGTGAATTTCGCGATCTCATCGGGCGAAAGGTCGCGGAACTCACCGTCACGCCGCATCTCGAAGCCAAGGGTGAAATCAGCGCGAACAGTGGTTTCGACAAGGTCCGCAGCGACACTACGTTCGTTCCGTGGGCGTTCGTCACTGGCGAAATCGCTGGCCATGGAGCCGCTGACAGCGTCGTGATCGCAATCAATGAGGTGATCGTTGGGAGCGCCGCGTTGCGGTCCACCGGATCGACAACAGCGCGGTTCCAAACGGTGCTCGACCCGGATCAATTCTCGAATGGGCACAACCAGTTGCAACTTTTCATCGTTCCCGACCCTGCGAATGCGGCGTCGCTGCTTTCGGTCGCGACGATGCAGCATCAGGCACGCGCAACCTCGGCCAGCCGCGACACCGGCGTTCCCTCGGGATTCGACAGCGAATGACCCGAGACTGGTTTCGCGGCGAACTGGCGTCAACGGGGATACCGTGTCAACCTGCAAGCAACAATGGTCGATCAGAGGTGCGATGCCAGGTCCTAGCACGTTCACCAGCGCAGCGCTCTCGCCGCATTTGCCGCGCGGTCGCTACGTCAACTTCGCATCAGGTGGCCGCACCTTCGTTCGCGAGATCGACGGTCCGCCCGGCGCGCCAACGGTCATGCTGCTCCACGGCTGGATGGCAAGCGGTGCGCTGAACTGGTTTCAGGTCTTCGAGGAACTCGGTTCCCGCTATCACGTGTTGGCGATCGACCACCGCGGTCACGCGCGTGGAATGCGTACCCGCGGGCGTTTCCGGCTCGCCGACTGCGCCGACGACGTGGCGCGCGTCTGCGAGACGTTAGGAGCAACGCCCACAATTGCGGTCGGGTATTCCATGGGTGGGCCGATCGCTCAGCTCTTTTGGCATCGACATCGCGAACATTGCGCCGGTCTTGTGCTTGCCGCGACTTCGGCCGGTTTCATGCCAGGCATGCGCGAGCGGGTTGTGTTCAATAGCGCGATGGCAGCTGCCGTTGGCACAACGCGTCTCGGCCAGGTCGCATTGCACGCGCCGTTCATCCCGAGCCGGGTCCGACCGATTTTGGCGCGCACGACCGCCACAGGCACCGTCCCAAATTGGGCGGCGCGAGAGTTCCGTCGTCACGATTGGCGCATGGTGTTCGAGGCTGGTCACGCCATCGGCACGTATCACGCCGAATGGCTCGCCGACATCGACGTTCCCACTGCGATCGTGCTCACAACCGCCGACACGGCTGTCGCGCCGAAGTTGCAATTGCGGCTCGCCGATGAAATCCGCGGTGCTTCAGTCTTTGAAATTAACGACGGTCACATCGCGTGCGCGAAGCCGTCGTTCGTTGGCCCGCTCGCAGCAGCGGTCGACGATGTCGCTTCACGCGTCGCCCGCGCTCGCTGACTGCACTTTTGCGATTCGTTCTGCGTCGCGATTTGCATCAAAACCTTGAATCTGAATCAGTTCCTCGCGCGCCGCTGCTGTAATTGCTTCCGCGTTTTCGTCGGCCGCGGCCTGACGCGCCTCGATGCCGTCGCGCATGATCGCTTCTGCTTCGGCCACCAGCGCTTCGACCATCTCCGCTTCCGGCACGACCCGCACCACCTTGCCGCGCACGAAGAGGTGCCCCTTGCCACGGCCTGCCGCGATCCCGAGATCTGCATCTTTCGCTTCTCCCGGGCCGTTCACGACACAGCCCATCACCGCGACTTGGAGCGGAATCTTGCGACCCTCGAGTGCAGCCTGAGCAGCAGCGGCGATGGCGATCACGTCGACTTCGGCGCGACCGCACGACGGACACGCAATGAGGTCGAGCCCTTTACGTTCGCGCAGTCCGAGCGTTTCGAGCAGCGTTCGCCCAGCTTTGGCTTCTTCAACAGGATCTGCGGTGAGCGAGAAGCGAATCGTGTCACCGATACCTTCCGACAGCAGGGTCGCTATCCCAGCTACCGATTTGATCAGTCCGTTGGGCAGCGGCCCGGCCTCGGTTACACCGAGATGCAACGGGAAGTCGAGTGTTTCGGAGAGCAATCGATATGCGTCGATCATCACAGGCACATTCGAGGCTTTCACCGAGATCTTCACATCCTCAAAATCGACCTCACGGAAGTAGTCGAGTTCGCGCACCGCGCTCGCGACCAACGCTTCGGGCGTTGACCCGCCGAACTTTTCGGCAATATCGGGATCCAAGGAACCGCCGTTGACGCCGATGCGGATTGGAACCTTTCGGTCGCGCGCCTCGCTCGCTACCAACTTGATGTGTTCCGGCTTGCGGATGTTGCCAGGGTTCAGGCGCAGGGCCTGCACTCCGGCTTCGAGCGCGGCCAGCGCGAGGCGATACTGGAAGTGAATGTCGGCAACGATCGGGACCGGCGAACGAGGCACAATTTGCGCCAGACCAATCGCCGCGGCTTCGTCGTTACATGTGCAGCGCACGATGTCGCAGCCAGCACCAGCAAGCGCATAGATCTGCGACAGCGTCGCGTCGACATCGCCAGTCTTGGTGGTGGTCATCGATTGCACGCTGATCGGCGCGTCGCCACCAATAGCGACCTTGCCGACCATGAGTTGACGGGTAACGCGACGTGAGTTCACGACACCAGGCTACGACCAGACAACACCAACCAAGCGACGGGTCGACACGGTCGACGGTGTTGGGGCGACGGTGTTGGGGCGACGGTGTTGGGGCGACGGTGTTGGGGCGACAGTGTTGGGGTCGATGCCACGAGCGTGCAGGTAGGGTCGCCGTTATGGACGCGCTTGTGACTGGCGGAGCGGGATTTATTGGCTCGCATCTCACCGATGCTCTCGTCGAGCTTGGCGGCAAGGTCAAGGTTCTCGACGATTTGT
>JBBRPC010000154.1:0-9008 GCA_038228615.1 Acidimicrobiia bacterium | reverse complement strand
GGGCTCGACTCGCTCACAGGTATCGATACCGAGTTTCGCCACGAGCTCGGCGGTCTGATCGTTGCACTGCTCGTCGTTCCCGCGATCTTCGTTCCGCTTGGAAACGGATGGGTTGCTCGTGTGCTGCGATCGCGAGCAGTTCGCTTAGGGGCAGTGTGGTCGTACGGGTTCTACTTGTGGCACCAAGGCTGGATCGATGCGGCGCTTCGGCTCACCCACGCCCGCGAATTCCACGGCAACCTTGCGATCATCGGCCCGTTGGCGTTGTGTTACGCAACAGCGACGGCGGCAATCACGTGGAAGGTCGTTGAACGACCGCTCCAACGTTTGCAGGCCAGACGATGACCGCCGCAGCGACCGTGGCCCCATCTGCTGCATCCACGCCGCCAGCGACGGCCAGGTTCGCCGGACTCGAAGGTCTTCGAACGATCGGTGTGATTGCGGTCTTTGCGACGCATACTGGCTTCGCAACGGGTGTGACGCATGGGTCATTTTGGACGGTACGACTTCTCGGACATACCTATCGTCCAACGCTGCTGCTCGGACATCTCGAAATTGGGCCTGCGATTTTCTTTATGATTTCGGCATTCCTGCTGTACCGGCCGTTCGCTGCGGCGATGTACGGCGATCGGGAGATGCCATCGTCACGCGAATTTTTGCGGCGCCGGGCGGTACGTGTGTTTCCCGGCTATTGGCTGGCGATCGCGATCCTGTTCGCGACCAACAGCATCGCGGCGCGCAATACGTTCCATACGTTCAAGATCGTGACGCTCACGCAGATTTATACGCAACGCGATTTCTTTGCGAACCGTACGCTCGTACCTACGTGGACGCTGGCGACCGAGCTCGCGTTTTACCTGTTTTTGATTGGCTATGTCGCGGTCATGCGCAGACTTGGCGACCTGAGCCCTGATCGACGGCTGAGGCTGGAGCTCGGAGCAGTCGCCGTACTCTGTATGGGCGCGTTTGCCTGGCGCTTCGTGGTGTATCACGTGCATGCAATGCCAGAGGTTGCTGAGTTCTGGTTGCCCGGAACCATCGACGTGTTTGCATTGGGTATCGGGCTCGCAGCGATCGACGGATACGCGCGCGCCGGACATTCGATTCAGCGGTGGAATGCGTTCGCTCGCCGTGGCGATATCTGGGCCGTCGCAGCTGGGGGCTTTTACTTCGCTGTACCCGTGTTGACCAATGCAAGTGCCGGTATTGGTGTATCGCATGGCTGGGACGCGTACCTGCGCAATGTCTTTCAGATGATGTGTGCGTTCTGTTTGCTCGTCCCGGTTGTATTTGGCGACCAGATGGTCGGTGGCTACCGCAAGTTTGTGCGGCTCCGTCCGATGGCATATGTCGGAGTGGTTTCGTACGGTATCTATCTCTGGCACGATCACTGGATCGTGCAGGCTGTGCATTGGTCGGGAGGAACCGAGGCGTTCCGAGGGCATTTCTGGCTTGTGGGAGTCTCGGCGTTTGCGCTCAGCTTGATCTTTGGAGCGGCGAGTTACCACTGGATCGAACGGCCTGCGCTCGACCTCGATGCGCGCCTTGCTGCGAGGCGCAAAGAAGATCGCGTCACCAAGGTGTCGGCGTGACGCTTGCTTCGCCCGCCCGGGCGAGATTTGATGGTTTCGACGGTTTGCGCGCGATCGCTGCGATTCTCGTGGTGCTGCACCATGCGTCGCTGCCATCCGCGCGCATGTCGGTTGGGCACTTTGCGCATCAGTTCACGCAACTCGATATCGGCGTCGCCATCTTCTTTTTGATCAGCGGCTTCTTGTTGTATCGACCGTTTGCAGACCGCATCATGACCGGCGCTTCGGAGCCAAGCGTACGCAAATACCTGTTGCGGCGGGCAGCGAGAATCTTTCCGGCATATTGGCTGGCACTTACCGTCATCATTGTCGTTGGCAAATTGACCAGCAATCGGCTGCTCGGTCTCGCGGTGTATCCGACGTCCCAACTCGGATACCTGCCGTATTACGGCCTGATTCATATTTACCGAAACCTCGATGAAGCAAAGGGCGGGATCAACCAGGCGTGGACACTGGCGGTCGAGGTGACATTTTATTTGTTTCTGCCGATGTTCGCAGCTGTAGTGCGCGCCGCGACGCGGTCGAAGTCGTTGCGCGGCCGTTTCTACGGTCAGCTGATGGCACTCGCTCTCTTGGCATGTGGGTCGATCGCGTTTCGGTGCTTCGTGTATTGGGGACACGTGAAGGTGCTGAACGACGTCGGCGAGTATTGGTTGTTGGCAAATCTTGATCTCTTCGCGATGGGAATGGCGCTCGCAGTCTTCAGCGTTGGTGTTGTGCACGGCGTCGGACCGCGACGGGTGATCGCTCGTTCGGCGAAGGCCGCCGAAGTTTGGTGGGTTGTCGCGGTGGCGGCGTTTTGGATCGGTTCGAATGTGCTCGAAGTTGGGATTTTGCACCGCCCGACACGATGGCATGGCCTGTACAAACAGGAGTTGCATGGCTTTGTCGCGTGTTGTTTGCTCGTTCCCGCAGTGTTCGAGCCTGCGCGTCGCAACGCAGTGACGTGGGTGCTACGGCAACGGGTACTGGTATTTCTCGGTGTGGTGAGCTATGGCATCTATCTCTGGCACCAGAGCTGGATTGGGCAAGCCACAAAGTGGCAATACCAACCGTTGTTTCACGCGAACATGTTGTTGCTGGTGGTCTTCGGACTAGCTGCCTCGACCGCAACCGCAGCAGCCAGTTGGTTTGGTTTCGAGCGTCCAATCACGCGTTGGGTTGGTAGGCGCACCGCATGACGACGCAACCAAACGGTGACGCGAGCATGCTGCCAATGAGATTCGTGCGGATCGCCTCGGTCGTGCACGCCATGCTGTTGACCGCCTACGTCATCGCGATTCTGGTTGGAACGCCGAAGCTTGCTCCCGGACCCGGCAATATCATTCAGGGAAGCGACTCACAGATCTATCTCTTCGCGGCACGACACTGGCCGTGGAATCCGTTTGCAGCGCGCGTAGCTCCGCTCTATCCGCTGTTGGTCGCGTTGGTCGGGCGTCAGATCCGTCTCCTCATCATTGCGCAGACGATCCTGTGGGGTAGCGCGTGGCAGTGGCTTGCGCGTTCGACAGCGCGTCTCGCTCGCCAGCGCGTTGCGCAAATGGCCATTGTCGTTGTGTTGTTGGCGTTGAGTCTTGCCCCAGAGTTGCTAATCTGGAACGCCGCGGTCGCCTCCGAAGGCCTATCGATCTCGTGTGTGGTTGCCACGTTCGCAGCGGCGCTCACAGCCATACGCCACACTGGGAGCAGATGGTGGCTCATTGCCTCGGGATTTCTTGCGGTCAGCACCATCGGGCGTGATACCAACGCGATTGTCGCGATCGGTGTCATTGTTGTTGCCGCGGGTGTGTTTGTGCGTCGCCGACAGTGGCGGGGCGCTGCTGTGTTGTCGATTGTGATGTGCGCTAGCGCAGTTGTCGGTTCGAACGCACTCGCGAACCAGGCCGACCCACCTCGTTGGTTTTACCCACTGCAGGAAAATATCGTGGAGCGAGTCACGCCTGTTCCGGAGTATCTCGCGTGGTTTACGGCGCATGGCATGCCGCAGTCGGCGGCTGTGGCCTCGTTGCGACCCAGTTATTTCTACTCACGTTTGCGTCTCGAACAAGGTCCGGAATTCGCGCCATTTCGCGCTTGGTTGCGCGAGCACGGTCAGTCGGTCTACTTCCGGTTCGTGTTGACACACGCCAAGTGGCAGGCGAGATCGTTCATTCGCGACCGTGGTTATGTCCTTCTGCCGTCGGTTGCGTTGTACGCACACCAAACGCAAGCGACTCCGGGACGTGTCTTTGGATGGTTCGGTTGGCTGAGCTTTTGGCGCTCTGCAGGGTTGATGTGGGGTTGGGCAGCGCTTGGCATTATCGCGGGCGCGGTTGGACGCCTCGGGTGGCGACGCGACGACCGAACGCTGCGGTGGATGTTGGTGTTCGCTGTCGCGACGGCCGCCCTACACGCCTTCGTGGCGTACGTCGGCGACTATTTCGAAGTCGGTCGTCACACCTTGACTGCGAATATGCAACTCCGCGTCGCGCTCTGGATCATCACGCTCTTGATCGTCGACCGAAATTTCGGGCGGATCAAGACCGTTAGTAGTAGTGCAGGGTCAATCCCACAAGTGTGATGACTGACGTTGCCGTGACGACGACCGCGGGGAACCATCCCTGAAGACGCCGATTCGCAGACCGCATGGGCGGAATCGTGAGCGCCAAGAGCGCCAATGGTGGGAAAAGGTACCGTCCTTGGAACGCGTCGATTCGTGGCGCGGCGACCTGATTCCATCCGGTGTATGCCAACAGAAATACCGCGAAAATTGTGACGATGGCGATCGTGATCATCACGACGCGTTCAAAGCGACTCAGATCGGGGAGGTCAGCACGAGCGGAGTCGTTGCCCGACTGGGTAATGGCGACGGCAAATGACGCGTAGGTGAGTACCGCGATCGTTACGCCGAGCGCCGCGGGCGAGACCCAGCCAGCGATTTGTGCAACCATGTCGTGCAAGAGCGTGACCCATGTTCGGCCGATGGTTCTGCGGATGACGCTGAACAACGCCCACGGCCGATGGGCCAAAAACGTGAGTTGTTTCGTCGTGTCAACTCCGCGATATGCGTACGACCCTGCGCCGGTGATTTCGAAACGCGGCGCGATGTAGATCGACTGCGCATATTTCGACCAAAGGAGGAACGCGATTGCTCCTGGGGCCATAGCTGCGAGCAGCGTCGATCCAACTCGGGTTCTCCGGTGTTTCCACAGCGCCGGAACGAACAGCGCAGCAAAGAGAATATAGGGAGGTTTCGAAAGGCCAAGCGCTCCCACCACGAGGCCTGCTTCGAGCAGCATTGGCCAGCGGATCGCGCCTCGTGGCACGGTGACGAGGCGTTGCGCGAGGGCTACGGCGAGCAGCGCAAGCGCGATTGTGATGCCATCGGACGACAGCATGGCTGCCTGGAATGTGCAGACCGGTGCCAATGCGAGCACCGCCAAGAGCCACCTTCGACGAGGGGCATGATGCAATGCGCGCCCAACGATCAGGATGTATCCGAGCAACGTCGCAAGCCGTGCGAAGAACAGCAATGCGAACGTCGACAACCCAATCGTGCGCGCAATGCGAATCGCGATTGCAGCTGGTATGTATGGAACGGGGGGGTACACAGCGGATGAAGGAAAACCTTCGAAGGTAGCTTTGCCCGCTGCTGCTGGATCGCGGATGTGATGGAACGCTCGAGAGGCGTCGCGCCCACCGCTGGAGTCGCGACCATAGAAACCATCCTTGATGAGCGCGAACGCGTCGGGACGAAGTTGTGCAGGGAACATGTCGCCGACATCGTGTTGACCACGCGCATTGATGGTTTCAAGGCTTCGCACGTGACCGTTTGAAAGTTGCCACGCCCGAAAAAGATGGACACCTTCGTCGTATCCAGTGAGCGCTGGTGTCAGCGCAGCGAACCCAGTACCTAACACCATCGCCAGCGCGCAAAAGACGATCGTTGGCGACTGTACTGCGGCGCGGAACCGGAATTTCCGAGCCTTACGTGTGCCCTGGGACCCGACGCCCAGAGGAAGTGCGTCGGGAGCAAGCGCGCCGGAGGAACGAGCACGCCGAGAACGATCGAGTCGCGCCACGATCGCGCCAGCAGCCAACGCGGGAAGGAGCGCGTCGACGGGTGCTCGGTACCGCGTGATGCCGAAGGTCGTCGCAGCCGTGAACGTGATCGTTCCCGCGACCGCAAGGAACGGAAGAATCGGAATCTTGCGCCGTCGCAGCAATACCAAGCCGTTGATGCCCAACGGAAGCAGCACGAGATATTGCATCGTCGCGAGCGTCGATTGCCACGCGCCACGACCTTCGAGCTCAGCGTTAAATGGGTGAATATTTTGGCCAATGAAACCGAGATCCCACATTCGCGCGACGCGAAGGACGCTCATCTCTGGGTACTCAGATTTGTGCGCTTTGATGTAGTCGAGTCCGACCTTGCGCCACTCGACTTCCTTTTCTGATTCGTCACCCTTTTGGAGCGCAGTGAAACCGGCGTCGATCGCACATCCAACACTCCAGTAGCCGAGGTACGCGTTGCGATCTTCGCCCGGCTTGGTTGGATAGTGACCGTAGGTCCGGTCGCAGTTCGCCACCATGAGCACGCTGCCGACACCGTTCGACATGAGCACGGGATGGGTGAAACGTCCGACGTTGTAGAGCAGCCACGGCGCCATCGTCGCTCCGCCGATCACGCACGAGAGCGCCGCCAAACTGATCCGTTTGCGCATCGGCAAGCGTCGCATGAGGAGCAACAACGGGATGACGAGCAGGGGAAAGAGCGTCGCAGCTTCGGCACGACTGAGCGCCGCGAGTCCGATCGCAGCCCCCATCCACGCGGCAGTACCACGACGTGGATCACGCCAACACCGGTAGATGGCGATGAACGCGAGCACCGTCCAGAGTTGCGCCATCGTTTCCGACATCAACATCTCGTCGTTGATCCAAAGGTGCGCGTAGACGGCGCCGAGCGCGGCGGCAATCCATCCCACGCGGTCGTCGTCGAAAAGTTTGCGAGCGAACATGCCGAGTGCGAACACAGTTGCCGCACCCAGTACTGCCGACGCCAATCGGTGGGTGAGTTCTGATTGGCCAATGAAGCGAGATACGGCAGCGAGATAGAGCAAATAGGAGGGTGGGTGACCTGCCGACGGCGTGACGCGGCCGTACCAGGCAAACTGCGACGGGTCGATGAACCAGCGTCCGTGGGCGATGTCGTTCGCTTGCGTGTGGTAGTAGAACGCGTCGCCACCGAGTTTGAGCCGATCGATACTCGCAACGATGTAGCCGACGCGCCAGATGAGTGCAGCGAAGGTGATCCCACCGAGGCCAGTGAAAAACGTTGGACGCTGCCATTGCAGCCAACGCGGACGTGCGACCCGTCCAGCTCCTAACCGGATGCACGGGCGTTCGATGAGATACCAACTCGCGGCCCCTGCAGCGACTGCGCCGATGGTCGCGACGATGACAATCTTGACGAAAAACCTTGTGCTGCTCGTATCGAAGTGATGGTCGTGCATGTAGTCGATGAACGTGTAGTGCCAGAGGTAAAACCCGTAGCTCCAGAGCCCGACCTGTGCAACGACACGATTTCCAAGAGCCTTTCGAATCACGCTGCGTTGCGGGAGTCCGAACGCGATCGGTGCGACCAAAAGTGCTGCCACCGTTGCGTGCATGATGCGCTCGATGGTTTGGTGGGTGGAACCGGGAACGAACATCGCCAACGTTGAGAGATCGAAGGTCTTGATCGTCGCAACGAACACGACGAGCGCGGCTATCCAGTACCAGAGCCCGATATTTCGAGCCCGAGAGAACCACGCGTGCTCCTCGGCTCGACCGTCGTTCCACACGCCGATCGCTGCGAACAGCATCCCGAATCCGAATGCCCCGAGGTAGGGGGGTAACACCCGAAACGGAGTCCAGACATTGTGTTGGCGTGTCGCGTAGAGAAAGAGCGGACCTGCGACGATGAGCGCGAGTGCTCCGGCAATCTCAACACGCAACGCGCCGAGTCTGCGTCCTAACGCGCGCGTCGCCCACGCCCAGAAGGGAATGAAGAAGTAGAAACTGATCTCGACGACGAGCGTCCAACTCTGGCGAAGCCCGATACCGCCACCCCACCAGCGCTTCGGGTCGTACCCGAACGTCAGGAACGCGTTTGTGAGCGCTGTGTCGGCGTTCGGGAGAGAGTGGTTCGCGAACAGTGCAACAATGACAAACAGGGCAACCCAATACGCCGGATAAATGCGCCACGCGCGTTTCCACAGGAAACGCAGTGGCTCGGGATGGTCGTTGCCCATTACGTTGCCCTGGACGTTGGCCGCGATGAACGGCCGGTAGACCAAGAACGCGGAGATCACAAAGAAGATCTCAACTCCGAGGTTCAGTTGCTGTATCGCGATGCCAGTCGGGAATGAGATTCCGAAGAAATGGGTGACTTTCGAGGGCATCCCGGAGGCGTCGCCGGCATGGGTGAGCAACACGGCGAATGCGGCGAAGGCGCGCAACCCGTCGAGGGCTCGATACCTGCCCGGCTCGGTGCCCGCACGATCAAGCGGTGGAGGTGTGCGGTTGTTCGCTACCGGCGCGGGCGCGGTGCCGTCCGTGGCAGTAGTCACGGCGGCACTCTACCGGCGAGGCTGGCGGTACTCTGGACATGTGGACCGCCCCGAGCCCTCCGATGCTGCGCGCCTGTCGCGTGAGAATGGTGAACTCTCGAGCCAACGGCGGCGAAGTGTCGTTCCGCTACGTCAGAGTGTCGCGCTGGTCATCATTCCCGCCTGGAACGAACAAGACGCGCTTCCTGGCACGCTGACCGAGCTGCAACGAGTTCGGCCCGACCTTGATGTGCTCGTGGTCTCCGACGGCTCCACCGACGACACTGCCGCGATCGCGCACAGTTTTGGAGCCATTGTTGCCGAGCTTCCCTTTAATTTGGGGATTGGTGGTGCCCTGCAAACTGGGTTTCGATATGCAGTGCGTCATGGCTATTCGCGGGCTGTGCAGTTCGACGCCGACGGACAACACGACCCGAACGAAATCGCAACGCTGTTCGCGGCACTTGACGGTGGCGCCGATATGGTCGTGGGAACGCGATTCGGTGAGGGGGGTACCGTCGAATACCGAGTAGGTCCGATGCGGCGGGGCGCGATGCACATCTTGCGTTTCATGATGAACACCATGACCAACAATCACTTCTCGGATACGTCGTCGGGGTTCCGCGCGTTTAACAAACCAGTGCTGGAGTTGTTCGCGGCGACCTACCCCGTGGAGTTCATGGACTCCACCGAATCATTGCTGCACGTATGCAACGCTGGTTTGCGCGTCGTGGAAGCGCCAACGGTGATTCGAGAACGCCAAGCCGGTACGCCATCTACGCGGCACTTTCGTCTGGTATTTCACTATCTCCGCTTGATCGTGACGATGATTGCGCAATGGTCGTTT